>CAMLYL010000110.1 GCA_946491665.1 uncultured Lachnospiraceae bacterium | reverse complement strand
ATACAGACCTTGGAGAGGGTCTATAAACACTACTACTATATAATACGAGGAGAAATGAAATATGGGAAATCTGGTCAGAAAAACACAGATGACAACCGGCGGCCCGGTTTTCGTCTATGTAGACGAAGAAAAGGATAAGATTGTCCGGATCACTCCGATGGATCTGGATGACGATGACGCGGCCTCCTATTCAATTGAAGCGCGGGGCAAAGTATTTACGCCGCCGAGAAAAACAACGTATACGGCATTTACAGCGCAGTTTAAATCCATGATTTATTCGGACCGCAGAAATCTGTATCCGATGAAACGGGTGGATTTTGATCCCAACGGGGACAGACATGAGGAAAACAGAGGTATTTCCGGTTATGAGAGAATCAGCTGGGACGAGGCTCTTGATATTGTCTGCAATGAGATCCGCAGAATCAAACGTGAATATGGTCCGGGCGCTATGGTAATTGAGCCGAGTTCCCATCATTTGTGGGGAACTGTCGGATACAGGCACAGTACATTGTTCCGTTTCATGAATGCTACGGGAATGACCTACGGGGATCACAATCCGGATTCCTGGGAAGGATGGCACTGGGGCGCTACTCATATGTGGGGCTTTACAGCCAGACTGGGTAATCCGGAGCAGACAGACCTTCTGGAGGATTGTCTGCAGAACTGTGAGATGATGGTATTCTGGTCCTCAGATCCGGAGACAAATAACGGTATTTACGGAGCATATGAAAGTACCATCCGCCGGAAATGGCTGAAAGAGCTGGGCGTTAAGATGGTATTTATTGACCCTTACTACAATCATACGAATGGGCTGTACGGCGGAAAGTGGTTCTCACCCCGGCTGGGTACAGACAGCGCCCTTGCTCTTGGAATCGCTTATACCTGGCTGACAGAAGGAACTTACGACAAAGAGTATGTGGCTACGCATACAGAAGGCTTTGATGAGTGGAAGGATTATGTACTGGGTGTGACAGACTCCACTCCAAAAACTACAGAGTGGGCTGCAGAAGAAACCGGAATTCCTGCCCGTGAGATCCGTGCTCTGGCAAGAGAGTGGGCAAAGCATAAAACCATGCTGGCTGCCGGAGGATTAGGCGGCTGGGGCGGCGTATGCCGAAGCCCCATCGGTATGGACTGGGCACGTCTGATGGTAGCTCTGATTACCATGCAGGGTATGGGAAAACCGGGAATCAACATCTACAGTACTACACAGGGTGTTCCGGTGGATTCTGATTTCTATTTTCCCGGATATGCGGACGGCGGTATCTGCGGCGACGCAGCGAACTCTGCAGCGGGAGCTGTATTTGCATATAAGATGTTTGACGGCGTTAACAGTAAGCCCATGACTTCCAATTTAAGTACGGCGGCAGGTGTACATATCGACCGTATGCGGCTGCCGGAGTGTGTGCTGGACGACCATGTGGAATGGTGGGGCCGGGGATTCGTAGGAGATTCCCAGGAGCAGCAGTTCCACAAGTATGAATATCCGGCAAACGGATATCCCCGGATACAGATGCTGTACAAGTACGGCGGTTCTCATATCGGAACCATGGGACAGGGCGACCGTTATGCCAGAATGTACCGGACAAAGAAACTTCCGTTCGTAGTCAGCCAGTCCATCTGGTTTGAGGGGGAGGTTCCCTTTGCAGATATTATTCTGCCTGCCTGCACGAACTTTGAGCGTTGGGATATCGGCGAGTGGGCCAGCAATTCCGGTTATAACCCGGATTCACACAATCAGGCAAATCACCGTGTAATTACCATGCAGAAGAAGTGTATTCATCCTCTGGGAGAGTCCATGTCCGATTATGAGATCTTTAATGCGATCTGTGAGAGACTTCATGTGGGAGATGTGTTCTCTGAGGGCAAGACAGAGCTTGGATGGGTGAAGCAGATGTTCTATGCTTCCGATCTGCCGAAAGTAGTGACCTGGGAGAAATTCTTTGAAAAAGGTTATTTCATTGTACCGAATGATGAGAGAAAACCTGCGGCGCCGGCTCTCCGCTGGTTTGCGGAAGGTCGTGAGCAGGATACCAGGGGCTGGATTTCCCGTTTCCGCCCCGGTGATCTGGTTGACCAGAAAGGACTCCAGACACAGTCCGGAAAAGTGGAATTTGTATCAAACAGTCTGAAGCGTTTCGGTCATTATGATACAGATGATAAGGAACGGCCGCTGATGCCAATATACATACCTTCCTGGGAGGGACATCATACACCGCGGTTCAAAAAGTATCCGCTGGCGGTTCTGTCGCCGCATCCCAGATTCAGCTTCCATACGCAGGGAGACGGAAAAGATTCCTTTATCAATGATGTGGAAAATCACCGTGTACTGATTGACGGGTTCTATTACTGGATCATGCGTATGAATCCGGCAGATGCAGCCAGACGCGGAATCAAAGAGAATGATCTGATTAAGGCATATAATGAGAGAGGCGCTGTTATTTTTGCAGCTCAGCTTACAGAACGTGTGCCGGAAGGTACCTGTCACTGTTATGAGTCTTCCGCTGAATATAAACCTCTTGGCGAGCCCGGCCATTCTGTGGACAGAGGCGGATGTATCAACATTCTGACACCTTCCCGTTTCCTGTCCAAATACGCCAGCGGCATGGCTACCGAGCACTGCCTGGTAGAGATTGAAAAATGGGATAAGAAAGAACTGGAAGGCTATCAGGAAAAGCCTCTGGATAAAAATCACGGCGGAGCCGAGGAAAAAGAAAACTGGAACGCTCCTGTTCAGGCACCGGAAGGCGCGGGCCGGAAGACAGAGCTGTTCAAGGATGTAAACAATAAAGATATGGTCTGGACGGAAAAAGCATGGAAATTCTCCGGTCATGACTGGAAGGGAGGAAAATTAGATGAGTAAACAGAAGTATCTTGTAATGGATATCGCTTCCTGCCATGACTGCAACGACTGCTTTATGGCATGTAAGGATGAACATGTGGGAAATGACTGGAAGCCTTACACAGAGGAACAGCCCAGACACGGACACCGCTGGATTAAGCTGCTCCGTACAGAGCGGGGCCAGTGCCCGCGGATTGATGTGGCATATCTGGCGCTGATGTGCCAGCATTGCGAGAAATGTCCTCTGGTAGATGCGGGATATGCTTCCAAAAGAGAGGACGGCATTGTTATTATTGACGCAGAAAAGGCGAGAGGGCACCGGGAACTGGTTCATCTCTGTCCCTACGGCGCGGTATATTGGAATGATGAGAAAAATGTGGCTCAGAAATGTACAATGTGCGCCCATATTCTTGACAGCAAACAGGCTCCCTGTATGCCCCGCTGCGCACACAGCTGCCCCACTGAGGCCATGAAATATTATGAGCTGGAGCCGGAAGAGATGGCGAAAATTGTGGAGGAGGAAAAGCTGGAGGTTTACCGTCCGGAATTCGGCACAAATCCTCACGTATACTATAAGAACCTTCACCGGTTTACGAAAGCTTTTATTGCAGGTGAAATCGTGGAGAAAGTCTTTGATGACTGCGCAGAGGGAATTCAGGTTACTCTGAAGGGTGATGGAATCTGTGAATCTGCAGTAACAGATTGTTTCGGAGAGTTCAAGTTTGACGGACTCTGCCCGGGAACCTACACTCTGGAAATCGACGGAAATGTTGTTAAAACGGTGGAATTGAAAGATTCCGTTAATATAGGAGAGATCTTCATTTAGTGTTCTTCATCTTTTTTCTTTCACAGCTGCTCCTGTGCGATCGCACAGGGGCTGCTTTTTCTGCCTGAAAATAGGACTTCCTATTTCGAAAAGGATAGTGTATAATACTTCCAGTGACATTTTTCCTATTGTATTTTTGTATGTCGTTTCTGACAAAGTACCCTGGGATATTTTATCAAGCACAGACAATTTACTGGAGGTAAATTAATGAAAGAAAAATATGAGAGTCTTTCGCTGGCGGTATTGAGAGATCTTGCCAAAGCGAGAGGCATGAAAAAGGTATCTGCGCTGAAAAAGGCAGATCTGATTGAGCGCATGCTGCAGCAGGATGAGGAGGATGCCAGGGAGGCACAGGCGAAAGAAACTGCCGATACAGAGAATGCAGACGAAAAAATAAAAGAAAGGGAAGAAGAAAATACGCCGGTTCGGAAAGCGAAAACACAGATGCCCCGCCGCCGGGAGCGGAGAGAGGCGGAGCCGGAAAACGCCAGGAAGCATGAGGCGAAGGCGGAAGAGGACAGTCGGAGATATGATTCCAGAAATCAGGAGGATAACCGGCGGCGTGATTCGATCCCTCCGGAGGAAGTTTCCGGTAATTCCGGACAGGATGATGAAGAGAAAGGAATGTCTGCCCCGGCGAGAACATATGAAGTAAAAGAACATATAAAAACCGGCAGACAGGACAGGCGTTTCCGCCCCGCGATTGTAACGGGAGATCCCGCTACGGATGAGAAGCTGAAGACGGTGGATGACCGTACGATTCAGAGAATTGAGACAGAGGGCGTGACGCTGGCTGATCTGGACAGCGGTGAGAAGGCAGACGGCATTCTGGAAGTTATGCCGGATGGGTACGGTTTTATCCGCTGTGAGAATTATCTGCCGGGCGATCATGATATTTATGTTTCTCCCTCTCAGATCCGGCGGTTTCGGCTGAAGACCGGTGATATTCTGACCGGAAATACCAGGACACGTTCCCAGGGGGAGAAGTTCAGCGCTCTGCTGTACATTTCGTCTGTGAACGGTATTGATCCTGTGACGGCTTCCCAGAGAACACCTTTTGAGGATCTGACGCCCATTTTCCCCAATGAGAGACTTCATCTGGAGACCAGTTCTTCCCGGGTTTCCATGCGGATCATGGATCTGATTGCTCCGGTGGGCAAGGGGCAGAGAGGAATGATTGTGGCTCAGCCAAAAGCCGGAAAAACGACTCTGTTAAAAGAAGTGGCAGCTTCCATTAAGACTAATAATCCGGAGATGCATCTGATTATTCTCCTGATTGACGAACGTCCCGAGGAGGTTACCGATATTAAGGAGGCCATTGAAGGGCATAATGTGGAAGTGATTTATTCTACTTTTGACGAGCTTCCGGATCATCACAAGCGTGTATCTGAAATGGTGATTGAGCGGGCGAAGCGTCTGGTGGAGCACGGACAGGATGTGATGATTCTTCTGGACAGCATTACCCGTCTGGCAAGAGCCTATAACCTGGTAGTTCCGCCCAGCGGGCGTACTCTGTCCGGCGGTCTTGATCCGGCCGCGCTGCATATGCCGAAGCGGTTTTTCGGAGCTGCCCGGAATATGAGGGAAGGCGGCAGCCTGACAATTCTGGCTACTGCGCTGGTAGATACCGGCAGCCGTATGGATGATGTGGTATACGAGGAGTTTAAGGGAACCGGAAACATGGAGCTTATCCTTGACCGCAAGCTTTCCGAGCGGAGAATTTTCCCGGCAATTGATATTGTGAAGTCCGGAACCAGGCGCGAGGATCTGCTTCTGGACCGGGAGGAGCAGGAAGCTGTGGAAATTATGCGGCGTGCTTTTAACGGCATGAAGGCCGACGAGGCGGTGGAGAATATTCTGAGGATGTTTGTGAAAACCAGAAACAACCGGGACTTTATCCGTCAGGTGATTCACAGAAAGTTTTTCTGATGAAAAAATTCTTGCAATATAAATGACTGCATGATATAATACTCGTGCTGTGTACGGGATAAGTGTGCAGTGACGAACAAAAAAGACAGCTCTCAGGGAGAGCGATTGATTAACAAGTTTATTGTGCTTCGACAGGCGCGAGCATGGAGTACAAAGAAATTTGGTATGCGAGGTGAAGAGAATGAAGGCAGGGATCCATCCGGATTATTATCAGGCGACTGTAACATGCAACTGTGGAAACACATTTGTAACAGGTTCCACAAAGCAGGATATCCACGTTGAGATCTGCTCCAAGTGCCATCCTTTCTATACAGGACAGCAGAAAGCAGCTCAGGCCCGTGGTCGTATTGATAAGTTTAATAAGAAATACGGTTTACAGTAATCAAACAGGCAGTATGAAAACCAGCCTCCGGTCATATTTTGATAAAAATATAGCTGGAGGCTGGTTTTTTCGAAAAAGATTTTCTGCCGTTTTTGTCTTAGGGAAAGGGATACAGACAAAGTATGAAATATTCAGGAATCGGTGGTCAGGCGGTCATGGAAGGCGTGATGATGCGCAATGGCAGAAGGTATGCCGTAGCTGTCAGAAAGCCGGATCACCAGATCGAGATAAAAACAGAAGATAACAAGGCTTCTCTTTTTGATGAAAAGTGGAATAAGATTCCCATGATAAGAGGAGTGCTGTCCTTTATAGATTCTCTGGTGCTGGGCATGTCTACGCTGATGTACTCTGCTTCTTTTTTTGAGGATGAGGAAGAGGCGGAGAAGGAAGCGAACAGAAAAGAGCGCCGGGAGAAAAAGAAGAAAGATGCCGCTGCGGAGGAGGCGTCAGAAGGCGGTGAAAAAGAAAAAGGCTCTGACGCGAAAGAAAATGCCCTGATGGGCGGCATCGTTGTTTTTTCCATTGTTATGGCAGTGGCGATTTTTATGATTCTTCCCTATTATCTGTCTCAGGTTTTCCAGAGGTTCGTGACAGATAATGCCAACTGGGTCGCCATTTTCGAGGGTGTTCTGAGACTGGCTATTTTTGTCGGATACATATTCCTCATTTCCAGGATGAAGGATATTCAGAGGGTATTTATGTATCACGGTGCGGAGCATAAATGCATCAACTGTATTGAGCACGGGCTGGATCTGAATGTGGAGAACGTCCGGAAAAGCTCCAGGGAGCACAAGCGCTGCGGCACCAGTTTTCTGGTATTTGTAGTGGTAATCAGTATTATTTTGTATCTGTTCATCCGGGTAGATTCTCACACCATGCGAATTGTGATCCGGCTGCTTCTGATTCCGGTAATTGCGGGAATTTCCTATGAGCTTCTGCGGGCGGCGGGGCGGACAGAGAATCGCCTGATTCAGATTTTGAGCAAGCCGGGGCTCTGGATGCAGCGTCTTACGGTAAGAGAGCCGGATGATGAGATGATTGAGGTCGGGATCGCTTCCGTGGAGGCGGTTTTTGACTGGAGAAGCTTCGTACAGGAGGTACGAAAGGAGCAGGGACAGGAGCCGGATGATGACGTATCGTGAGGCAGCCGGCAGGATTGCCGGTCTGCTGAGAGAAGCGGGAATTGAAAATGAGACTGCCGAAAGCATGTTTCTTATGGAATTTGCCTGCGGAGCGGACAGAGGCTTTTATCTGCTGCACCAGATGGATGAGATGCCCGGGGAGCAGTGGGAAAAGTACCGGGACGCTGCGGCAAAGCGGTGCAGGCGTATTCCGCTGCAGCATCTGACGGGAGAGCAGGAGTTTATGGGGCTTCCGTTTCTGGTAAATGAACATGTGCTGATTCCCCGGCAGGATACGGAGATTCTGGCGGAGGAAGCCATAAAGATTCTGAAAGACGACTGCGGAAGCGGAAAGAAGGTTCTGGATCTGTGCACCGGTTCCGGATGTATTGCCGTCAGTCTGAAGACTTTCTGCCCGGAGACTGAAGTGACTGCCTGCGATATTTCCCCGGAAGCGCTGGCGGTGGCCGGGAGAAATGCAGAATACAATCATGTGGAGGTGGAGTTTCTGGAGAGTGATTTGTTCTCCGGGATTTCCGGACATTTTCAGATGATTGTTTCCAATCCGCCCTATATTCCAAGCAGTGTGATTCCGGAGCTGATGCCGGAGGTCAGAGACCATGAGCCGGTAAGGGCCCTGGACGGAGGCGCGGACGGTCTGTATTTTTACCGGAAAATTATTGAGGAATGCGGGGATTATCTGATGTCGGGAGGATGGCTCCTGTTTGAGATCGGATATGATCAGGGAGCAGCCGTTTCAGAGTATATGCGGGAGCATCAGTTTAAGGATATAGAAGTGATCAGAGATCTGGCAGGGCTGGATCGTGTGGTAAAAGGAAGGAGAGAATGAGATGTTTGATAAATTAGAGGATACGCTGCTTCGGTTTGACGAGCTGCTGAGTCTGCTTTCCGAACCGGATGTGGCAAATGATCCCAGGCGGTTTCAGAAGCTGATGAAGGAGCAGAGTGATCTGGCGCCTGTTGTGGAGACTTATAAGGAATACAAGCAGTGTAATCAGAATATAGAGGACAGTCTCGCCATGCTGCAGGAAGAGTCCGATGAGGAAATGAGAGAACTGGCGAAGGAAGAGTTAAATGAATCCAAGGCGCGGGTGGAGGAGCTGGAAAATAAGCTGAAGATCCTTCTTCTTCCCAAGGATCCCAATGATGATAAAAACGTTATCGTGGAG
>CAMLYL010000109.1 GCA_946491665.1 uncultured Lachnospiraceae bacterium | reverse complement strand
GCACGTCCGGTTCTGAGAGGGGTAAGCCCTGTAAGGGGCTTACCTACTTACCAAAATCCTGCCAATATGGACAACGTTATGAAATTCTTAACAATTTCTTTTACAGTTTCTTAGTTTTTGCCTGCTATGATAATAAAAAAGATGCACAATGGTCTGTTTTTACCTGTGGAAACAGAATGAGGCAATTGGTATGTCATTCAGATACAGGAGACAAAGAGGAGGAAATTCGTAATGTTACATTTGATTGCACTGATGATCGGACTGATTTTAGTAATTCTTATTGCAGCGATTTCTGTTCTGGCGTATTTTATAATTGCCAGATTTATGAGAAACTATGGAATCATAGATTCTGCTGAAATTATGGAGGTACAGCCCACGAAATAACCGGGAGAATGAGGTCTTCCGACGGGGTGCTTTTATAATAAAAATTTTCTGGATCTTGAATGGATTTCTGCCTGCCAGTCGTATTATAAGTGAAAAAGGAAATGATAATCTGATACGATATGGAGGGATTTTTGTGAGGAAGACATTTATAATTGCTGTTACACTGATCGCAGCTCTGGGAACCGGTGCGACAAGCGCATTTGCTTTAGGTGCGGGACAGGCGCGCAGTACGGTAGAACCTGTCCGCGCGGAAGCTTCCGGCGCTGTGGATATTTCCGGTATAGTTACTGTTTCTGATAACGTTGGAAGTGCCTGTCAGCATACAGACACGGATAATGACGGGATCTGTGACAACTGCGGAAAGAACTGTCAGTATGTTGACGTAACTGGAAGTGTGAATTATGATAATACCGGGAATTATTGTCGTCATACAGATGCGGATAATGATGGAATCTGTGATTACTGTGGAACCGAGTGTGCCGGCGGATATCATGGAGGCTGTGCGGATGACGATGGAAATACAGGATATGGTCATCACAGCAGCCATGGGGCCAGACATGGATCCGGCCATCATGGCGGATGCAGCAGATAACAGTAACGGGTGGCATTGAAATGAGAAGCGAACAGGAGGTGAACAGAGCTGTCGAAAAATATTCTGATATGATTCGGCGGCTCTGCATGATACATCTGAAAAATTATGCTGATACCGAGGACATATTTCAAACGGTGTTTTTGAAGTATGTCCTTAGTTCTGTTTCTTTTGAAAATGAAGAACATGAAAAGGCATGGCTGATCCGGGTAACAATTAATGCCTGCAGAGATCTGCTGAAGAGTTTTTTCCGCAGCAGAACGGTTTCGTTGGACAGTCTGACAGAGCAGCCGGCAGAAATGCTTTCAGATCACAGAGAGGTTCTGGAAGCAGTGCTGGCGCTTCCTCAGAAGTACAGGGATGTGGTGTATCTGCATTTTTATGAGGATTGCACTGTGCCGCAGATCAGTCGGATTCTGGGAAAAAATGTGAATACGATTTATACGCTCCTGACCCGTTCAAAGAAGCTGCTGAGAGAGACGCTGGGAGGTGAGGAATATGAGTAATACGCTAAAGAATGCATTTGACCAGATTCATGCGGATGAAGAATTGAAGGACAGAACAAAAGAGTACCTGTTCCGGAAAACAAACGGGTATATGAAGGTGAAAAAATCCGGGTACCGTTATTGGATTCCGGCGGTCGCGTGTTTCGTATTCCTGATACTGGGAGGTCGCTGGCTGTATTTCACCCCTGCAGCGGAAATCAGCATAGATATTAATCCATCTCTGGAATTGGATATCAACCGGTTTGACCGTGTAATTGCCGTGGACGCTTATAATGATGATGGGCAGAAACTGGCGGATTCTCTGGATATCAAGCATCTGAATTATGCGGAGGCTGTAGAACAGATCATGCGGAATGAAGCGGTCACAGCCCTGTTGTCGGATAATGAAGTTATGACTATCGGCGTGATTGGTTCTGATGATACCCGGTCTGCCAGGATTTTATCGGATATAGAGACCTGTACGGAGGGAAACGCCAACACCTACTGTTATTCGGCACATTCCGATGAAGCAGATGAGGCTCATGAAATGGGACTTTCCTGCGGAAGATACAGAGCCTTTCTGGAACTGCAGAAGCTGGATCCCTCGATCACTGTTCAGGAAGTGCGGGATATGACCATGCGGGAAATCTACGATCGCATTGCAGAGTTATCCGGCAGCAGCGGCGCCGGAACGGACG
This sequence comes from uncultured Lachnospiraceae bacterium, assembly GCA_946491665.1. GTDB lineage: Bacteria > Bacillota > Clostridia > Lachnospirales > Lachnospiraceae > Eubacterium_I. The sequence continues at coordinate 6,201 of CAMLYL010000109.1, read as the reverse complement.
GCGGTTCCGGGACAGATTATGAGGCGGAGGATGCGTGTGACAGCGATGGGACAGAAGGCAATGGAAATGGCCATGGACATCACGGTGAAGGTAACGGTCATGAGCGGGAGCATAGAGAGTACTAATGTGATTTCATACCATACTGGAAGCGCAGCATGCGTATAAACAGCTGCGCTTCCGGAGCAGGATTCTTTTTTATGCTTTCGGCGGCTTATTGGCGCAGACATGAGCCCAGGTTCCGTCCGGATTCTGTTTTGTCCGCAGATCAAAACTTACATTTTGCGCCGGATTCGGGATATCCTTCCACAGACGGTACATTTGGGGAAGAAAATCCTTGAATCTGCCGGCCTCGTATTCATTATGCTCCAGCGTTTTTGCCGGATCTGCTTTGGCGCGGTATTCCCGGATCCAGGCCGCGTCATCTTTATGGACAAGCTTTATGGTGATCCATCTGGTGCCGCCCTCCATTGCTTCATACATATGAATCAGGCGCATGCCGTGTCCGCTGTCGCCGAAGGTTCCGTCGGAAATCCAGCAGTGTTCTGCACACTCTGTAAAAGGATAATTTTCCATGCTGATGCGTTTCATATGTACCGGCAGAAAATGATTGGTTTCATAGATATGTTCTACAGAACCTTCGTAGCCGACCTGGTTCGGGGGGACTTCCCAGTCAAAGCCCAGATGTTCTCCGGGCGCCCACAGATAGTAGACTTTTTCCAGATTGGCCCAGAACCAGTCCAGCATTTCGGGGGTAACTCCTTCCAGAAATTTCACTTCATCATTTCCCACCATCATATAGCCGCTGTCTTTCCATTTCTCATGAAATTGATAACCGCCTTCTTTGGAGGGGAGGTCCGCGGCTTTATCGTACGCGACTGTCTGCGTGTAAGGTGATTCCAGTTCCGGCACAAAGGTCTGTCCGGAATTGGGGGTATAAGTATGTCTGGATGTCATAGCAGTTTAAATTCCTTTCTGTTTTATTCATATTTTCCTTCCATCATGTCATAGAGCTCGGGAAGAATTCGCGCCAGATTGGTATATTCCTGAGAGGAATGTTCTGTCAGTTTAATGATATTTCCCACGGGCATTTTCTGACCATCGGGAATCATTTTCACTTTTTTCCCATTTACCAGCGTGCATCCCCGCCAGGTGCGGGTCCGCAGTTCTACGCCGTCCTCCGTTTCTCTGAAATAATGAAGAAGAATGCGGTGGCGTTCCGGAATCAGTGTTTTGTCATTGGGGTCGGATACGGCGCCCATAACCGTAATTCCCGGCGTTTTCGCGTAGAGATCCGAATCAAATCCCAGAGTTTTCATGTCAACAAAAGGGATAGAATGGGGCGGGGGTATTTCACCGACGCCCATAATATCCTCGCAGACGGTATGGGTGATATTCATATGCTTTTCTTCAGGCGGTATATTCGGATCACAGATTTTTTTCCTGCCCTCTTCTGTGACGCTGATTGAAAAATGCGCTCCCGGGTACCAGATCATATAGCGCAGATCTTCCAGGGCATGCCAGGCGAACCACCAGTTCATCATATCCAGCGTCACGCCAGGCATTTTGAAAAGTGTGGCGATATAGGCAGTGCCGTCGGGCATCTGGCAGTAGCCGGTTTCCACTTTGTGATATCCCGGCTGAAGCAGATCGTTGATGTCTTCGGGATCCAGCGCATCTCTCCAGTCCATGGGTCCCTTTTTGTAAATATCCACAACGGTGGGATCCGGTGTGGGAAGATCCTGAAAATAAAATTTCGCATATGGTTTTTTCAGTTCTTCCGGTGTAAGTTCTCTTTTTAAGTTCATATGATTCCCTCGCTTTCTGATAAATCTGATATCAATGTTATATGCAAATTGCATGCCAATTTTAAGCGGAGGAAAAAGTACAGGGAAAGAGAGAAAAACGTATGAGAATTGATAAAAAAGCAGATGTGTGTACGAAAAATGAACAATTATTGTGCAGAAAATGAAAGCATGATATAATATGAGCACTGGGCGAGCGGAGCGAAGTATGAGCTTAGTGGACATGTACAATGCATATCAAAGGAACAATGATGAAAGAGGGAATCTTCCATGAGACTGGATCTGACGAAAGAAAAAATTCATACCAGGGGCGGAATGCTGGACCATATGATGGATGCGCTGCCGAATCCGTCCATTCTTGTAGATGAAAATGGAATTATTTTATATGCCAGCAAGCAGGCCAGGCATCTTTGGGACGACAGAGACAGAATCAATACTCCCATAGAGTCTGATGATTCCCGCAAGATCGTAAAAGAAGCGCTGGATACGGGGCGCTCATCCCAGGATTGTATCGCTCACATAAAGGGGCATAAGGTATTAAGCAATGCAATTCCTATTTTTGATGGAAATAAAGTGGTCGGGGCGCTGTGTACGATTACGATTCATGATATGAGATTTTTGCGGGATATGGTAAACCGGCTCAGTGAGACTCCCGGGGATAAAAAGATGTACCATACGCTGTCCCGGAATATGAGTAAGTATTCCTTTGATGATTTTCTCGGAGAGAGTCCGGAAGCGCAGCAGGTAATCCGGCAGTGCCGCCAGGCGGCGAAGTCTGATTATTCCATATTGATTATAGGGGAGACGGGATGCGGAAAAGAGATTCTGGCAGGGGCGATTCATGCGGAAAGAACGCGGTTTTATTCCAAACCCTTTGTGAAGATTAACTGTACGGCGATCCCGGATAATCTGATTGAGGCGGAGCTGTTCGGTTATGAAAGAGGGGCGTTTACAGGGGCGACGTCCGCCAGAGCAGGGAAGTTTGAACAGGCGGGAGACGGAACGATTCTTCTTGATGAAATCGGGGATATGAATCTGACCCTTCAGAGCAAGCTGCTGCGGGTGCTGGAAGAACGGGAATTTGAGCGTGTAGGTGGGGATCGGATCTATCCGCTGCAGGCGGATATTATTGCTACCACCAATAAAAATCTGGCGGTTATGTGTGAGGAGAAGACTTTCAGAAGCGACTTATATTACCGGCTGGCCATGCTGGAAATACATATTCCGCCTCTGCGTGAAAGACCGGGTGATATACCTCTTCTGCTGCGTCATTTTATGGAAAGCTATGCGGTAAATTTCCGGCTGAGCGAGGATGCGCTGGATTACCTGTGCCGTTATCCATGGCCGGGAAATGTCCGGCAGCTGAAGCACCTGATTGTACGTCTGTCGATTCTCTATCCGGAGGAAACGGTGACGCCGAAGCATCTGGACGAATATTTTCAGATCAATGACGAGAAGAAGATGAGTATCGATCATATCATAAAAGGAAACAGTCAGGCGGTCCGGGGGGAGAAGCAGACAGTTTCTGAGGAGGAAAGAATGGAAAATGGCACGGAAGTTTCGACTCTTGCGGCGCTGGAAAAGAATTATATCCGGAAACGTCTGGAAGCGAATGAAGGAAATATAATGAAAACGGCAAAGGAGCTGGGGGTGGCAAGAAATACCCTTTACAGTAAAATGCAGAAATATGGACTTTAATTTATAAAAACAGGAGCATATGCCAGTGTTCAGATTCTATACATGTGATTTGAAAATTGGCATATGCTCTTTTTCAATTATTGAACACTGCCGTATCAGCCCCTGCAATATGCGCTGTTTGCCGGCGGAGAAAAACTGGCACAAGGATTGCAATATATACAGGCAACGGCAAAAGAAAGGAGAAAACAAATGTCAACTTATGAAAAAAGATTATCCCGTATTCAAAATGCTGTAAACCTTCAGGAGTCTGACCGAATCCCATGGGCGCCGTACTGCCAGGGATTTCTGGCGAACTATGCGGGATATACGATGAAGGATATCGTATATGATATGGGGAAAGCGAAAAATGCTTTTATCAAATTTGTAAACGACTATCAGCCGGATATGCTGCTTCAGATTCTGAACAACAATGTGGGAATGGGGCCGATCTGGGAAAAACTGAAAATGAAAAATCTTGCCTGGGCGGGAGCGCCTGACGGAAGAGTGGGTGACAACAGTATTCACCAGTTTCTGGAGTATCCGCTGCTGGCGGAGGAAGAGATGGAAGAGTTCTGCCGGGATTTTTCTCATTTCCAGATCACCAAATCGTTCCCCCGGGTGGCCGGACTGTTTGACCCGATGGAAAACTGGAAGTTCAACCGGATCAATCCCACGTTTAATGCCATCGTGAATGTGGTGACAACGCTCAGTACGCCGGAGAGCCGTCAGATGCTTCAGGACTGCTGGGAACTGAATGATATGATTGCAGAGCGTGTAAAGAAGCTGCGGGATATTGAACAGACCATAGAGGATATGGGATTCCCGGTGCTGGACAAGGGCGGCGCTGCAGTTCCTTTTGACCGCTACAGTGATATCTACCGGGGAACCATGGATTCCATGATGGATATGTACGATAACGAGGATGTGATTCTTTCCTACAGCCGCATGAACCTGCAGATCATGAAGGAGATGGTACGTGAGCAGGGGCAGTTCCTCAAAGGAAAATGGGTCTTTATGGCGCTGCATAAAGGAATGGACGGATTTATGTCAGACGAGCAGTACGCGAAGTATTACGCGCCGGATCTGCTGGAAGTTGTGGAGGAGATCGTAAACTGCGGCATGGTGCCTTACATTTTTGCGGAAGGCAAATACGACACCCGCCTGGAGTACCTGAAAGAAGTTCCGAAAGGGAAAACGGTGATTCACTTTGAAGAATGCAATATGAAGGAAGTGAAGCGCGTGCTGGGAGATGTGGCCTGTATTGAGGGCGGTTTCCCTACATATCTGCTGGAGCACGGTACAAAGGAACAGGTGGTGGACGCCTGCAAAGAGCTGATTGATAATTGTGCTGCAGGAGGCGGATTTATTTTCTCCACGGACAGGGGCATTGACGACGGGAAACCGGAGCTGGTTGAGGCGGCCTATGATACGGTTATAAATTATGGCAAACATTAGGAGAGGAGCATAGGATTATGGGTATTTATAAGAAGATATTAACAAAAGATTTTATTTTAATGATTATATGCGTTATATTGGCCGGTACTGCTCAGATGGCGGTTAATACAAATCTTGCCGGTTACGTGGTAGGGGAAGTTGGACTTTCTCAACCCCAATTGGGAACAATTAATTCCGTGGGCGGTATAGTTGCTGTAGTTGCCTATCCGCTGATCGGCGTTCTCTGTGATAAGATTCCGTATAAATTCAGCGGCGTAATGGGCGCTGTGATTCATGGGGCGGCCTTTTTAATGTATTTGCAGGCGAATAGTTTCGGAAGTGTTATGCTGGCGCGTTGTCTGCAGTTTGCTGCCTTTGGCTTTATCCTGAATGCGGCTTTATCTATTGCTTCCTGCGTAAAAAAGGAATGGAGATCCGCTGCAATGACCTTATATGGGCTGGGACCGGCGTTATCTTATTTTACAGGACCGCAGCTTGGCACATCTATTATTCAGAATTCTGGATATGGCGTAGTATTTAAAATGTGCGCAGTAGTTGCATTTATTACAGCAGTTGTATTTCTGTTTATCGGTAATGTAAAGATGGAAGCGGATCCGAATGCGCCGAAGAAAGTTGTTTTTGGATTTGAAAAAACAGCTATGCCGGGATTTATTCTGGGATTACTGATCTTACAGATTGTGTTTATCGGTCAGACATATGCGACAGTCAGCTTATTAGAGCGGGGGATCGTGCAGGCAGCCGCATTCTGGACGGTAGGAGCAGTCGTAAATATTGTCGCAAGACTGTTTTTGACAAAAATCATCAACAAAGCGGGAATTAATAAAACCTTTTACTTTACAGTGGCATTGCTGGTAGTGGCAGTTCTGTGTATTGCTCTGGCAAACAATATCGGGCTTGTTATGCTGGCAGCGGTTTGCTGGGGAATCGGTTATAATGGTACTCAGGCGTGCGTTATGTCGGTATCTGTGCTTCGTGCAACGCCGGAAAGACTTGGACAGGCAAACTCTACACATCAGATGGGGCACAATGCATCTCAGATTGTATGGTCGCCGATCGCAGGTGTTATCATCGGCATTATGGGATATCAGAATATGTTCCTTATCATGATATTGCCGATACTGGCCGGTATTGTGTTCTATCTGGTATATGTCCGCCGCATGGTAAACCGGACAATGGAAGAACGTGCAGCTGCTGAGCAGGAATCATAAATTGAAGGTAGTGTCAAGTAATCTATGAAAAACTGAGTCGAAAAAAATAGGCTCAAAAG
>CAMLYL010000108.1 GCA_946491665.1 uncultured Lachnospiraceae bacterium | reverse complement strand
GGAATTTCGTTTTGAGTATCGTTCCGGTTCAATAGAGGATGATTTGCCTGAAGAACCTGGAAGAATAGATACACTTGGGAAACAAGGAATTCAGCAACAGATATGCGATATTCTTGAAGGAGGAAAATCTGCGTTTGACCTGCGTAAGCATAAGTATCGGATTTAAGTTAAAAAACAATAAAAAGGTGGTTTCATTCCCCAGTGTCAGGTCCTGTAAAGCCATTGAAAAACAAGAATTTGATATATACAAAAGGAAGAACATCTGCAGCAAGATGGTTTGCATATTGATTTAAGAACAAAATTTGGAACCAACTTGGGACTAACTTGGAACTTGATTACAATGGATTGCAACTTAGCAGCAATTCCTGTTATTTGCAAAATTCGCATATTCAGGTAGCTATCTGCGATGATCGGTTAGAAATTATCTCCCCTAGCGGTTTTATGTCCGGTGTAACGCTGTACAAGATAAAAGAGGGATATTCCAAGAACAGGAAATGTGTACTTATCCATGCATTTTCCTATATAAAATTGATTGAAGTATGGGGCAGCGGCATTCCGAAGCGGATGGAAGCATGCGGGAATATGGACTGCGTGAACCAGAGTTTATTGGCGGCGAGGTTGATTTGAGTATCAATATCTATCGAGGTCAGGTTGAAAGCAAGGATCATAATGACTTTATTAATGCCAATAAAGTGCCAGATACGATGGGCAAAGTGCCGAATAGTGCCGACAAAGTGCCGATAAAGTGCCGGATACTGCTGGAAAAGTACCGGATAGTGCCGAAAAAATGCCGGATAATGAGCAGGAGCAGCAGATTTTTAATATGTATTGAATTACTGTATTTTAATGGCGGATGCCTGCGAGCTGGATATGGATGAAATTATCCGGGAAAAAGTCCGGAAGAATGCAGAGAAGTATCCGGTGGAAAAAGCATACGGACATAAAGAAAAGTATACTGAACTGGGGGAATAATATGCAGTTACCATATTCTGATGTTCTGGATATAGCCCATTTTTCCAGATTGTTTGACAATAAAAGCGAGTGTTATAAATTATTCTGGTTTCAGGCAATTGCACGGAAAATAAAAGAAGGGCATGAAATAATTACATTCGAAGAATTGATCAATGAAATGATTGCGGATGCATGGTATATGGTCTCGGAGTATCATCTGAATCTGGGGCCCAATGATACTCTGGAAAAAGTGGTTCATCGGCTGAGTGAAATCAGTCAGATGAAATCCAGTGAGAAAAAAGAAGAGATACTGGATTATCTGGCGGATTGTGATGATAAGGAAGTCACCGCCATGAAACGGACTTTATCTCAGAATGTACCTTATCGGTTACAGGCGCCTTTTATGGAGTCCATGAAGGGAAAAGAGTGGAACAGATCGGGGAAAAATCTTGCGGCAAGAATCAATCAGGAACAGAGACTGATCTATTATTTTTTACAGTTCCACGGTCTGAGCACCCGGATTCAGATCCAGAAAGAATGGGCGAGTTATATCAGACAAAATTACGAAATCATACAGGGATGGATTGAATTAAACATGATCCAATATCTTCAGAGAAGGAATCCCAGTGTCCCGGGAATTGTGGACAAGTTGTTTCCTCCGAAAGAACGGAATCTGGAAAAGGTAAAAAAATATTGGAAAATGATTGTCACCATCAGACCTGTTTGTGAAATCTATGGAGAAAATTTGCTGAATGAAAAAAATATATCTATTGATCATTTTGTTCCCTGGTCATACGTGGCTCACGATGAATTATGGAATCTGACTCCTACAACCCGAAGCATTAACAGCAGCAAAAGCAACAGTCTTCCGGATTGGAATATTTATTTCCCGATGTTATGTAAATGCGAATATTTATCTTATGAAATGATGTGGAAATATTCCCAGATACATGAAGCATTTGAAAAATGTGCCAGAGATCATCTGAATAATCAGGAAATCAGACAAAAGCTTTATCAGCAGGGGCTGTCGGAAAGAGAGTTCTCAGGGCGTCTGGAAGAGGTTATTTTTCCGGTCTACCAGTCGGCAAAAAGTATGGGATTTTCGAATTGGAGCCTGAAGGTGTGATGCTATGTGTGAGTATTATGAAATCAATGCAAGGCGATATGCAAAAGAAACATTTTCTGTTGATATGTCGGATCAATATGAGAGATTTCTTCCTCTGCTGAAATCGCAGGCAGGGATTCTTGATGTGGGGAGCGGTAGCGGACGTGATGCGTGTTATTTTCAAAAGAAGGGATATCGGGTGACCGCTCTGGAACCTTCAAAAAATCTTTGCAGGGAAATCCGAAAAGTTTTCCCGGGAAAAATCGTGTGTTCCGATATTCAGAGTTATCAGCCGGATCAACGGTTTGACGGAATCTGGGCCTGCGCGTCATTTCTCCATTTGCAGGAAAAAGAAGTTCTCCGCTTTTTTGAAAAAATCAATTTGTATTTAAATGATAATGGGATCATGTATCTTTCTGGTAAAAATGGAATTTCTACGGGACAAGCGAAGGATGGACGTTACTTTCTGGAGTTTACGGAACAACTGGTGGAAAAGATTCTGACCGTCAACAGACAGTTAAAACTGATAGAACTTTGGTATACGGAGGATGCGAGTGGAAGAAAAGGCTTTCGTTGGCTGAATGTGATTTTAAATATGTCATAGAAAAGATTTTTAATCCCGTCCGTAGATAGTAAAATGTTTATCTTTGTGTTTAATTATCACATCATTACAACATGAAAGTAAACAGAACGGTATTATGAAACAGAATATTTTGAATAAATTGTCGGATGATAATAATGGATATTTATTTACAGCGGAAGTTCTTCGTAATGGAATTTCTAAAACTTATCTGGGAAAAACTGTGGCCGAATCCGGTTATGGGAATTAAATTGCGGTTTATGATAAGGAGCGTGCCGTCTGTGACGCAATAATTGACCGTAAAAAGATGGATGTGCAGATGTTTCAGACTGCTGTTAAAGAATATATGCGTGATTCTGACAGAAAACTGCAGATCCTGGTTCAGTATGCAGAGAAGCTGGGAGCACGGGATGAAGTGATGAAGTACGTGGAGGTGCTGGCGTGAGCGGTAACTTGAAAATCCTGTTGGAGAAAATCTCCCCCTGATTAATTTTACTTTCCTCCCAAATTCCAGTATAATAGACCCGTTGGAACTTTGACGATACAGGAGAGAATGATCTGTGAAAAAGAATTATAAATTTATTATCAGCTATGACGGTTCCCGGTTTTACGGCTGGGAGCATCAGCCCAATACGCCCATGACCATTCAGGGGAAACTGGAGTCTGTATTGGGACAGATGGTGAATGAAGAGGTGGAGGTCATCGGCGCCGGACGGACGGATGCGGGAGTTCACGCGAAGGCCATGGTCGCCAATGCCCGGCTGGATACGGAAATGAGTGAGGACGAGATCCGGGATTATATGAACCGGTATCTGCCGGATGATATCTGCATCCGGGAGGTGCGCGCTGCGTCGGATCGGTTCCACAGCCGATATAACGCCATCGGAAAGACTTACTGTTACACCTGCTATGTGGATCAGGTAAAGCCGGTGTTTGACCGGAAGTATGTGTATGTTCCCGAACAGCGGCCGGACGTGGCGCGGATGCAGGAAGCGGCGGAGTATCTGAAGGGAACTCATGATTTTGCCAGCTTCTGCAGCAATCCCCGGATGAAAAAGTCCACGGTCCGCAAGGTGGACCGGATTGATATCCGGCAGAAGGGACCTTATCTGACTTTTACCTATCATGGCACGGGATTTCTGCAGCATATGGTACGGATTCTTACCGGAACTCTGCTGGAGGTGGGATACGGAAAGCGGACGCCGGAGAGTATGGAGGAGCTTCTGGAAGCGAAAAAGCGGGCTCTGGCGGGATTTACAGCTCCGGCTAAGGGGCTTTGTCTCATAAAAGTAGATTATGACTGAGCCGTACCGCAGCCGATGACGGAAACATATTAGAACAGGAAGTGTGACAGATGAAATTATATGAAAATGAAAGTTATAAAAGACAGAATCATACGAAGGTGATTTCCTGTGAGACAGCCGCTGGAAAGAACTGGATTCAGCTGGAGGATACGATTTTCTTTCCGGAGGAGGGCGGCCAGTATGCGGATACCGGTTATCTGAAGGCCGGGGAGGATATGGTAAGGATACTGGACGGGCAGCTGAAAAACGGCGAAATTTTTTATCTGACGGACAGGCCCCTGGAGGCCGGCTGCCAGGTGGACTGTGTTCTGGACTGGGAGATGCGGTTTATGCGGATGCAGCAGCATACGGGGGAGCATATTCTGACCGGTGTGATTCACAATCATTTCGGATACAATAATGTGGGATTCCATCTCAGCGATGATTCTCCGGTGACCCTGGATCTGGACGGAATGCTGACGCCGGAGCAGATTGCACAGATGGAACTGCTGGCCAATGAGGTGGTTTACGCCAATCTTCCGGTGACTGCCAGTTATCCCTCGAGGGAAGAGCTGCCAGAGATTGATTACAGAAGCAAAATTGAGATCGACGGACAGGTGCGCCTGATTACCGTTGGAGAAGAGACGGATCCGGTGGATATCTGCGCCTGCTGTGCCCCTCATGTGGCCCGCACCGGGGAGGTGGGACTGATCAAGGTGATTTCTTCCCAGAAGTATAAGGGCGGAATCCGTCTGAATATTCTCTGCGGGAAGAGGGCTTTTCAGTATTTCCAGGAGCAGACGGACATTGTCACCCGTCTGGCCAGGACCTTCTCCACATCCATGGACAAGATTTACGGCTGTGTGGAAGGCCAGATGAAGGAAATTTCCGATCTGAAATATAAGGTCAGTGAGTTTGCCGGGAAGCGTCTGGCGGACCAGATTGCCGCTCTGCCGGATGCAAAGCACGCCTGCCTTTTTGTGGAGGAGGAGATTTCCGCTGTGACAGCCAAGAACAGTTTTAACGATATGGCCGCCCGGTTTGAGGGATATGTGGGGCTGTTTATGGGAAATGACGAAAGCGGATATCGTTTCCAGGCGGGAAGCACATCTCTGGATTCCCGGGAACTGATGAAAGAAATGAAGGAGAAGCTGGACGCAAAGGGCGGCGGCTCTCCCCAGATGGTTCAGGGCAAAACCGCCGCGAAAAAGGCTGATATTCAGAAATTGTTTGATGACCTGGCGTGACCGTTATGGACAACGGCCGGGGCTGTGCTTCAGGAAAAGCTCAGCTCAGCAGTTCTTTATAGACCCGAAGAACATTTCCGGAGCAGATTTTTTCTATCTGAGTATAGGAAAGATCTGCTTTTTTCATGCGGTCAATCAGTCGCGGCATGGCCGTGCAGTCTTTCAGATCGTCACAGGCGTCAATGCCGTCAAAGTCAGAACCGAACCCCACGAAATCTTCACCGCCCAGATTGATCAGATATTTCATGTGCCGGACAGCCTGATCCAGAAAATCCTCTCCGGTTTCCGGGCGCCCCAGAAAAGCCATGCAGAAATTGATTCCGGTGACGCCGCCCCGGTCAGCCAGCTTCCGGATCATATCGTCGGTCAGATTCCTTTTGGCGGGCCAGAGACTGCGGGCGTTGGAATGACTGGCTACAAAGGGTTTCTTTGTATGATTCAGAACATCGTAAAATCCGGCGTCGGACAGATGGGAAACGTCGATAATCATACCCAGACGTTCCATTTCTTCCAGAAAGAAAATGCCCCGTTCTTTCAGGCCGCGGCCGGACAGATCTTCAAAGAAGGAATCTCCGGGAACCGTGGGATCCTGGATTTTGTCAGTCACAGGCGGATGTTTCAGGGATTTTCGGAGGTCAAAATTGGGAAATCCCAGTTCGTTCTCATAATTCCAGGTCAGCGTCATCATCCGCGCGCCCAGACGGTACAGGACGGAAAGAAGAGCCGGATCACCCCGGCAGATCCCGCCCTCTTCCAGCGTCAGAAGGGCCGCCATCTTTCCCTGAGAGCGGCTGTGTTCAATATCCTTCCAGCTTTTGACGGGGACGATCAGATCACTGCTGGCTTCCGCCTGTCGGTAAAACAGGTCCGCCATCCGCAGGGCGTCTTCCAGTGGATCCTCACTCTCGCCCATATCCACAAAAGCCGCGAAATTCTGAAGAAAATAACCGCTCTCTTTCATTTTTTCAAAATTAATCTGTGTATTCTGTCTGCGCAGGTCAGCTTTTTGTCCGGCAAAAGAGCTGGACAAAGTTGCTGACAGGGTATCACAGTGCATATCAACAATATCGAATTGATTCATTTCACCTTTTTCCTTATATTGAAGTTTCACAAAAATTTCAGTTTCACGTATACGGCTCAAGTCACACTGTCTGCATAGTCAGAAATCAGTTTTGCGGAACTCTCCGTTTCACGCATCCAGATCTTCAAACTGCCGCAGATAGCTTACGGCGTGTTCGTACTGATTTGTCTGGAGAATCAGCTTTACGGTATGGAAAACGCAGCGTTTCAGCTCCCGGATATCCAGGCTGCCGTCGTCCAGGGCCTTCCGGATGCTTGCGTGATCTCTCCGGTCTCCGGGCATAACCATATCATTTCCGGCACGCATACAGCCTGCCGCGCTGATTTCACCTGCAGTGGAATCCGTGGTCGTAGTCCAGTCTGTCATAATAGCTCCCGCGAAGCCCCATTCATCTCTGGCGGCGCTGGTGCAGATGTCATAGCAGTTGGCTGCATGAACGCCGTTAATCATATTGTAAGAAGTCATAATGGACATGGGCTGGGCGGTTTTTACCGCGATCTCAAATCCTTTGAGATATATTTCCCGCAGAGCCCTTTCGGAAATGACAGAGTCAGAGCCCATCCGGTTGTCTTCCTGGTTATTGCAGCAGAAATGCTTGATGGTAGTTCCGCAGCCGGGAATTTTCTGGACGCCCAGCGTCATGGCCGCCGCCATCATTCCTGACAGAAGAGGATCCTCTGAATAATATTCAAAGTTTCTGCCGCAGAGCGGATTCCGGTGAATATTCATACCCGGGGCAAGCCACAGGGAGACCTCAAACTCGTTCATTTCTCCCGCGATCATCTCTCCCACTTCCCGGATCAGATTTACATCCCAGGTCTGGGCCAGAAGTGTTCCCACCGGGATTGCCGTGCAGTACTGATACCAGGTGGCGCCTTCGGGAGTTTTCGGTTCAGCGAAAAAGCCATTTTCAAATCCGTCCAGGAAATCGCCGCCGTCAATGGAACCGTCCTCCCGCACCTGATAGGACAGGCGGAGCCGGAGTCCGGCGGGACCGTCCGCCAGAACGATGCTGGCTACATTCCAGGGATCATCCACAGCGGCTGTGGACGTTTCCGCGGCAGCGCCGGGAACTGTCTGACCGGCGCTGCCCAGAGCGCTTCCGCCCTGCTGGTCCTTTGCCGGATCGCCGGTTGCCAGGGCAATGAGCTGATCCACAGACAGAGAATCGACGATCTCTCCCGCGGCGCCTGGAAAACGGTCGGACAGTGCGGAATAGGCAGTTGTCTGAGTTATAATGTCATCAGCCTTCAGAGGGATATTCGGAAGATTTTCCTGTCTGGCCAGGCGGATCCATGCCTGTTCACGGGCCATGGCTTTTGCCGCGCCGGGGGTCAGCTCATCCAGCTTTTCCTGTAAAGGACAGATATTTCTGCACTGAATCATCCGGACCGCCTGATTCAACGTCAGTGTACCGATCAGTTTTGCATTTTCCAGGGAACTGCCCAGCCAGATACCGTATTTCCCGCCTTCCAGAATCCAAGATGCGGAAGCTTCATAATAGGAGGCAAGACGGTACAGAGGGAAGGAAATCTCCTGTGTCTGTGATTCGCCGGGAGCCAGAAGCACAGTTTTGGCGAAAGCAGCCAGACGGCGGTATTCTTTGGGAAGATTTCCCCGGGGGCAGGAGACATAAATCTGAATAACTTCCTTTCCGGAATAGATATCTCCGATATTCTGTACCCGGGCGGTGATCGTGACTGTGGGGGAAGTGGTCCGCAGCCCGCTTACGGAGATATTTTCTGCCGAAATAGAAAAATCTGTGTAGGACAGGCCGTAGCCGAAGCAGTAACGCACCGGAATGTCAAAGGTATCAAAGTACCGGTAGCCTACATAGATGCCTTCCTTATATTCTTCCTTGTATACATTGCCGCTCTTGAAACTGAAATAGTCTGCGTTGGGATAATCCTTATAATCCAGCGCCCAGGTATCCGTCATTTTCCCGGAGGGCGTCACAGCTCCGGAGAGAATATCGGCCAGGGCATTTCCGCCTTCCTGTCCGGCCTGGACAAACTGAATGATGGATACGATGCCGGGATAATCCTCTGTAAAACCAAGATCCATCAGTCCGCCGGTATTAATAACCAGGATAACCTTTTTATAAGCGGCGCAGACCTGAACGATCTGCTCCCGCTCTTCTTCTGTA
>CAMLYL010000107.1 GCA_946491665.1 uncultured Lachnospiraceae bacterium | reverse complement strand
ATCCGTCCAGATAGGCGATTCCACCGATCGTAGAACCGTCGTCCGCATCGTGGCGGTCGCCGTGCATTTCCTCAAAATCAGAAAAAATTTCCAGAATATAATCCAATGCTGTCAGACGCTCAGAAGATCTGGCAGTCAGGACACGATCCCATGCCGTCGGCAGATGATTTTCCGTATGGGTTACCAGCGGTACCTGCAGTTTATTTGTAATGAGCCCTTCCTCTCTGGAAGGCATCTTATGCATATGAAGAAGTTTTGCCAGAGTATCCTTCATGTCCTCGCGACGGATAATTCCGTCAATCAGACCGTGCTCCACCAGGAACTCCGCTCTCTGAAATCCTTCCGGCAGTTTCTGTCCGATCGTCTGCTCAATGACACGGGGGCCGGCAAAACCAACCAGCGCACCGGGCTCCGCCAGGATAATGTCTCCCAGCATGGCAAAACTGGCAGTCACACCTCCCGTAGTGGGATCCGTGAGAACTGTAATATATAAAAGTCCCGCATCCGAATGTCTTTTCAGCGCAGCCGAAGTCTTCGCCATCTGCATCAGGGATATCATTCCTTCCTGCATTCTGGCTCCGCCGGAGCAGGTGAAAATAATGATCGGAAGCTTCAGCTCTGTGGCCCGTTCCACTGCTCTTGTAATCTTTTCACCAACCACATATCCCATACTTCCCATCAGGAAACGTGAATCGCAGATAGCAATAACAGTATCCTCTCCGTGGATTTTGCATCGTCCGGTAGTCACCGCTTCGTCTATCTTCAACCGTTCCTTCAGAGAAGCAATCTTCTCGGGGTAATCCGGATACTGAAGAGGATCCTTCCCCTCAATTCCCTCATCCCAGGGTTCGAAGGTATGTTTGTCCGCCACCAGATGAAGACGCCGTTTTGTATAAAGCCGGAAATACTTTCCGCATTTATAACAGATCAGATGGTTGTGTATCACATCTTCCTTATAGAGCATCTCACCGCAGGCATCACATTTGATCCACATTCCCTCGGGAATATCGTTCTCTTTTCGCGGTATGGTAATATAATTCTGTTTTTTAAATTTTAACATATGATATCACCTGTTCTTTCTTTACTTGAAATATTCCTCAAGAAATCCTGTGGTCACATCACCGGAACGGAATACCGGATGATTAATAATCTCATACTGATAATCCAGGTTCGTGGTAATCCCTTCCACATTTACCTCACCGAGAGCGCTGCGCATTTTATCAATAGCCGTATCTCTGTCTTTTCCGAAAACAATGATCTTCGCAATCATGGAATCATAGTTGGGAGGGATCTGATATCCCGCATAAATTGCGGAATCAATCCGCACTCCGTTTCCGCCCGGCAGATGAAGGAACTCTATCTTTCCGGGACAGGGCATAAAGTTTTTCTCCGGATTCTCCGCATTCAGACGGCACTCGATGGCGTGTCCCTGAATATGAATATCCTTCTGTTTAAAGTGAAGCTTCTCACCCGCAGCAATAAAAATCTGCTCTTTAATCAGATCAATACCGGTTACCATCTCGGTTACGCCGTGCTCCACCTGAATCCGGGTATTCATCTCCATGAAATAATACTTTTTATCCTTATCCAGCAGAAACTCGATGGTACCTGCGCTTTCATAATGGGCTGCCTTCGCCGCACGGACCGCCACTTCACCCATCTCCTTCCGGAGTTTTGCGTCCAGGGCAACGGAAGGTGATTCCTCAATCATCTTCTGATGACGCCGCTGAATGGAACAGTCACGCTCTCCCAGAGATACAACATTTCCGTATTTATCCGCCAGAATCTGGAACTCAATATGACGGGGACGCTCAATATATTTTTCAATGTACATGGTGTCGTCACCGAAACCGTTTACCGATTCCGTCTGTGCCACCTCAAAATTTTCCGCAAAATCCGCTTCGGAACGGGAAATCCGCATTCCCTTTCCACCGCCGCCGCTGGCTGCCTTGATCATAACCGGAAAACCGATTTCCTTTGCCAGAAGCAGACCGTATTCCGCATGGAAAACCGGTTCCTTTGTTCCCGGAACAACGGGAACCTTCGCCGCCATCATGGTATTCCGCGCTTCCTGCTTATTTCCCATTTTGGCAATCACTTCCGCATCCGGACCAATAAAGGCAATGTTGCACTGCTTGCACATCTGTGCAAACTTGGCATTTTCCGACAGGAAACCGAAGCCGGGATGAATGGCATCCGCCTTTGCGGCAGTAGCAGCGCTCAGGATGCTTTCCATATTCAGATAGCTCTCACCAGGCGCCGGTCCGCCGATACAGATCGCCTCGTCAGCCAGCATCGTGTGAAGAGCCTCCTTGTCTGCCGTGGAATATACAGCCACAGAAGTGATTCCCAGTTCCCGGCAGGCCCGTATGATACGAACGGCAATCTCTCCCCTGTTGGCAATCAAAATTTTCTGAAACATATATCAAACCTCCCTAGCCGATAGCAAAGGTAAGTTCTGCCACAACAGCTGTTTTGCCGTCTACCGTAGCCTTTGCCTTTGCAATGCCGATGGGACCTTTCTGTTTAATCATCTCTGTTTCCAGAATCAGCACATCCCCCGGAACCACTTTCTTTTTAAACTTGGCGGAGTTAATCGCTCCGAAATAGGCGGTCTTGCCCCTGAACTCCTCACAGGAAAGGATCGCCACTGCTCCAACCTGTGCCAGAGCTTCTACAATAAGAACGCCGGGCATTACCGGCTCTCCCGGAAAATGTCCCACAAAGTAAGGCTCATTATAGGAAACACATTTTTTCCCTACCGCACGGACGCCGGGCTCCAGTTCCTCAACAGTATCAATCAGAAGCATGGGCTGACGGTGCGGAATAATTTCCATAATTTCTTTCGTCGTTAATACAGACATAGAAACCTCCATTTCACTCTCTTTATTCGATCACAAATAAAGGCTGATCAAATTCCACCAGATCTCCATTTTTCACCAGAATCTGCTTCACTACGCCTTCATAATCTGACTCAATCTCATTCATCAGCTTCATAGCCTCAACGATACCCAGAACCTGGCCTTTCTTTACAACATCTCCAACCTGAACAAAGGGATCCGCATCTGGGGAAGACGCCGCATAGAAAGTTCCTACCAGCGGACATTTTACTACCTGACCGGAAACGGTCTCTTTTTCTTCTGCCGGAGTTTCCGTCTGAACACCTGCTCCCACCGCAGTCTGTACAGCTCCTGCAAATGCCTGCGGCATTGCCTGAGGCGGCATCGGCACCGGTCCCGGAACAGACTGACAGATTACTTCTTTTGTCTCGGGACGCTTCCGGATTTTCAATACTGCTCCGTTCTCCTCATAGGAGAAATCGGTCAGGCCGTTATCAGCTACGGCCTTCATCAATTCTATGATCTGACTGACTTCCATGACATACTCCTATCCGTGATTCGCAATCACATATCTAATAAAACAATTTAATCATGATATTTTTTAATTAAAATGCTGGCATTGTGTCCGCCAAAAGCAAGTGAATTGGATAATGCGTATTCGATCTCCTCCTCCACGCCGTGGCCCTGCACATAATCCAGATCCAGCTCCTCGTCCGGCTGCTCCAGACCCACAGTCTGATGAATATAATTGTTGTTCATCTGCAGCACACAGGCAATAAACTCTACAGCGCCCGCCGCACCCAGAAGATGCCCGATCATGGACTTCGTAGAATTCATTTTCAGATGGTACGCATGATCGCCAAATGTCATCTTAACCGCCCGGGTTTCAAACAGGTCGTTGTGATGAGTGCTGGTTCCGTGAGCGTTGATATAGGTGATCTCTTCCGGAGCAACCCCGGCATCCTTCAGGGCAAAGGTCATAGCATGCGCAGCTCCCTCACCGTCTTCAGCCGGAGAAGTAATATGATATGCATCACTGGTAGCGCCGTATCCCACAACTTCCGCCAGAATCTTCGCGCCCCGGGCCTTTGCATGCTCCAGTTCCTCCAGAACAACAATGCCCGCGCCGTCTCCGATTACAAATCCGTCACGGTCTTTATCAAAAGGAATCGAACATCTCTCGGGATTATTGGAAGTGGAAAGCGCTGTCAACGCAGTAAAACCGGCCACACTGATAGGGGTAATGGCATTCTCCGTACCTCCTGCCAGAATCACATCACACTCACCGTACTGAATTGCCCGGAAGGCCTCTCCGATATTGTGAGTGCCTGTAGCACAGGCAGTCGCGATATTAATGCTCTTTCCTTTGATTCCCATCTGGATGGCAATATTTCCGGCCGCCATATTGGTGATCATAAGAGGCACAAGGAGCGGATTTACTCTGGAAGGTCCCTTGTCCAGCAGCTTTTCATATTCTCTCTCGATTGCCTGCAGAGATCCTACGCCGGATCCCACACAGATACCTACACGGTAAGGATCCTCTTTCTCCATGTCAATCCCTGACATATCCATAGCTTCCTTTGCTGCCGCAACTGCATACTGAGAAAAAGATTCCATACGTCTGGCTGCTTTTCTGTCCATATAATCGGCCGCCTTAAATCCTTTTACTTCTGCAGCAATTTTCACCTTGTAATCAGTTGTATCAAAATAAGTGATCTCACCAAAACCGGTCTTTCCCTCTTTTATACTGTTCCAATATTCATCTATTCCCAGTCCAATGGGAGTAATCGCTCCCATACCGGTAACAACAACTCTTCTCATGAAATTCTCCTTTTCTTCTTTAATCAGATAGCCATTCCGCCGTCCACACAGATTACCTGACCGGTAATATAGGAAGCTTTATCTGAAGCCAGAAAAGCAACTGTGTTGGCAATATCCTCAGGACTTCCCATTCTTCCCAAAGGCACCTGTGCCAGACCTGCTTCCTTCGCGGAATCCGTCATAGCCTGTGTCATTTCTGTATCAATGAAACCGGGAGCCACGGCATTCACGCGGATATTTCTGCTGGCCAGCTCTCTGGCCATGGATTTCGTCATTCCGATCACTCCGGCCTTGGAAGCGCAGTAATTCATCTGCCCCGGATTCCCGAGAATTCCGCTGACAGAAGAAATGTTGATCACACAGCCGCCTTTCTGTTTTAACATCGGCCGCGCCATATGACGCATGGTATTAAAGCTGCCCTTCAGGTTCGTAGCAATTACCGCGTCAAAATCCGCCTCTTTCATCTTCATCAGCAGATCGTCTCTTGTAATGCCGGCATTGTTTACCAGAATATCAATCCGTCCCAGCTTTTTCACCAGAGTCTTGATCATTTCCTCTACAGCTGCAAAATCGCTGACGGTACACTGGTAAGCCTCGCCGTCTCCGCCATTGGCCTTAATCTGCTCCACTACCGCATTGGCGGCATCTGCGGAGCCATTATAATTTACAACCACATATGCGCCCTCTGCCGCCAGCGTCAGTGCAATCTGTCTGCCGATTCCCCGGCTGGCGCCGGTCACAAGCGCAGTTTTATTTTCCAACAAAGTACCCATACTTCCCCTCCTGTTCCAAACTCATCACTGTTCACCCTATTCACAGCGGCTTCGCAGATCCAATAGAGATTCACAGCAATAAACTTTCATTTCTGAGTTGTTTTCTATATATTTTATCATAAAATTCAGAAGCTGTCTGCCCTACTGCAGAACAGCCTCACATAAAGCGTCCAGATCCGCCATCGTATCCACATGGTAGGCGGCAACGGACTTATCTATTTTCTTTAAAAATCCTGTCAGGGATTTCTTTGGTCCGATTTCAATAAAAATCTCCACCCCGTCCCCAATCATGCGCTCCACACTCTGCTGCCAGCGCACGGAGGAAGAAATCTGCTGCTTCAGCAGCTCCTTTACCTGACTTTTATCTGTCACGTAATCTGCAGTCACATTTGTGATGTAGGGAACGGAAATATCGTGGATCTCCACATGCTCCAGCTCCTTTGCCAGCTTCTCTCCGGCCTCTGCAAGCATGGCCGAATGGAAAGGACCGCTGACCTTCAGCGGCATACACCGCTTTGCACCCGCCTCTTTCATAGCGGCTGCGGCTGCGGCTACCGCATTCTCCTCACCGGTAATAACCGTCTGGCCGGGACAATTATAATTAGCTACAGAAACGACGCCCTCTGTTTCAGAACAGACTCTTTCAATCGTTTCATTGTCCAGACCGATAACCGCTGTCATGGCGCCGCCGGTGGGAACAGCTTCCTGCATGTACTGTCCTCTTTTTACAACAACAGCAAAAGCATCCTCCGGAGTCATCACACCGGAAGCTACCAGCGCCGCATACTCGCCCAGACTTAAACCTGCATTCACATCTGAACGGAATCCTTTTTCCTCAAGCACACGCAGAATCGCCAGCTCATCCGCAAGCATGGCAATCTGCGTGTATTTGGTAATATTTATGTTTTCATTTTCCTCGAAAAGAAGAGCCTTCATATCCATACCGCTTACTTTCTCGGCAAGATCAATCATCTCTTTCGCGCAGGTAAAGTTTTCATAAAAATCTTTTCCCATGCCAACGTACTGCGACCCCTGACCGGGAAAAATAAACGCTGTTTTTTTCATAATATACTCTCCTTGTCTGTCTTTCAGCGATGCAGCAGCTCCTCTGCCTGTGCCATCACCTCATCGATGATCTCTTTGCATGTCTGCTGTTTGCTGATCAATCCGGCAATCTGTCCAGCCATAACAGTTCCGTTCTTTACATCACCGTCAATCACGGCGTTTCTCAGGGAACCGAGGGTCAGCTTCTCCATTTCCTCGAACGGAGCGCCCTCTTTCTCCATTTTCAGATATTCTCTGGTCATGGCATTTCTCAGACACCGGATCGGATGTCCGTGAGAACGTCCTGTCACCTCGGAATCTATATCCTTTGCCTTCAGAATTTTATCTTTATAATTCTGATGTGTAATACACTCTTCTGCCACGCAGAACCGTGTACCCATCTGAACCGCGTCTGCGCCCAGCATAAACGCGGCAGCCATTCCTCTGCCGTCTCCGATACCGCCGGCAGCGATTACCGGAATCTGAACCGCATCAACTACCTGAGGAACCAGAGTCATAGTCGTAGCAGAACCGATATGTCCTCCGGATTCAGTACCCTCAGCAACCACAGCATCCACACCGGCTTTCTCCATCATTCTGGCAAGAGCCACGCTGGCGACAACAGGAACCACTTTAATTCCGGCTTCCTGCCACATCTTCAGGTACTTGCCCGGATTGCCTGCGCCTGTGGTGACAACCTTCACGCCCTCTTCCACAACAACCTTTGCAACTTCATCCGCATAAGGACTCATCAGCATTACGTTGACGCCAAAGGGCTTGTCGGTCAGCTTCTTCGCTTCGCGGATCTGCTGACGGATTACATCCTCCGGCGCGCTGGCCGCGCCGATCAGTCCGAGACCGCCCGCCTCAGATACTGCTGCTGCAAGATGATAGTCCGCCGCCCAGGCCATTCCGCCCTGAATAATAGGATGCTCAATTCCAAAAAGTTCCGTAATTCTTGTCTTCATTTCTATCACCAGTCTTACTCTTCTACACCATGATTTTTCAGATAATCAACAATAGCGCCAACTGTTGTCAGGTTCTCAAGATCTTCAGAAGGGATATCTACGCCGTATTCATCCTCAAGAGCCATCACCAGCTCAAAAAGATCAAGAGAATCTGCGTCCAGATCTTCTTTGAATCTGGTTTCCAGAGTAATATCCTCAGCCTCCACATCCAGCTGATCTGCAATCATTTCTTTCATTTTTTCTAACATAACTGTTCTCCTTTTTAATGCATAATAATTTCTTTTTCCAAAATACTTTGACGTTCAAAGTATATATGATTTCTCAGACTCCGTCAATACGAAAATTATAAAAATTATAATTTGACTTTTAAGTGTATCCTCCTTATACTTGTCCATAGAAAATTCCGCTGAATGACGGAACAAAAATTACTGTTTTTTGGGAGGAAATCAGATGAAAAACAAGACGAATTCTCCTTCCGGGGAGGAGATCCTGGATCCCCGCGAAATGTATCTGACCGTAGAACTGGACGAAGGGGGCGAAGAGACTTTCCAGATTATGAAAATCTTTGAGGTCAACGGACAGGATTATATCGCTGTCTGCCCCACAGACGGTTCCGAGGACGTATACTTCTATCGCCATTTCGAGGATGCGGAAGGCAACCCCTCCATCGGAAACATCGAATCCGATGAAGAGTTTGAGATGGTCACCGATGTCTTTGATCAGATTCTGGATGATGAGGAATTTGACCAGATGTAAAAGAATACATCCGAAAAAAGATGCGGCAGTTCTGTATAATAACAGATCAGCCGCATCCTTTTTTCTCTTTTCCTCCGCCGCTCTCCGCCAGAAACCGCGAAGGTTCCATTTCCTTATTATGTATCTGGCGGGACCAGAACAGATAGAGACGCTGTTTTGCTCTGGTCATTCCTACATAAAACATCCGGCGCTCTTCTTCC
>CAMLYL010000106.1 GCA_946491665.1 uncultured Lachnospiraceae bacterium | reverse complement strand
GTCACGCTGGCGGGGACCAGCCCCAGTATGGGCAGTTACGGGGAAGACGTAATATCCTTTGTAAATTCTCCCGCGGAGAGTCAGGTGGTCGGAGGCTGCCAGTTCTTCAAGGTTATGGATGAAAATCAGCTGGAATATGTGCTTTTGGTCAGAGGCGGCGGCGACGACACCTTTATGAGCGGCAAGATGGTGGTATTCCAGATTCAGAATCTGCTGGTGGCTTATAAGGAGCGTTTTGACAAGGAGAACTTCATTAAGAACCTGCTCCTTGACAATCTGCTTCTGGTGGATATCTACAATCGGTCGAAGAAGCTGCATATTGAGACCAATGTGCGCCGCGTG
Source organism: uncultured Lachnospiraceae bacterium (assembly GCA_946491665.1). Classification (GTDB taxonomy): domain Bacteria; phylum Bacillota; class Clostridia; order Lachnospirales; family Lachnospiraceae; genus Eubacterium_I. The sequence goes on along the minus strand of CAMLYL010000106.1, from coordinate 8,541 downwards.
GTGTTCGTCATCGAGACGGCCCAGGAGAATGATTCGGCCTCCATGGAGATTGTGAAGAATCTGTTTGCCGGAAAGAACGGCGATTTTATCACAGCGGTGGATGAGAATAACATTATACTGGTCAAGGAAGTTGGTGAGAATGAGGACTATGACGATATGAGCCGCGTAGCCCACATGATTCTCGACATGCTCAATTCCGAGGCCATGGCCCGGGTGCATATCGCCTATGGCACCATCACCAATGAGATTCGCGATGTGTCCCGTTCCTACAAGGAAGCCAAGATGGCCCTGGATGTGGGCAAGATCTTTTACAGCGATCAGCATGTGGTGGCCTACAGCAATCTGGGTATCGGCCGGCTGATTTATCAGCTTCCTCTGCATCTGTGCCGTATGTTTATCCGTGAGATTTTCAACGGCAAGTCGCCGGAAGATCTGGATGAGGAGACGCTGACCACCATCAACAAGTTCTTCGATAACAATCTCAATGTGTCGGAGACGTCGAGGCAGCTGTATATTCACCGCAATACGCTGGTTTACCGGCTGGATAAGCTGCAGAAGAGCACGGGCCTGGATCTTCGGGTGTTTGAGGATGCAATTACTTTTAAAATTGCTCTGATGGTTGTAAAATACATGAAATATATGGAAACTTTAGACTACTGATAAGAGTGTTTGGGGACACGAGATTATACCCGGTGTCCCTATTTCCATGATATGGGTCCTGAGATGACGGCCCGGGAAAGGAGGAAATAAAGTGATTACGTTAAAAAATGTCAGTAAATCATATACAGAAGGCAATCATGCCCTTGTAGATGTGAATATACACATTGACGAAGGTGAGTTCGTATTTGTGGTGGGGGACAGCGGTTCCGGAAAGTCCACGCTGATTAAGCTGCTGCTGAAGGAGCTTGAACCTACATCCGGTACGATTATAATAAATAAAAAGAATCTGGAAAAGATCCGCAGAGGGCAGGTTCCGTATTTCCGCAGAAATATCGGCTGTGTGTTCCAGGACTTCCGTCTTCTGAAGGATAAGAATGTGTATGATAATGTGGCTTTTGCCCAGAGAGCGATTTCTGCTTCCAACCGTTCCATAAAGAAAAAGGTTCCGAAGATCCTTTCGCTGGTGGGACTGGCAGCGAAATACCGCTCAAAGCCCAGTCAGCTTTCCGGAGGCGAACAGCAACGTGTGGCGATTGCCAGAGCGCTGGTTAATGAGCCGAAGATTCTGCTGGCCGATGAGCCGACAGGTAACCTGGATCCCGGCAATGCCTGGGAGATTATGAAGCTGCTGGAGGAGATTAACCAGCGGGGGACGACTGTTCTGGTTGTCAGTCACAATATGGAAATTGTAACAGCGATGAAGAAGAGAGTCATCACTCTGCGGCAGGGACATGTAGTAGGTGATGTACAGATGGGTGGTGAAACTAATGAAAATTAGCACATTAGGATATACAATAAAAGAAGGATTTAAAAACGTCTGGACCAATAAGGTGTTTTCTATTGCATCTGTGGCAACTATGGCGGCATGTATATTTCTGTTCGGTGTATTTTATTCTCTTCTGGTAAATTTCCAGAATATTATACAGAATGTGGAGTCCGAGGTTGCTATTACGGTGTTTTTTGATGAGGGAACTTCCCAGGAGCGGATTGATCAGATCGGGCAGCTGATTGCTTCCCGGGAAGAGGTGTCCAGCTTTAATTATGTTTCAGCGGAAGAGGCATGGGAAGAGTACAAGCTGATTTATTTCGAGGGAGATGAAGAAGCTGCGGAATCTTTTGGCACAGATAATCCGCTGGCAAATGACGCCACGTATGAGATTTATATGACGGATATTTCTTATCAGCAGGAGCTGGTAGATTATCTGAGCAGTGTTGACAATGTGCGGGAAGTTCGTCAGTCAGAGGATGTGGCGAATACACTTTCTGACGCCAACAGAGTGCTGGGAATTGTGTCAGCAGCTATTATTATTATCCTGATCTGTGTGGCAGTGTTCCTCATCAGCAATACAGTGCGAACTGGTATTACAGTTCGCAAGGAGGAGATCGGCATTATGAAAATGATTGGCGCCACTGATTTCCTGGTCCGGGCTCCGTTTATTGTGGAAGGTATTCTGATCGGGGCTGTGGGAGCGATTATACCTCTGGCGATTTTGTACGCTGTTTACGGCAGAGTGATCAAGTATGTGCTGGAGCGGTTTGAGTTCCTGAGCAATATGATGGATTTTGTGCCGGTAAGGGATGTGTTTATTGTTCTGCTTCCGGTGGGGCTGATTCTCGGAATCGGTATCGGATATGTCGGCAGCCGTATTACAGTACACAAACATATTAATGTTTAGGAGGGAATGCTGTCCGGCTGATACATGACAGACCGGCGTCCGGCATATGATAATGACAGAATGAATGATGGCGGGGTGAAAAGTTTTGAAAATGATTCTTTTCATGCCGCCGTCCGTATGTAAAGAAGGTTTCATAGAATGAAAAGAGAAAAAAAATTGCAGCAGGACCAGTTGTATACGGAGGCGGAGGTGAGTCCCCGTGAGCCGTTCAGAAAACAGAGCGGAGGTTTTGTCAGAGGATTTCTTACAGGAATTATTCTTGCAGCGGCAGCAGTGGCAGTGATTTTTGTAGTGATTCCCGGTGTTCGTACCCATGCAGGGGCTTATGAGAAGGTTCTGGATTGGGAGACTGTGAATAAGATTGAGAATCTGGCTGCGTATATTCAGGACTCCTATTATGAAGAGGTAGATGTGGAAGATCTGCGGGAAGGGCTTTTCCGGGGATTATATGATAATCTGGATGTTTATTCGCAGTATTATTCTGCGGAAGAATATGAGCAGCTTTATGAAAATACGCTCAGCGGAACCTACTGCGGGATCGGCGCGGGGCTGCAGCAGGATGCGAAAACAATGCGTGTGACAATCACCCGGGTATATGACGGAAGTCCGGCGCTGGAGGCAGGACTTCAGGAGGGCGATGTGGTTTCCATGGTAGATGAATATGACGCTTCTTCTATGGAACTGTCGGATCTTGTCTCTCACATAAAGGGTGAAGAGGGAACTTCTGTACATCTGGTAATCTATCGTGCCGGAGAAAAGCTGGAGTTTGATATTGAACGGCGGAACATGGCGCTTCCCGTAGTGAGCAGTGAAATGTTTGAGGGAAATACCGGATATATTGCGATTGAGGAATTTACGGAATCAGGAGTGGATCAGTTCCGGTCTGCGCTTACGGAACTGAATAATCAGGGAATGGAGTCTCTGATTGTTGACCTGCGTGATAATCCGGGCGGGGTATTGTCGTCTGTCTGTGATATGTTGGATATGATTCTGCCGGAAGGGATGGTTGTGTATACAGAAGATCGCGATGGAAACCGGAAAGAGTATTATTCTTCAGACGATGAATCCATGGATATTCCGCTTGTGATTCTGGTAAATGAGAACAGCGCCAGTGCATCGGAAATTTTCGCCGGGGCGATTCAGGACCGTGATGCAGGTACGATTCTGGGAACAACTACTTACGGAAAGGGAGTAGTTCAGTCGATCCGCGGTCTGGAAGATGGAAGCGCTTTCAAACTTACTACGCATCGCTATTTTACACCAGGGGGTACCTGTATCCAGGATATCGGAATTACGCCGGATGTGGAACTGGAATATGAGTTTCAGGGCGGAGAAGAGGACACTTACGACTATTCCCTGGATAACCAGATCCAGGCAGCCCTTGAACTTTTGCAGGGCGAATGATTAAAAGAGAATGAGATATAGCAAAACCGGCAGACGAGGTGTCTGCCGGTTTTATGCTATATCTCATTCTGGTCTGAATTTATAAATTCAAGATCCGCTCACGGGTCTTGGCGCGGGATTCGGGTCAGCTTGAGCTGACATCTCCCCATCTGATATATATATCCGACTGCATCTGTCCGGATAATTTTCAGATAGGGACTGGCTTTTGTATACGTCAGTTCTCATCTTTTACAACGCTGGACATTCCGTTACAGATCAGCCGGGTCGCGATATCGATCAGTTCCTCCAGGGACAGTTTCTTTCCATCGGCTACCCACTGCCGGAACAGCAGGGAGGAATTTGCACCATAATAGGCGAAAACCAGATTTTCGGAATATTCATCCAGTCCGAAAACGCCCCGGTTGGTTTCGCGGCGGTAGTCCATGATCCGTTTGTTGATTTTATCCCATATGGGGCGGTAACTGCCGCTGCACATGATCCGTTCATGGAGCAGCGGCATATTTGCTGCATGTTCATAAAATACGCGGATCAGATCACGGATATCTTTCATATTGCTATAGGATACCTTCCGGCTGATAAAGTGATCTGCAATTTCTTCCTGGAACTCTTCCAGCAGATCGTCCAGACTGGCATAATGCAGATAAAATGTTTTCCGGTTGATCTGGGCCCGCTGTGTCAGTTCTTTGATCGTGATCTGATCATAATCCATCTCGCAGATCATTTCCTTAAAGGCATTATGGATGGCCTTCCTCGTCTTTCTGACTCTTAAATCTTCTTTTTTTACCTGTTCCATGTGAATATTTTCCTTCCCCGTAATTTTTTGTGTTTGTTTTTCTGTGTCCCTTTCGGAGACGGACCGGCTTTCTGCCGGCAGAATTTTCTGGCTGAAATAGAATCTGCTCAGGAAACGTCATGATAAAAATCATTATGACGTTTCCTATAGAATAGTTTCCCCGGCATGATCGCCTTCTTCTGCATACCACATATCTGAGATAAGTGTGGCATAAACCGCAAAAATATTTTCTGTGACCATTGATATAATTTATTGTTATTATTATAATGCAAATATGAGGAAAAAGCAACACAAAGGAAATAAATTACTATGATGTTGCTTGAAATGAGTGGTGTTTTGTCTGATCTGCATCATTATCTGGGTATAACATCAAAAAATGAAAGATTACCCATAACCGATGGGAATAAATTGTTAATTACAGGAGAAAGGAAGGTTCATTCTCATGAAAGAAAAAGAAAACCAGGATATCTTCCAGGAAACACAAAATTCTCTAGTTCGGACAGACCCGGAATTTGCCGGTTTTTTTATGGATTTTTCCCGGAAGGAGGTGCCTGGGGAAAGCAAACTGCCGGAAAAAGAGCGGATGCTTTGTATTCTTTCCGCTTTGCTGGGATGCCAGGGGCGTGGAGAGTTCTGCAATATGCTCCATATGACTCTGGAGGCGGGGCTTGATCCCGTGGCGGTCAAAGAAGTTATTTACCAGGCCACAGCATATCTGGGAATCGGGCGCACATATGATTTTCTGACTGCGGCAAACCGGATTATGGAAGAGCATGGAATCCGTCTTCCGCTTGAAACCCAGGGAACGACAGACAGAAATACCAGATTTGATAAGGGGCTGGAAAAACAGGTTTCTCTATTTGGGGAAGGAATGGCGAAGCGTCAGACGGAAGGTCCGGTTCTTCGGAGAAATATCAACCGTTGGCTGGCAGATAACTGTTTTGGCGATTATTATACCCGAACAGGCCTGGATGACCAGGAGAGGGAGATGATCACTTTCTGTTTCCTTCTGGCCCAGGGGGGATGTGAAAACCAGCTCCGGGGACATACGGCAGGAAATTTTGGCGTGGGGAACGGAAAGGAAAAATTGTACAGCGTAGTAGAACAGTGTATGCCTTATGTCGGTTATCCCAGAAGTCTGAACGCCATGGCAATTATTGATGAGGCAGCAGCAAAATTTGAAAGCAGCCCAGGAAAGGAGTAATCCTCCAGAGGATACCTGTATGGGCAGAAAAATGCCCGGGAAAGGAGTAATTATGAATAGTTTTACGTTTACTTATCCTGCAAAAGTATATTTCGGGGAAGGCGCGGCAGCGGATGCGCTGAAGCAGGAAATCCCTGGAATGGGAAAGACGGTTATGCTGGCCTACGGCGGCGGATCGGTAAAAAAGAGCGGAGTTTATGAGGAAGTAAGAAATCTGCTGACCGGAGAAGGAAAAGAAGTGGTGGATTTTTCCGGAATTATGCCCAATCCCACCTACGCAAAAGCGCAGGAGGGAGCGAAACTGGCAAAAGAGTGCCATGTGGATTTCATTCTGGCGGTGGGAGGCGGAAGCGTTATTGACTGCTGTAAAGTGATTTCCGTTCAGGCTGTGCTGGATGAGGATATCTGGAATATGGAGTATAAAAAGGGAATTTTTCCCAATGGCGGAATTCCCATGGGAGCCATAGTGACTGCTTCCGGAACAGGGGCGGAGATGAATGCGGGAGCCGTAATCACTTATGAAGAAAAAAAGTGGAAAGGTCCGGTTCTGGGAACGACTGCTTCCTTTGCGGTGCTTGATCCTCTGTATACTGCGACAGTTTCGCGGATGCAGGTCCTTTCGGGGGCCTTTGATACACTGAGCCACGCTATGGAGACTTATCTGGGAAATTCTGATTTGGATAATGTTTCCGATGATGTGGCTCTGGCGGTGATGCGCAATACAGTTGTCAATATGCGCCGGCTTCTGACAGATATCAATGATATGCAGGCCAGGGGGAATCTGATGTGGGATTCCGCCATGGCGGAGAACGGTATTCTGAAAGTGGGACGTCTGACCGATTTCCAGGCGCATCAGATTGAGCATCAGCTGGGCGCTTACACAGATTGCAACCACGGGCAGGGACTGGCGGTGATCCAGCCGGTTTACTATCAGCATATTCTGAATGATGCCAGGGAAAAATTCACCCGGTTTGCAAAAGCAGTGTTTGACAGGAATTCGGCGGAGGAGGGGCTGGAAGCTCTGACAGAGTTTGTGAAAGAGTGCGGTCTGCCCTCAAAGCTGCCGGAACTGCATTCCAGAATAGAAATTACACCGGAGATGCTGCGTCAGGTGGCGGATACCTGCAATATTATCAAATGTAATCCCCGGGAGCTGAGCCGGGATGAAATCTATGAGATTCTTTGTGAGTGTATGTAAGGGCTAAAGGAGGAATCCGATGAGACTCATGCGCAGTATCACCCTTGCAGCGCTGACGGCGGCAGCAGTTTTTACACTGATCGGATGCGGAGCATCCGCTCAGAGAGACAATTCCTTTCGGGATGCCGGTTCGGCTTCACTGTCAGAGGAATCTGCTGAGATATCTGCGGAGGCAAAAGCAGGGGATTTCCTGGTATCTGGTCAGCCAGTTTATGAATATGAAACACAGGAGTTGTGGGCCGGGCGGGATGGAAACCGGATTTATGGTGTGATTTATATTCCGCAGAATGCAGGAACACAGATGCCGGCAATCATCTATTCGCACGGATTTGGCGGCTCCCACCGGTATGGCATACAGTATGCAGAAGCCATGGCGGCGCGGGGATATGTGGTGTACTGCTTTGATTTCTGCGGAGGAAGTCCGGGAAGCAGAAGTGACGGTTCCACTCTGGAAATGTCGCTGTTTACGGAACAGGCTGACCTGGAAGCGGTGATGGACATGGTCCGGAGTCTGGATTATGTGGACAGTGACAATCTGTTCCTGCTGGGAACCAGCCAGGGCGGAGCGGTGTCAGCCATAACCGGAGCTGCTCATCCCGGAGAAGTAAAAGGAATGATTTTACTGTATCCCGCTTTTATTATGGTGGATCGTGCCAATGAATTATTCCAGAGCCCGGAGGAAATCCCGGATACTTATTATTTTATGTGGATGGATGTGGGGCGGTCGTATTTTGAGGCGCTGCTGGATTATGATATCTATGGCGCGATTGCCGCATACGATCGGGATGTTCTTCTGATTCATGGAGATGCGGATGGCATCGTTCCTCTGGAATCCTCGGAGCGGGCAGTGGAAGCTTATGCTTCAGCCGATTTAAAGGTGATTCCCGGAGCAGGGCATGGATTTGGCGGAGAGGATGTCCGGACAGCAGTGGATTATATGACAGAATATTGTAACTCGCATGTGAATTAGAAAGAAAGGATATGGTATGAAAGTAAAAAAAACAGGTTTACTTATTGCTCTGACGTTGATTGTTGTTCTGGGACTTGCGGCCTGCGGGTCAGACCGTTCCCAGCCTGCAGATAATTCTTCTGAAATGGCGGGAAGTGCGGATCAGACGGATGCCGGAAATGACAGTGCTCCGGAGAATTCTTCGGATCCTGCACAGGAAAACGGAAATGTACTGACTGCTTATTTTTCCCATACGGGAAATACGGAAGCTGTGGCGGAACAGATTGCCGGCCTTACCGGAGGAACTCTGGCGGAGATCCAGAGGGCGGAGGAGTATGGAGATCTCCAGGAGGAAGCAGAAGCTGAAATTCTGGAGGGAGTCCGCCCGGAGATCACCGTCAGTGTGGAGAACGTAGAGGATTATGATACGGTATTTGTGGGATATCCGATCTGGCTTGCGTACCACAAATTGATACAATGCACCCAACTTGCGTGATTGGGTGCATTTCAAATTTACATATAAAATTAATGGTCTTGCTCCTGCAATTGACAGGGGCTTTTTTAATGGCAAAAGAAAAGCACATCTTTCCCAGCGTGGGAGCGATGTGCTTCAGATGGCATCCATCAGTTCAAGAAGGATTTGCTTTTGCCTATCTG
>CAMLYL010000105.1 GCA_946491665.1 uncultured Lachnospiraceae bacterium | reverse complement strand
GATAATGGAAAAAAACAGGACTGTTGGAAAGCACCGATTTCCAGATGATGTTGGCATTGGCCAGTTCTTGATACAGCTTCTGGATAAAAAGCAGGTACCCCTGTATTTTTTCGTAATCCATATAGTCTCTGGTAAGATAATCGTCAATGGCATGGTAGCGGGCTGCAATCTGCCCGATCAGTTCCCGGCTGCTTTCCAGCAGATCCAAAAGATGCTGGCCCAGAGCAGTCTCTGTTTGCTCTGTACAGACATAACTGCCCGATTCGTGTGCGGTCTGCTGGAAGATACAGTAATATTCCCGGTTGGACTCCAGCAGAATTCTTAATTTTCCCAATGATTTTCTGTCTTCTGTATACATGCAAAACCCCCTAAAAATGATGACAAAGTATAAAAAAATTAGTCATTATCCACAAAAACAGTCCGCAAATTATTGAGAATAATAAATAATATATCTATAATTGAGAATAGCAAAACCAAAGTCAGAGAAATAAGAAAAAAAGACAAATGTTTTGCAAAAAAAGGAAAATGTTTGCGATTAAAGTATAGTATAACATTTTCTGAATGCAATTTACAGCCCGGGCCCGGCAAAAAATTGCGGAAAAATAAGGGGAAAACAGTTTTAGGAGACAAAGAATAGGAGGGCAGCAATGAGACCGTATGTTGTAATCGAGTGGAATGATACAGAGACAGAAGCCAGGGGGTGGCTTTGCATTTTTAATTTTGTAAAAGGGTATTCTGGAGGAGGCATCCGCATGCATCCGTCGGTGACCAGAGAAGAGGTGATCCGTCTGGCGGAGATCATGGCCTACAAACGCAATGCCTGTGAAAATGTATGCCAGGGCGGAGCAAAAGCCGGTATTGCCTATGATTATAAGGCGCCAGATGCTTACCAGGTACTGAAACGCTTTATCATTGCCATGAGACCGTATATTGACACAGGCCTTTCCATGGGATCTGATCTGGGAACCAAATACGAGGATGTTTATGGTATTTTCGATGAACTGGGTATGGGACGTCCGCAGACAAAATCCATGAAAAAGAATCCGATCGTGGCGCAGGGACAGGAGAATGTACGGAAGCTGCTTCAGAGCAAATATGATGGCTGGCTGGTAAACGATGTGACTACCGGATTTGGAGTTGCTGTATCTGCAGATGAAGGATGGAAACAGATCGATGGTACACCGGGGGCATCGGTAGTGGTGCAGGGATTCGGATGCGTGGGACTGAGCTGCTGCCATCGTCTGTATCAGCTGGGATACAAGATCGTGGGTATCGCGGATGCGAACTGTTTTGTTTATTGTGAAGATGGATTGGATGTACCGTCACTGATTCAGAATGTAAAACCCAGAGGGGAGATGGACCGGGAGAAATTCGATCCGTCCTGGAAAGTAATGCCGAATACGGCATGGCTGGATGTTCCCTGCGATATCCTGGTGCCTGTAGCGCTGGAAGATGTAATTAATGAAAAGAATGTGGACCAGGTCAAAGCAAAACTGATCTGTGAAGGTGCCAATATTCCGGTGGATCAGAAGGTGGATCCGATTCTTCATCAGAAGGGAATCTGGGATATACCGGATTTTATCGCCAACGTGGGGGCTGTCCGCTTCTTCTATACGGTGACCTTTGGAGTGATCGAGGCGACACCGGAAGCAGTGGTAGGCGATATTGAGGATCTTTGCCGCAGGAATGTTGCAAAATTGTTTGAAAAATCCAGAGAGACCGGAAGGTTCCAGAGAGAACTGGCACTTGAGATTTTTGAGCCGACTATCCAGGATGAACCGGAATGTTGAGTTGCAGAGATTGAAACCAGATCCGGCGGCCAGCGGGGCCGCCGGAGCAAAAGGGGGTAATATTTATGGTTCGCATTAACAGTGAAAAATGCAAGGCATGCGGTTACTGTGTGGCAGCATGTCCCAAAGGGGCCCTTGCCTTTGGAGAAAAAGTAAATGGAAAAGGATACCATGCGGTGACAGTGGATGAAGACAAGTGCGTGAGCTGCGGCACCTGCTACACGGTATGTCCGGATACGGTATTTATCATAGAGGAGGGATGAAATCGTGAAAAAGTTAATGAAAGGTAACAACGCTCTTGCAGAAGCGGCGATTTTGGCAGGGTGCCGGTTTTTTGCGGGATATCCCATCACTCCTCAGACAGAGATCTTAGAGTATCTGGCCAAAAATCTTCCGGAGAGGGGCGGACATTTTATACAGACAGAATCTGAACTGGCAGGGATTAATATGGTATTAGGGGCCGCCGCTACCGGGTACCGCGCGATGACCAGTTCTGCAGGTCCGGGATTCAGTTTAAAACAGGAAGGAATCTCTTATATGTGCTCGATGGAGCTGCCGGCTGTAATCGTGGATGTGATGCGGTACGGAATCGGTCTGGGCAGCATCATGCTTGGGCAGGGAGACTATTTTCAGGCAGTGAAAGGCGGAGGTCACGGAGGATACAAGGTTCCTGTTTACGCTCCGGCTTCTGTGCAGGAAAATGTGGATTTTACCATCAAGGCATTTGACACGGCAGAGGATTATCGGACTCCGGTCCTGATTCTGAGCGACGGAGCGATCGGACAGATGGCGGAATCCGTAGAACTGCCCGAGGGACGGGAACACGATCCGAATAAATATGACTGGACTTTAAAGGGGCGCGACGCAGCGCATCCTACCGGCAGAAAGATGACGGACCGGATCTATTACGATTTCAAGTTCAATGAATACGACCCGCATATTCGCGAACGTTATGCAAAGATGGAGAATGAACTTCAGATGTGGGAGGAAGCAGAGACGGATGACGCAGAGATTATTCTGGTAAGCTATGGCATCAGTTCCCGTGTGTGCCGGGAAGCAATGAAGCTGGCCAGAAAAAAAGGCTGGAAAGTGGGGATGATCCGCCCGATAACGCTGTGGCCGTTCCCGAAGAAAGCGTTTGAAAAAACGAACCGTTCTGCGAAAGCGTATCTCACAGTGGAAATGAATGCATGCGGACAGATGGTAGAAGATGTGGCCCTGTACGGACGGGGTACGGCGATTTACTCTTATCCATCCGGAAGAACGATTGCGGATCCGGAGGCAATCCTGCAGAAGATTGAAAGAATCATGCGCGGCGAAGAAGAGGAGGTGTTTTAATCATGGCTGCAGAAAAAAAGGCTCCGAGTACTATTTTCGGTTATAATAGTTTCTGCCCCGGCTGCGGACATGGAATTGTAATCCGCCTGATCGCAGAAGTTGTGGAAGAAATGGGACTGGCAGAAGATGCGATCGGCGTGCTGGCAGTGGGATGTTCCTGCCTTACGAACAGGTATCTGGCGTTGGATCTGCTGCAGGCGGCTCATGGGAGAGCGGCGGCTTCCGCAGGCGCGATTAAAAGATGCCGTCCGGATAAACTGGTGTTTACTTATCAGGGAGACGGGGATGCAGCTTCCATCGGAATCGCAGAAACGCTGTACAGCGCGGAACGAAATGAAAATTTCACGCAGATTATCGTGAATAATGGGGTATATGGTATGACAGGGGGACAGATGTCGCCTACCAGCCTGGTGGGACAAAAGACTACGACTTCTGTGAAGGGGCGAGATCCTAAAACTATGGGAATGCCGTTAAAAATATCGGAACTGATCAGCCATTTTGACGTGGCGTACCTGGCCAGAGGTTCTGTACATAACGCGGCACATATACGAAAGACGAAAACATATATTCGAAGGGCATTTGAAACACAGATGAATCAGGGTGGATATAACTGTGTGGAAATAATTTCACCATGTCCTACAAACTGGCATCTGACGCCGCTTCAGGCGGTAGAGCGGATCGAAAAGGAAGTGCTGGAATATTATCCGGTGGGAGAGATAAAAGGAGGTGCCAGATAGTATGCTGAAACAATTTGTGTTTGCAGGATTCGGAGGACAGGGGGTCCTGACTGCCGGAATGATTCTTGCCAATATGGGATCTCTGTATGGGAAAGAAGTTATCTGGATGCCGTCTTATGGTTCTGAGATGCGCGGCGGCACAGCCAACTGCAGCGTGAAGATCAGCGATGAGGCGATCGCCAGTCCGTTTGTAAAAAAGATCGATTATCTGATTGCGATGAATAAACCGTCGTTGGATAAATTTCTGCCCCAGATGAAAGAAGGCGGAACGGTGGTCGTGGATTCTTCGATTGTGACAGAGCTTCCTGAAGACGGTCATGTTAAGGTGGTGCCGGTGCCGGCGGATGCCATATGCGAAGAACTGAAAAATACCAGGAGTGCCAACGTATGCATACTGGGAGCGCTTGCCGGGTGCAGTGATCTTTTCTCGAAAGAGCAGTATGAGAATGGGATTCGTGATTATTTTTCGTCCAAACCTCAGTTTCATGAAGGAAATATCAGAGTATTTGAAGCAGGATATGCATATGTGAAGGAGGGAGCCGCGTTTGGAACTGCGTAAGTTGCTGCGCCCATCCAGTATTGCGGTAATTGGCGCGAATGATAAAAATGGATTTGGGAAGTCCACCTGTATCAATCTGCTCAGTTCTCCGCTCAAGGATCACATTTATTTTGTGAATCCCAGGAGAGAGGAAGTTTTCGGGAAGAAATGCTATGACAAGATCAGTGATCTCCCGGAAAAAATTGATATGTGCGTGATCATTCTGAATAAGACACTGGTTCCGGGAGCCATTGAAGAAGCGGCGGCGGCCGGATGCCGTGCGGCAGTGGTGTATGCCAGCGGTTATGGAGAGACGGGGGATAAAGAGGCAGAAGAGCAGCTCCGGGAGCTGTGCAGACAGCATGATATGGCTGTAATGGGGACGAATTGTGCCGGTTTTATCAACAATCTGGACGGAATCTTTGCCTTTGGCATGCTGGTCAACCGGGAACCGCAGGCGGGAAATATCGCGATCATTTCCCAGTCCGGAAAGATCTGCCTGAATATGATGCAGATCAGGCATATGAACTACTCTTATCTGATTTCCAGCGGAAACAGTACCTGTATTCATGTGGAAGACTATCTGGAATATTTGATACACGATGAAGATACGAAAGTGATCGGACTTTATCTTGAGGGAATCAAAGATCCGGAAAAATTTACCAGAGTACTGGCAGCGGCGGCAAAGAAGCGAAAACCGATTGTAATTATGAAAGTGGGGAAGACCGCGAAAGGGAGCGCTCTTGCGGCCTCCCATACGGGCAGTCTTTCCGGATCGGACAAATCTTTTGATGCAGTTGTGAAAAAATTTGGCGCCATTCGTGTAGACGATATCGAAGAGCTGGCGGAAATGTGCCATCTTTTGAGCGTCATTCCGATGCTGCCGCCAAAGCCCGCATTGAGCGCCATGTGCCTGTCCGGAGGAGAGACCGGAATATGTGCAGATATGGGGACTTTAATGGGGCTTTCCTATCCGGAACTGGCTCCGGATACGGCAGAAAAAATACGGGAGCTGCTGCCGGGGTATGCGACGGTAGCCAATCCCCTGGATATGTCGGCCACACTGGCTCATGACGGAGAACGATATGCGCAGGTCATTCAGGCGTTTATGGATGATCCTTCCATCGGACTGATCATATGCGGGCAGACGGTACTGCAGCATCATGAAAAACAGGATGTTATTTATCCTATGTCAGATGGGATGGTGATGGCTGCAAGAAAAAAGAAAAAACCCATTGTAGTCATGAGTTTTTTCAACTCCAGCAGGGATGAAACGATCAGGCAGAAACTGGAATCAGAAGGAGTCCCGATTTTGCCGGCGACCGGAGGCGGTTTTAAACTGCTGAGGTATCTGATGGATTTTGTCAGCTATGATCCGGATGCGCATACCCTGGAACTGGCGATCCCACATGGAACGGGGAAACAGAATGTGGCGCTCAGCGAACGGGAAAGCAAGCTGGAACTGAAAAAATATGGCATAGAGGTGCCGGAAGAATATGTTGTGACGGAGAAAGATCAGCTGGATGAGATAGAGATCGAATATCCGGTTGCAGCGAAAATTGTATCGCCGGATATCCTGCATAAAAGCGATGTGGGCGGAGTGAAACTGAACATTCAGAACCGTGAAGAACTCAGGGCTGCTTTTGATGAAGTTATATACAATGCGAAAAGCCGCTGCCCGGATGCACAGATCGATGGAGTGCTGGTAAACCGGATGCTCCCGCCCGGAGTGGAAGTGATTGTGGGCGTCAATAATGATCCCCAGTTCGGACCGATGGTTTTATGCGGACTTGGCGGCGTGTTTGTAGAAGTGTTCAAAGACGCAGCTTTATATCCGGCTCCTTTGAACAGGGAAGAGGCGCTCCATATGATTCAGTCCCTGAAAGGGTATAAATTGCTCTCCGGTTATCGGGGAGGAAAAGAGGGGGATGTGGAAGCACTGGCAGACCTTGTAGTACAGGTGGCCGGATACGCGGCGGAAAATAAGGATACATTGGCAGAACTGGATATCAATCCGGTGTTTGTGTATCCCAAAGGAGAAGGCGTCGCTATGGCAGATGCATTAATAGTGAAAAGGAGGTAATTTATGGGAACTGGCAATGCAGGGAGAAAGGCGGAAAAATGGATTGGCTTTATTGTTCTGACTGTGGCGGCAGGCTTGATTTACCGCGTGCCGTATCTGAAAACCGTTTTTTATGATTCCCTGGTTGAGACATTCGGCATGTCGAATACAGATGTGGGAACAATCATGAGCGCGTATTCTATCACAAAAACGATCATCTATATCCCGGGAGGCATTCTGGCAGACCGGTTTGACAATCGTAAAATGCTGCTGGGATCTACCGCACTTATGGTGATCTGCACGTTCTGGTATGCGACGATACCTTCCATTGCCATGCTCATGGTGATTCAGATACTCCTGGCACTGTCCAATGTGCTGTTTTGGGTGTCTTTCATAAAAGCGATCCGTATGTTCGGTTCCGAGAATGAGCAGGGATCCATATTTGGATACAGTGAAGGAATCCGTGCGGTGGCAGGTCTGCTGATCAATTTCGCAGCTCTTGGAATCCTGAACTATTTTATGGGAAAAGTGCAGTTCCCTCTGCAGTATGTTTTGGTATTTTATGGGATTACTTATGTGGTACTTGGAATTGCTATGTGGTTTCTGCTTCCGAAAGGAGATGCGGAAAAGAATGCAACCGCCACTTCTGTCAAAGATTATATTGCAGTTTTGAAAGTGCCGGGAGTGTGGCTGGTGGCCGCACTGGTGCTGTGTGCGTATAGCTGCCAGGTCGCATCGGAATATACGACGACCTATTTGACGACAGTATTTGGCATGGGAGTGGTAATGGCCGGATTTGTAGCTACAATCCGAAGCTATGGCATTGGCGTGTTCAGTGCTCCGATTATCGGAAAAATTGCGGATAAAGTTGGTTCTTATTCAAAAACGGTCATTGCGCTGTTTGTCTGTGAGATTATCCTGGCGGCGGTCCTGCTCTTTATGCCAGGAACGGCAGGAGCCCTGATTCCGGCTATCATTACAGTACTTGCATTTGCTACGGTTATGTATGCGCTTCGGGGCGTTTACTATGCGACGATGGGAGAAGCGGGGATCCCTATGGCTTTGACGGGAACAGCCACCGGTATCATTTCCGTCCTGGGATATCTGCCGGACGCTTATTTGAATGTAGTGCTCGGAGGGTTTATGGACCGTCATCCGGGAGCCGCCGGATTCCAGTATGTGTTTGGGTCGATCATCCTGCATGCGGTAATCGGAATTGTGCTGGCGCTGATCATTATGAGAATGGGAAAGAAGAAAGAAGCAGCATAGTGCTCGAGTAAAAATGCCATAAATTGTTTCGGCGATCCGTATACAGCATGATGATTGGAGTGAGACACATTGAAGCGGGATACAAGACAGACGGTTTATATTTTCGCCGTACTGATTTTAGTAGCAGGAACGGTATATAAAGTACCCTATTTAAAATCCGTATTTTATGATCAGATGGTTTCCAGCCTGGGCGTTACGCATACACAGATCGGAATCCTTTCGTCCGTCTATGCAGGCGTCAAAATGGTATTGTATATTCCCGGGGGAATTATTGCAGATCGTTTGGATACCAAAAAGTGCCTGATTTTTTCGTTGATTGGAGAGAGCCTGCTGACAGCGGTCTATGCCACGCTGCCGTCCATGCTGATCCTGGCAGCAATTCAGGCTTTGATGGCGGTTGTGAACATTTTCTTCTGGACAAGCTTTATCAAAAGTATCAGGATTTTAGGAAGAGACCAGTCACGGGGAAAAATATTCGGGTTCAGCGAGGGGCTGAGGGGAATTACCGGTTCGGCGGCTACGTTTATCGGACTTCAGGTGGTCAGCATGTTTGTGGAGGAAGGCCGGCCAATCCGTTTTGTATTATGGTTCTATGCGCTGTATTATTTTGTTGTAGGATTATTGATCTGGAAAATCTATCCGGAGCATATGGAAAGCGGAAATGAAAGATGCCAGAATTGGAGAGACTATGTGGAGGTGTTTAAGCGTCCGGCTATCTGGATGGTTTCACTGCTGATTTTTACATCCTACAGTCTGCAGGTGGCGTTCGAATATACCACGTCCTATATGACTCAGGTTCTGGGGGCGTCGGCTGTATTGGCAGGAATTGTGGCCACGCTCAGGGACAATGTTTGCGGAATTATTGGATCCCCTCTGGCGGGGAGCTGGGCGGACCGAAAAAAGTCTCCCACCCAGGTGGCGCTGCGTCTGCTGTTGGTTGAGATCGTATTGTGTTTGCTGCTGATTATGAGCCCGGAAACGACAGGGGCGGCTATCCCGGTTATGGTGCTGATTCTGGTGTTCAGTACGGTGATCTATGGAGTTCGCGGAGTTTACTATTCTACCATGTCGGAGACGGGGGTGCCGGTAACGCTGACAGCTACGGCAACGGCTGCAGTCGCTGTTTTTGGATATACACCGGACATGTTTATGTCGCTTTGGTGCGGCCGTATTCTGGATATACATGGATATCAGGAGGGCTATAAACATATTTTTGTACTGATGCTGATTTTTGCATGTCTGGCAGTCGGTGTTTGTCTGATGATGCTGTGGTATCAAAGAAAGGTGGTAAAAAACAGGAAGTAGAATAGATCGGATTCTTCCGATGGGTAGTAATACGTTCGGTTTTAGCGGCGGTCAAGGGAAATTTCCCGGGCCGCCGCTTTGATATGCAGGGAGACTATGCGAAAAATGAAAATTGAACCTCAAAAAATAAAATTGAACTTTTGAAAAATATATTGAACCGAACAAATACATGTGATATACTCCTTCTATGAAAAATTGAACTTTTGGAAAGGGAAGGAGACATA
>CAMLYL010000104.1 GCA_946491665.1 uncultured Lachnospiraceae bacterium | reverse complement strand
AAAATTATTGAAAGCCTTTCTTTTCTGAAAGGAAGCGGCCCGCATTTTCTGGGATATGTTTTTAATGCTTATCCGCAGGGAATGAATGATCGCAGTTACGGCAGATATGGCTATGGGCGTTATGGCTACGGCAGGTACGGCTACAGCCATTACGGGTATACCAGATATGGTTCCAATGCCCGCCAGGGGGATGCGGAAGATGACTGGGATATTGAGGAAGAAATGACTAAGGATGACTGATTGAAAAACCTTCCTGAACTGAGACTGATTCGATTAAAAAGGGCATTTGTGGGTATATTTTACTCATAAAAGCTCTTTTTGCATTATGGAACACTTTGAAAATATCCGTAATGTAAAAAAGCTTTTCAAATGGAAAGCGGAAGAGGTGAATGAGTTGAAAACAGCGCTGTTGATCGCCGGGGTGATTTTTCTTGCAGGAATCAATTTTGTCATGTATTGCTGTCTGAGAATGGCCTCTCAGGAAGATGAATATCTGGAAAAAATGTATAACAGAGAAGAACAGGAAAATGAGATACGGGATGACGCCTGTTGACAGATGCTGTGAAGAAAGATATAGTTTACCATTATGGAGAAGAAAAGCAGTGACTATAATTTTTCAAAACCCCGATATGCAAAATTAAAAAGAATTATTTTTACGGCTCTGATGATTTTCTGGATGATCCTGATCTTCAGTTTTTCATCCAGAGATGCGGATTTATCCACACAGGACAGCAATACAGTCGGAATTTTTATCGGACAGCATTTTGTCCCGGGATTTGAGAACTGGACGCAGGAGGAGCAGGAACAGTTTGCGGAGAGGATTGATCACCCGGTACGAAAGACGGCTCATGCTGTGGAGTATGCTGTCCTCGGGGCGCTGGCTTTCGGAGCGGCAGGCTTCATCGTTCTGTTAAGGAGACGGTGGTGGACTGCGTGGCTGATTGCTGCGGTCTATGCGGCTTCCGATGAGATTCATCAGTTTTTTGTTCCGGGCAGGGCATGCATGTTTCGTGATGTTGTGCTTGACAGCGCCGGGGCTCTGGCCGGCATAGCGGCAGTTTTACTGATCAGGAGGATTATAAAAAGAAGAAAAGGATAGTCGGAGAGATATTTTTTATGACAGCATTTTTTGTTATTTGCCGAAAATAACAGGAAATGCTGTTTTTTTGTTCCAGGGAAAGCAGCTTGTCTTCTGGGAAAATCATTCTGCGGGGATCGCAGGGTACAGGGTAAAATTTCCACTTTACTATCAGGGCAGATATCTGTATAATAAAAAGCGAACATATGTTTGATAAATGTAAAAGGAGGGATGGCTGTGTCACTGAGAGTATCTGCCGGTCCGTACGACTGCAGACAGATAGCCATTGTACCGGTGATTGCATCGTTTGATACCAGCGGCCGCATCATTCCTCTGTATGTCCGGATCAAGGGGATTCCTTATAAGATAGATTCCTGCCGGGCTAACCGGAAGCTTGGAGGAATTGAGGAGTTTTACTGCAAAATACGTGACGGAGAATACTGGAAGCCTCTTCTTCTTACTTATTATAAGGAGGAGGGGGCATGGACTGTTCCGGGATATGCGGTGAAATAGCGGACAGGAAGGTGAAATGGCCGGCGGCCGTGTGCGGATGGGAAGATAATAAATATGGAAGAAAGAACTTATATTGCGATTGATCTGAAATCTTTTTATGCGTCTGTGGAATGTGTAGAGCGGGGACTGGATCCGCTCACTGCCAATCTTGTGGTGGCGGATGTATCCCGTACAGAGAAGACGATTTGCCTTGCGGTATCACCGTCCCTGAAAGAATATGGAATACCCGGGAGGGCCAGACTGTTTGAGGTGGAGGAGAAGGTACGGGCAGTAAATGCCGAAAGGCTGGCGAAGATCCCCGGGAGGGTGTTTTCGGGCAGGTCTTTTCATGGGGTAGAGCTGATGGAAGATCCGTCGCTGGAGCTGGAATATATTGTGGCAGCTCCGCGGATGGCTCATTATATGGATTACAGCACCCGTATTTATAAGATTTATCTGAAGTATATTGCTCCGGAAGATATACATGTTTATTCGATTGATGAGGTTTTTATGGATGTAACCGCATATTTAAATGCCTGGAATATGACCCCGAAAGAGCTGGCGGTCAGGATCATTCGAGATGTTTATGATACTACGGGAATAACGGCCACGGCGGGGATCGGAACGAATCTGTATCTGTGCAAGATTGCCATGGATATTGTGGCGAAGCATGCGGGACAGGATGTAAACGGAGTGCGGATTGCGCAGCTGGATGAGATGAGTTACCGCAGGCTGCTCTGGAATCACAGGCCTCTTACCGATTTCTGGAGGATCGGCAGAGGATATGCGCGGAAGCTGGAGGCAAACGGACTGTATACCATGGGAGATATTGCCAGATGTTCTCTGGGAGGACCGAACGATTATTATAATGAGGATCTTCTCTACCGGCTGTTCGGAGTGAATGCGGAGCTTCTGATTGATCACGCCTGGGGCTGGGAGCCCTGTACAATTGCGGATGTAAAGGCCTACCGTCCCCGGAACAGTAGCATTTGTTCCGGACAGGTGCTGCAGTGTCCCTATCCGGCGGATAAAGCGCGGCTGGTGGTGCAGGAAATGACGGATCTTATGGTGTATGATCTGGTGGAAAAGCGCATGGTTACGGATCAGATTGTGCTGGATATCGGTTATGATATTGAGAATCTTTCGGATCCGGCGCGGAGGGCGCGGTACAGAGGCGAAGTGACTGTGGATCATTATGGCAGGAAAGTGCCGAAGCATGCTCACGGCACGGGAAATATCGAGAAAAAGACGTCATCCACGAAGCGGATCATGGAGACAGTTCTTGATCTGTATGACAGGATTATAAACCGGGATCTTCTGGTGCGCCGGGTGACGGTTACGGTGGCCCGCATTGTTCCGGAGGATTCTGTGCAGGAAGAAAGCTTTGAGCAGATGGATCTGTTTACGGATTACGGTCTTGTGGAGAAGAAAAAGAAAGAAGAGCAGATGGCGCTGGAAAAGGAGCGGAAAACACAGCAGATGGTGCTGGATATTAAGAAAAAGTTCGGCAAAAATGCGGTGCTGCGCGGCATGAGTCTGCAGGAAGGCGCTACTGCCAGGGAACGGAACGAACAGATCGGCGGCCACAAAGCGTAAGGATGATGCGGCCGGAATTTTCAGGCCGTATGTTTTTCAGAGAAGAGACAGGGAGGTGTTTTCATGAAACAGGCAGAAGGTGACAGGTACGGGGATATCATAGGACTTCCCCATCATCGGTCGAAAAAAAGACCGCATATGCCGGTGCAGGAGAGGGCAGCGCAGTTTTCGCCTTTCGCGGCGCTGACCGGGTATGAGAGCGCCGTAAGCGAGGCCGCAAGGCTGACAGAGGATATGGCGGAGCTGTCGGAGGATCAGAAGGAAATGCTGGATGAGCAGTTCGGAAGGATCAGAGAGAGACTGAAGGAGCATCCGCAGGTGACAGTAATTTATTTTGAACCTGATAAGAAAAAGGCCGGGGGCCGATACGTGGAAAAGTCCGGAAGGATCAGAAGGATCGGCGGCTGCGGAGAGCGGATGATATTTGAAGACGGAACGGAGGTGGAGCTGAGCCGTATTACAGATATTCGTTCATGGGATTTTATGGCAGAATTTTCTGATTCATCTTGACATGGTCACCAAAATCCATCACAATAATATTACTGGTTTAATAATAGAGTGCGGATATCGGCCGTTTGTCCTGACTTTCTATGTCGGGAACAGACGAATACTTTACAGGAGATGGATAATGGGAAAGAATAACGGCAAAAAAGAAGAGATGAAGAATAAATTCCATGTGATCGACATGGAAAGCTGGCCCCGGAGCGAGCATTTTACGTATTATACGGAAAAGCTGAAGACAGGGTATCAGATGACGGTGGAGATTGATGTGACAAAGCTTCGGAAGCGCTGCAGGAAGATGATTGTCCGCTTTTATCCGGCTATGATTTACGCGATTATGCGGGCTGTGAATCAGAATGAAGCCTTCCGCATGGCGTATAATGAGAAGGGACAGCTGGGATATTATGACGTCTGCCATCCTTCTTATACGATTTTCCATGAGGATGACAAGACGTTTTCCGATATCTGGACGGAATATGATGAGTCCTTTGATGCCTTTTATGATTCTGTGCTGGCGGATATGGAAAAATATCAGGATGTAAAGGGAGTGAAGGCGAAACCGGACAGACCGGATGCTTTTACCTGTATTTCCTGTGTTCCCTGGATTACATTTCAGGGATTGAGCCATGATACCAGAGGAAAGAAGCAGATGTTTTTCCCGATCATTGATTTCGGCAGGTATTATAAGACGGAGACAAAGCGCAGGATTCTGCCCCTGTCTGTTTATGTGAATCATGCGGCGGCGGATGGATATCATACGGCCAAGTTGCTGAATGATATACAGTATAACTGCACGCACTGCAAGGAATGGATGCAGTAGGTGCGGCGGGAAAGGAAACGGGTATGGACAACAGCCGGAATGCGGTTTCAGACGGAAAATTATATAATTGGAACGATCTGGTAAAGGTGGGCTGTCATGACTGCAGCGGATGTTCCGCCTGCTGCCGTGATATGGGACAGTCGGTTCTGCTGGATCCCATGGATGTGTTCCGGCTGGAGAGGAATCTGGGCCAGAGTTTTGAGCAGCTTCTGGCAGGGCCGGCGGAACTGCATGTGGAGGACGGACTGATTCTGCCGAATCTGAAGATGGCGGGGGAGGAGCCCCGCTGCTTTTTCCTGAATGAGCAGGGACGCTGCGCGATTCACGCCTTTCGTCCGGGGATCTGCCGTCTGTTTCCGCTGGGAAGGGATTATGAAGAAGGAAGACTGCGGTATTTTCTTCTGACGGACGCCTGTCCTGCGAAAAACAAGTCCAAAGTAAAGGTCAGAAAGTGGCTGGATATGGAAGGGCTGGCGGAGTATGAGTCGTTTCTGGTCCGGTGGCATGGACTGACGAAGGAACTGCGGCAGAGACTGACAGCCCAGGCGGACCAGGAAGAGGAGGCAAAACGCCTGAACCTGTCGTTTTTACAGATTTTTTATATGACTCCCTATGAAGGTGAGGATTTTTATGGGGAGTTTTACCGGCGGATGGAAATATTTGCGAATCGTGAAAATAGTGGTTAACCTTCCGGTACAGGTTAACCACTATTTTCAATATAAAACAAATTACGGTAGTAAGGCGTGTTCAAGACAAGTTGGCTGATGGCTTTGATTAAATTCAAAGCGTATGCGTTATTGTATTTTACTTCAAGAGGGTTGTTTAATTCATCTGTTTTCACATAGAGTGTCCCCAACCAACGATCAGGACCGTGATCACAGAAGATTTCAGCGGTATGGTTTGCATGATCAGGGAGAACGGTAAATGATGAATGATCAAAATATCCGGTGATCGTGCCGCCATCATGAAGTGTATAATGACCAGTCGTTTCACCATTTTGTATAAACGTTCCATCCTGAACAGTGATCTGTTCCCTGTCTGTGAAATAGGTGTGATAGAGTTCGTATTTATTTTGATTACTGACCGGCTCATTATATTTTCCGGACATATATTTTCGGATCCAGACAGGATCCTGGTAGGAACCATATTCACTCATCTTATTATCGTTGTAAAGATCATCAGCGACTTCCTCAATGACTTCTCTTAATTCAAGATCCTTCAGCCATTTCTCTTCAATAGCGCTTTTGCCATAATAAGCGCCCCAGATCTGACCGGCAATCGTTCCGGTGGAATCAGAATCTCCCCGGTGACCAACAGCATTCCATAAACACTGATCAAAACCCCTGCCTGTACCAATCAAAGCACAAAATAGTCCGATGGCTAAGGCTTCTTCACCAACCCATCCTTCCCCTAACTGTTTGGTAATATCAAATTCCGCGATCAGATTCACAGAACTTGTGTAGCCATTATTGTTTGCCAGCAGAACAGCCCTTTCGATCAGATCAACCATGGTCTTTGTATCCTCATATTCTCCATACTGTTTTTGAAGCAGACGGATGGTATCTTCAATGGCATAAGACAGGGAAAATCCTATCATGATATCAAAGAGAATATTACCTAAAGCTGCTGCCGGCAGCCAGCCCAAAGGGTGTCCGTGGGTCAATGCAGCTGTCTGTGCACATGCCCTGGCATTATACTTTTGGTCCCAGTGACGATTGGCGGCGCCGTATAAGGGAATGGGGGCAATACGCATAACGCCGCCGCATCCTTTGGAATGATTGAGAGGATGATCAATACTGCCAAGGCCCTGCTCGATGGATAACAGGCATGTTGTGCCTGGTGCGCGGCGATGATTGAGCTCAGGAATCTTAGCAAGCCAGCTGCTATATCGATAAGGATTCTCTTTGAGGGTATTTTGTGGATATTGTGTTTTATACCAGTCCTGATAAGATATCCCAATATAATGCCAGTAATCAGCGCCAATACCCCTCAAACAAGATCTTGTGTAGCCAAATAATAAGCCGGTAGCAGTGAATAAAGTCATCTGCGTATCATCAGAAATGAGTGCTTTATTCGTCTCCGGATCCAGGATATATTCCTTAATCCAGGAGTCCTGGGCGTTGCTGAATTCAACCGGATATCCGAAAGCATCTCCAATGGCGCCGCCCAGCATAGCTCCATGCAGACGGTCATATTTGGAAGTAAGATGTACATTAAAGAGCCACTTGTATGTCTCTTTCATTCTGATATAATCCTGCAGACTGTGGCAGACAATTGTAATTTTTTCTAAAGGTCGGCAATGGATATACTCATAAGGAAATAAAGCAATCGCTGATAAGATTGTTACCGGAGTCAAAGCAACGGGAATCGTATAATAAGGTTCAAGCAGGGAGTATCCCCCTACGCCTGTTCCTACTAACGGAAGAGCCAGGTGATGAATATCCCTTTGTCCGGAAGCTTTAGTTAATATATTCCAGTAACATTGCTTCAATAATTCATAATTTTCATTTTTTTCCTGTCTGACATGGGGACTGGCCACATGAATGATATGTTTGAAAGGAAGCCTGCATCCGTCAGTCACCACAGCAAGATCTTTCTTCATCTTTGGACGCAGATTATTACACTGTGCTTTAAGTTCATTGCCGCCTTTTTGCTGAATGATTTTATCCAATCCGCCATTTCCTGATAAATAGATATCGGTCGGATTGACAATAGCATCACAGTTTACCTGTAAAAGATCACCATGTATAATTTCAATCTTCATTGTAAATGACACCTCGAACCTTTCGTTGTATAAAAAAGACAGGATGGTTGGAGACTTCTCGCTGATTTTCATGCGAAATATGATGTCAGGGCGCCCCTGTCTCCTTCATTTTATCAACGAATGAAAGGGGGTGCAATAGTGAATAATCCAGAATTCCCGTTTTTGTTGCGCCCGGCAGGAAATTCTGATAAGATAAATCCGGAATGGTTCATTGCCATTTATTTTGTTATCTGGAAGTGAAATGGAAATTTTTATGGCGAAATCTTTATATATTGCGGAGAAGCCCAGCGTGGCCAGGGAGTTTGCCAGGGCGCTGAAGGAGGATATGCGTTCCTTTGACGGCTACCAGGAGTCTGAACATACAGTCATTACCTGGTGTGTGGGGCATCTGGTGAGTATGAGTTATCCGGAGAGCTATGATATCAAGTATAAAAAATGGAGTCTGAATACGCTTCCCTTCATTCCGAAGGAGTTTAAATATGAAGTGATTCCGGGGGTGAAAAAGCAGTTTCAGATTGTGTCCGGTCTGCTGAACCGGCCGGATGTGGATGTGATCTATATCTGTACGGATTCCGGTCGTGAGGGAGAGTACATTTACCGTCTGGTGGATCAGATGGCCCATGTGGAGGGGAAGACACGGAAGCGTGTCTGGATTGACTCCCAGACGGAGGACGAGATTCTGCGGGGGATCCGGGAGGCAAAGGACTGGTCAGAATATAATAATCTGTCTGAATCTGCCTATTTGCGGGCAAAGGAAGATTATCTCATGGGAATTAATTTTTCCCGGCTTCTGACATTGAAATACGGAAATACTATGGCGAATTTCCTGAATCAGAAGTATGTGGTGATATCTGTGGGCCGGGTAATGACCTGTGTGCTGGGAATGGTGGTCCGCAGAGAGCGGGAGATCCGGGAGTTTGTGAAGACCCCCTTCTACCGTGTTTTGAACGCCATGGATTTTGAGGGGATGGATATCGAGGGAGAGTGGCGTGTAACGCCCGGTTCCCGTTATGATACAGGAAAGATGCCGGCGGCGGACGATAAGGCGAAGACAAAGGATAAGGTGGATTTTTCTGTCTGGGGCCATCCGAAGCTGTATAAGGAAAACGGGTTCCGTGAAAAACGGGACGCGGAAAGTTTTATTGAGGAGCTGAAGCAGATCAACCCGCAGCAGGCCCGGGTGATTTCTGTGGAACGGAAAAAGGAGAAGAAAAATCCTCCTCTTCTGTATAATCTGGCAGAGCTTCAGAATGACTGTTCCAAGATGTTTAAAATAAGTCCGGATGAGACGCTGAAGGTTGTTCAGGAGCTTTATGAGAAAAAGCTGGTGACCTATCCCAGAACGGATGCCCGTGTGCTTTCTACAGCGGTGGCAAAGGAGATACATAAGAATCTCGCGGGGCTGAAGGCGATCGGATCGGTGAAGGCTTATGCGGAGGAGATTCTGGAGAAGGGGCTTCATAAGAATATAGCGAAGACCCGCTATACCAATGATAAAATGATCACCGACCACTATGCGATTATTCCAACCGGACAGGGTCTGGGCGCCATGCGGGGGCTGAAGCCGCTGTCTGTAAAAGTGTATGAGGTGATTGTCCGTCGTTTTCTGGCTGTTTTTTATGAGCCGGCAGTTTACCAGAAGGTGAATCTGGTGATGGGAATGGAGAACGAACGGTTTTTCTCTTCCTTTAAAGTGCTGGCGGAGCCGGGATATCTGAAGGTGATGGAGTATTCTTTCCGCAAAAAAAAGGCGGAAGCTTCCGGAAATGGAGACGTGTCCGGCAGCGGATCCGCAGGGGAAGAAAACGGAAACGCTGCGGATACAAACGAAAAGACCGGAGACAGTCATCTGCTGGAACAGGTGCTGAAGCTGAAAAAGGGCATGTGCCTGCCGGTAAAGGGATATTGCATCAAAGAGGGAGAGACTTCGCCGCCGAAGCGTTACAATTCCGGATCCATGATTCTTGCCATGGAGAATGCAGGTCAGCTGATAGAGGACGAGGAATTGCGCGCGCAGATCAAGGGAAGCGGAATCGGAACCAGCGCCACCCGGGCGGAGATATTGAAAAAGCTGGTGAACAACAAATATCTTGCCCTGAATAACAAGACG
>CAMLYL010000103.1 GCA_946491665.1 uncultured Lachnospiraceae bacterium | reverse complement strand
TATCACGGACATTTATCATACCATAAATGTACTTGAAAGTCAATTTTGCCCTTTTTTGCGCAGTCCTCTGGTATTTTTTTCCACCTGTTTTCTGGGGGTCATAATCTGATGGCCGCAGCCGGTGCATTTCAGCCGGAAATCCGCCCCCACTCTCAGGATCTCCCACTCGTAGCTGCCGCAGGGATGCGGTTTTTTCAGTCTGACAATATCTCCTACTTCATACGTCATATCCCGCTACCTCACTATAATCTGGCCCAGCACCTGCCCGATGGGTTCCTGAATCAGCAGATCCGCGTTCCGGTCCGCGGAAGTCGCCCCCTTATTAATCACCACAAGGGCTTCTCCCTGAAAATAACGCAGCAGCCCCGCCGCCGGATATACCACCAGTGAAGTTCCTCCCACAATCAGTACCTGAGCCCGGGAAATCGCCAAGACAGATTCCTGCAGAACATTCTGATCCAGGCTTTCCTCATAGAGTACTACATCCGGCTTAATCATACCGCCGCAGGTCTCACACCTCGGAACCCCCGGGGCGTTTTTTATATACCAGGCGTCATAAAACTGATGGCACTTCATACAGTAATTCCGATGCACGCTTCCATGCAGTTCCAGTACTTTTCGGCTTCCCGCTTTCTGGTGCAGCCCGTCAATGTTCTGGGTAATCACAGCTTTAAGCTTTCCTGCCCTTTCCAACTCCGCCAGTTTTCTGTGAGCCGCATTGGGCTCTGCATCCAAAGCCAGCATTTTATCATGGTAAAACTTATAGAAGCCTTCCGGATTCCGCATAAAAAAGCTATGGCTTAAGATGGTTTCCGGAGGATACTCGTAGTGCTGATGGTACAGCCCGTCCACACTGCGAAAATCCGGAATCCCGCTCTCTGTGGAAACTCCCGCGCCTCCAAAAAAAACCAGATTATCATGTGCGTCAATGATCTTCTGCAGTTTTTCCGCTGCTTCCATACGATTTTCCTCCCTTCTTCTGTCAGATCAGTAAGGCACCTGTACACCCTGTACCACAAATCTTCCGTCTCCGTTGCTGGAAGAACAGGTGGACAGGGTTACCACTTTGTCCTCCGCCGTAAAAGTCCTCTCTTCTACCGGAATTTCCGACTGAGACTGCATGGTTTCCAGATAATCCACGAACAGTGTTCCCGGCTCCGAAAACAGCGTATACACATCGCTTGAGGCATCTGTGTACTGCACGCTGAAAATTTCGTAGCGGTAATCGTGCTCCGGGGTAAGAATCCAGAAGTACATGCTGTTCTTATACTCCTCCCATTCCTTCAGCAGCTTCAGTTTTCCGAACATAGACTGATTTTTCATATTATGGCCGTACACAATAGTGTTAGGATCCGAAAAATCTCCCGAATTGCGGTATTCCACAAAGATAGAGCCCGCGAAATTATCCTTCTTTTCAAAGGTCCTGTGCAGATAAAAATCATTATCTTCCCCATGTACCACCGGATAACTGATATCCAGAGCCTCAATATAGATCCATCCTACTATATCCGGATTGATTGCTTCCAGAGAGGCGAAATCCACCTGCAGAGGCGGAACCACAGGCTCCTGCTCCTGTTCCTGTTTCACACCTTCTACGGGAGTCCTGGTATCCTCCTGCGCCTGTTCGCTGCTGTCCTCCGCCTCGCTTTTGTCTTCCTGCGGCACTTCCGCTTCCGCCACCTCCATGGTATATTTTCTAAGGCTGCTGTACTCGTCTTCCCCTTCCTTGTAGGCCAGTCCGGTGGAAATCAGTTTATAACCAGAAAACCCGATCACTCCGACGCAGACCACAATTCCCAGAGTCAGAATCACATTTAAAGGGCCTCCCTTTTTTTTCTTCTTTTTTTTCTCTGCCACGTATCATACTCCTTTTGCAAAATCTTATTCCCGGTTGCCGCCCCCTGGCGCGTGTCCCGCGGCTGTCCCGGTGCTCAAATATCCTTCTTCAGTATACAAAAGCAGCCTGCGAAAGTCAATTCAAACCCCCTTCGGGACCAACTAAAAAAGCAGTCCCTCCATTCTGAGAGACTGCGCTGTCAGTAATTCAGCCGCGCAACAGAAGTCTGTTCCGCGGCTGAAAGAATTGCGGGGGCAGGATTTGAACCTGCGGCCTTCGGGTTATGAGCCCGACGAGCTTCCAGACTGCTCCACCCCGCGATATTCCCTTGCTGATATAGTATATGCAAAACTTATAAAAATATTATAGTCTCCTTTTAAATCTTTGTCAAGAAAAGTTCCCGGGCCGCCGGAGAACATCCCGGCGGCCCCAAAAACTTTACACTTCTCAGCCGTATAATTCCTTTACAGCAGGGTAGATTCTTCTGAATTTCCCATACTGGGCCTCATACCTGTCCACCAGTTCCGGCTCCGGAACGATGGTGTCCACGATCTTCACCAGTCTGCCCGCGGCCTCCTCGACGTCGGCATATTCTCCGCAGCCTACAGCGGCCAGAATCGCGGCTCCATATCCCGGGCCCTCTTCACTCTCAATGATATCTACTTTGAGATTCATAATATTGGCGATGATCCTTCTCCAGAGAGGACTCTTGGCTCCTCCTCCGCAGAGGGTTGCCCGCTGGATCTTGATGCCCAGTTCCCTGACAACCTCCATGGAATCCCTCAGGCCGAAGCTTACCCCTTCCAGTACTGCCTGTGTCATTTCTTCCCTGGTGGTATCCATGGACATTCCAAAAAACACAGCCCTGGCATCGGGATTATTATGGGGAGATCTCTCGCCCATCAGGTAGGGAAGGAAAAACACTGGATTCTCTCCCAGCCTGCGGATTCTCTGCTGCTCGCCGCTGTAATCCCGGGTCTTCAGGATTTCATCCATCCACCATTTATTGCAGGACGCCGCGGAAAGCATACATCCCATGAGATGATAGGCGCCGTCCGCGTGATCGAAGGAGTGCAGCGCGTTATACCGGTCCACTCTGAAATTTTTGCTGGAGATAAACACCGTACCGCTGGTTCCCAGGGAAATATTGCATCTGCCGTCTCCCACTGTTCCGGTTCCCACCGCCGCTGCCGCGTTGTCTCCGGCTCCCGCGATCACTTTTACCCCCTGAGGAAGCCCCAGTTCATGGGCAATTTCCTTTTTGAGGACTCCTGTCACTTCGTAACTCTCACAGAGCCTGGGAAGCTGCTCTTCTCTCACCGAACAGATCTCCAGCATCTCCCGGGACCAGCAGCGGTGCTGCACATCCAGCAGTAAGGTTCCCGACGCGTCTGAGTAATCTGTGCAGAAGGATCCGGACAGGCGGTAGGCCAGATAATCCTTGGGCAGCATAATTTTCGCGATCTTCGCAAACAGATCCGGTTCATTTTCCTTCATCCACAGCAGCTTCGGAGCTGTAAATCCCGCAAAGGCAATATTGGCTGTATACTTTGACAGCTTATCCCTGCCCACTGTATGATTCAGATACTCCGTCTCTTTTCCGGTCCGGCCGTCATTCCATAAAATCGCGGGACGGATCACCTGATCCCTGGAATCCAATACCACCAGCCCGTGCATCTGTCCGCCGAAGCTGATCCCCGCCACCTGTGACCTGTCGCATTTTTCCAGCAGCTTTTTCAGACCTTTGAGCGTCTGCGCGTACCAGTCCTCCGGACTCTGTTCTGCCCAGCCCGGACGCGGGAAGCAAATAGGGTATTCCTGAGAAACAACATGCACGATTTTTCCCCGGCTGTCCATGGCCAGAAGTTTCACCGCTGAAGTTCCCAGATCAATTCCGATATACAGCATGGACTGCCTCCTCAGTGAAAGGGATTTTCCCCGGGATATCTGTCTCCTGCAGGATGATTGTAGCCGATATTTTCTACCGGAACCCCGATGTATTTGAAGACCTCATAGAGAGTCTTTCCGTAATGGCCGAACGCCACTGCTCCGTGGTGGGGGAAATTGCCCTCGATCAGCACATGGCGGTAAAAGCGTCCCATTTCCGGAATCGCGAACACACCGATGCCTCCAAAGGATTTTGTCGCCACCGGAAGAATCTCACCCTGCGCGACATAAGCCCGCAGTTTTGTATCCGCAGTGCTCTGCAGACGGTAAAAGGTAATATCTCCGGGGATAATATCGCCCTCCAGAGTTCCCTGGGTTACCTCTTCCGGAAGATTCCTGGCCATGATAAACTGATAGTTCATGTTGCAGGCTGTAAGTTTTCTGGAACAGGTATTACCGCAGTGGAAGCCCATAAAGGTGTCTTTCTGGGTATAAGGGAATTTTCCTTCAATGGCCTCATGATACATATCCGCCGGCACGGAATTATTGATATCCAGCAGCGTAACCGCATCCTGACTCACACAGGCGCCGATGTATTCAGACAAGGCCCCGTAAATATCCACCTCGCAGGAAACAGGGATTCCCATACCCGTCAGGCGGCTGTTCACGTAACAGGGCACAAAGCCGAACTGGGTCTGAAACGCGGGCCAGCATTTCCCCGCTACTGTAACATAGGGACGATACCCTTTATGCTCCTGGATCCAGTCGAGAAGGGTCAGTTCGTACTGAGCCAGTTTGGGAAGGATCTCCGGTTTCCGGTTTCCCGCTCCCAGCTCCGCTTCCATTTCCTTTACCTTCTCCGGAATTCTCGCGTCTCCGTCATGTTTATGGAACGCCTCAAACAGATCCAGTTCTGAATTTTCTTCAATTTCAACTCCCAGATCAAACAGGGGTTTGATGGGCGCGTTGCAGGCCAGGAAATTCAAGGGCCTGGGGCCAAAACTGATGACTTTCAGGCCGGCCAGTCCCACCAGCGCCCTGGCGATCGGCAGGAAATCATGGATCATATCCGCGCATTCCTCTGCTGTGCCTACCGGATACTCCGGGATATAGGCCTTTACATTCCGAAGTTTCAGATTATAGCTTGCGTTCAGCATGCCGCAGTAGGCATCTCCTCTGCCCCCTACCAGATCATTCTGGCTTTCTTCCGCCGCGGCTGTAAACATCACCGGGCCGTCAAAGTGTTTCGCCAGCAGCGTCTCGGAAATCTCCGGTCCGAAATTACCGAGATATACACAGAGCGCGTTGCATCCCGCTTTCTTAATATCCTCCAGCGCCTGAACCATGTGGATTTCGCTCTCTACAATGCAGACCGGACATTCATAAATATCTTCCGCACTGTACTTTTTTGCATAGGCATCCGCCAGAGCTTTTCTGCGGTTTACGGACAGCGGTTCGGGGAAACAGTCACGGCTGACCGCCACGATTCCCACTTTTATCTTGGGGATATTACTCATCATATTACCTTCCTCCTGCTGCTTTTTATATCGTCAGATTTTCGCCCTTCAGGCCCTGGAAAGCGCCCTCAATGCCGGCATCCGGATGGGCAATCAGCCATTTGTTTTTAGCCGTCATCAGTTTATCCTCACCCTCGGAAGCTACGTTAAAATCAATGTCCGTATTAGTCCCCTCCGGCAGAACTACCACACAGCGGAAACCTCCCTCTCCCCCGTTGCAGGGAGCGTAATGCAGGGAAGTCGCGTAAACTTCAATCGCGGTTCCCGCCGGCACCAGAAACGCTTCTGCCTTGGATGTATCATAGGTGTAATCCCCTGCAATATCCTGCTGCCGTCCCAGCAGAAGAATCATATCCGTAGCAGCCACGTTGACTTCTGAGCATCTGTGATACTCCAGCGCGTTCAGCTTGTGGTTATTGCCGTTGCAGTAGCCGATCTGAATGGGCAGGCCGCCGTAGGCCCGGCAGCGGAACTCTTCCGCGATAGCCAGCGCCTCCAGATTTTTATCAGAGGGGACATATACCGTGCTGTCCTCCGGCAGCGGAGTATCCTCCATTTTTTTGATGATTTCTTGCAGATCATATCCCTCCAGCACCTTTCCGTAGGGAATGAATTCCGGATCTGTAACTTTATGTACGATCATGATGTTTCCTCCTCTCTTTTTTTCTGACATCATTTTCTTTATCATTATACATATATTTCCCGAAAACTTCCACTATATATTCTACTTATCAATTGTCTTTGCCTTTCAGTTATTGTATAATCGATCCATAACCACTAGATTGGAGGAATCTGCAAATGAAATCCATCGCAGTTGTAACTGACAGTAATTGCAGCATGAGCATGGCCCAGGCAAAGGAACTGGGCATTTATATGCTGCCCATGCCTTTTTTTATGAATGGACAGGAGTATCTGGAAGAAGTCGACATGACCCAGGAAGAATTTTTCAAACGTCTGGAAGAAAATCCGGGCACCAAGGTTTCTACTTCACAGCCTTCCATGGAATCCGTATCCGGGCTCTGGGACAAACTTCTGAAAGACTATGACGAAATCGTTCATATTCCTATGTCCAGCGGACTTTCCAGTTCCTGTCAGACTGCCTCCATGCTGGCGGACGATTATAACGGACGGGTGCGGGTCGTCAACAACCAGCGGATTTCCGGCACACTCCGTTACTCTGCTATAGAAGCCCTTCAGCAGGCCAAAAACGGACTGTCCGCCGCTGAAATCGGCGATTGGCTGGAAGAAACTCGTTTTGATTCCAGCATTTACATTACCGTAGCCACTCTGAAATACCTGAAGCAGGGCGGCCGCATTACTCCGGCTGCTGCAGCGATCGGAACTGTCCTGCGGCTGAAACCGGTCCTCCAGATTCAGGGTGAAAAACTGGATGCCTTTGCCAAGGCCCGCACTATGGCCCAGGCGAAAAAGATCATGACCCAGGCGATCCGGGATGACATTGACAAGCGTTTCGGCGAAGATATTTACCTGGATGTGATTCATTCCTACAACCAGGCAGCAGCTGAGGAGTTCAGAGAGGAAGCACTGAAATCTTTCCCCAACGTAAAGGAAATCCACATCTTTCCTCTGTCCCTGAGCGTATCCTGCCATATCGGACCGGGCGCTTTGGCGTTCACCTGTTCGAAAATCCATAAAGAAATCTGGTAAAGGCGGTATTTTTCAAATGACTCAAAGCATTGAAACAGCGCTGCTGTACAATCTGCAGGATTCCGACAGCGGGCGGAAACTGAAAATGATTCTGCTGAAAATGAAAATCCGCATCCGGAAAATTGAGCCTTCCCAGTATCTCAGACCGGTGGGCGCTCTGGCAGGTATTCGCGGTCTTGCGGACACAGATGAAATTTACAGCGGAGAACTTTTTACGGAACCTATGCTTCTCCTTCGGGGATTCACCGATTCCCGGCTGGATCTTCTCCTGGCGTCTATGCGGAAAGACGGAATTCAAATTCCGCTGAAAGCGGTTCTGACCAGTGAAAATCAGACCTGGAATTCCCTGGCGCTATACGAGGAACTGAAAAAAGAGCACGAGGCTCTTCACAATTTATAATCCAATGGGGAGTGTCGCAAAATCATCAATAAAGGATGATTGAGCGACACTTCCGTTTGTTATAGTTCAAAATCCGGTGGCTCCCTGTCCGTCCATTTTGGATCTTGCCATACAGTTTGTTCAGATTATATCCCAGGCACAACAAAAATTTCTTCCAGACAAAGGTGTATTTATTGGCACAGGCTTCCAACTTGCTGGATGAATAAATGTTCCGGGAGTAAGCATAGGTCAGGATCTTGAACATGGTCTTAGGATCCACCGCTGGATTTCTGTCTTTGGCAGAGTAAGCCTGATACAGCAAGCTGTAATCCAATTTCTTCTGTTCGTGGCTCAGCAGTCGGACAGAATCATCATCAGGAACCAGGCCTTCCCAATTTAATGGCAAAACCGGTTGATAAGGCTCACTGAGAGCCCAAAGCGAGGTCAAATTTTATATTCTTCCCCACTGGCCCAGCCATAGGAGCGTGTTACGGCTCTGTTCCATCCGGAAATTCTCTTCTCCCTTTCCTCAGGGGAAATTTTCGGCAGAAATTCCCGATCCATACGCCAGTTGCTTAAAACAGCTTCTTTATTTTTCCAATACCCCGCGGCAAGACCGGCCAGATACGCGGCTCCCATGGCCGTAGTCTCCACACATACAGGACGATGTACAGGCGCCCCGCAAATATCTGCCTGGGTCTGCAGCAGAAAATTATTCGCGCTGGCTCCTCCGTCCACTTTTAAGGCCGACAGATGGATTCCCGCGTCCGCCTCCATGGCTTTCAATACATCATAGACCTGATATGCCATGGAATCCAGGGTGGCCCGTATAATATGATATTTATTGACTCCCCGCGTAATCCCCACGATAACTCCTCTGGCATACTGATCCCAGTGTGGCGCCCCCAGCCCCGTGAAAGCCGGCACCACATAGCATCCATGCGTGTCCGGAACCTTCTGCGCCATATATTCTGTATCTTCCGAAGCGTCAATCAGTTTCAGTTCGTCCCGCAGCCACTGAATCGCCGCCCCAGCCACAAAAATAGAGCCTTCCAGGGCGTAGGTAATTTTTCCGTCCAGCCCCCAGGCGATCGTAGTAACCAGACCATTTTTAGAAAAGACCGGTTTATTTCCGGTATTCATCAGCAAAAAGCCGCCGGTGCCATACGTATTTTTAGCTTCTCCGGGCTGAAAACAGGTCTGACCGAACAGAGCGGACTGCTGATCTCCCGCCGCGCCTCCAATGGGAATCGGCGCGCCAAAATAGGAAGAATCGGTTTCTCCGTAGATACAGCTGGAAGGCTTTACCTCCGGAAGCATACATTCCGGAATATTCAGCTCCCTCAAAATCTCCTGATCCCACTGAAGCGTCCGGATATTAAACATTAAAGTACGGGAAGCATTGGAATAATCCGTTACATGTATTTTCCCCTTCGTTAATTTCCAGATCAGCCAGGTATCCACGGTTCCAAAAAGAAGCTGCCCTTTTTCCGCGCGTTCCCGTGCCCCTTCCACATGATCCAAAATCCATTTCAGCTTGGTTCCGGAAAAATAGGCATCCAGCACCAACCCTGTTTTTTCACGGAATTTTTCCACCAGCCCCTTTTCCTTCAATGCGTCACAGTACTTTGCTGTCCGCCTGCACTGCCAGACAATCGCCGGATAAACCGGCTCCCCCGTATTTCTATCCCAGACAACGGTGGTTTCTCTCTGATTGGTGATGCCGATGGCGGCGATCTGCTCTGCTGAGACATTCAGCTTCTGCATTGCCTCCACGGCTACTGCCAGCTGAGTAGCCCATATCTCTCCGGCATCATGCTCCACCCATCCCGGCCTGGGAAAATACTGTTTGAACTCTCTCTGGGCGGTGCTGCACATTTCCCCTTTTTCATTAAACAGGATACAGCGGTTGCTGGTTGTCCCGGAATCCAGCGCCATTACATACTTCCGCACGACTGACACCTCCTCGCATTAAAAATGTAAACCTTTGTCGCTTGTCTATCTTTTATCAGTCTACTATAGATTAATAACTTTTTCAAATCAGAAAATTTTTTCACTCAGAACACAGGCCTTACCACCCTTAGGACGCGCACCCGCCGGCGCACTAAAAAGCAGGAGAAATGTTCTTTGGAACATCTCTCCTGCTCTAGCAGAGGCGTCGACCGGATTTGAACCGGTGGATACTGGTGTTGCAGACCATTGCCTT
>CAMLYL010000102.1 GCA_946491665.1 uncultured Lachnospiraceae bacterium | reverse complement strand
CTGCCGCCACGCCTACCAGCATGGCAAATCCCATGGATGCCAGCATCAGCCAGCCTGGAATATACGAAATATTCCCATCAAATCCCATAGCGGCCCCGTGACCGGTGAGAAAGTTGATCGCCGCCGACAAAAGAAGGCTCAGCACATTCCCTGCCACGCCTCCGATCAGGCCGATAGCCGCCGCTTCCAGCAGGAACATCTGCCGGATATTCTTCAGGCTGCAGCCCAGCACTTTGATAATACCAATCTCTTTCGTGCGCTCATAGATAGACATCATCATGGTGTTGGCAATGCCGATGGCCGCTACCAGTAAAGACACGGCGCCGATGCCGCCCAATACCGCCTGGACGATGGCGAACTGCCCCTTCATACTGTCCAGGTATTCGGCATTGGTCTCCACGTTATATCCCATATTCCGGATCACGTTTGCCACTTCATCCACATACTCTATATCCTCCACCTTCACCTGCGCATATGAATAACAGAATTTCGGATACGGCTTCCCGGATTTGGTCGTGGGCTGCCCCGGAATCACACGGCCGGAAAATTCCTTTTTTAATGTCTGTTTTAACGTGTCCAGATCGCAATACACATAATAATAGTAGGAATTGTACTCATCCGGGCTCCCTTCCACCATGCCGCTTGCCCTTACCACATGTTTCTGCACAGATCGGACAGGGGACTGGACTTCCGAATTTTCTTCCTGTTCTCCATTTTCCCCGCCGCCTTCCCGGCTGCTTCCGCTGCTGTTTTCTTCCTGCTGCTGAAAATAAGACTCTGTATCCAGTATCAGGAACAGAGAATCTTTCATAAAATCGATCTCCGGCAGCATCCCCGTATCATAATACCCATCTCCGCTGCCTCGTTCATAAAACATCGTCGGGATTCCATTTCCATACAAAAGTTCAATCTGATTCTTTCCACTGGCAGGCAGGGTTCCTCCGGCCAGCGGGATATTCAGTGCTTCCAGACTGTCCGGCGACATTGCCTGCAGCTGCACCTGCCCCTCATAGCCGCCCTTCAGCAATACCACCGTCATTTCATAGACCGGCGCTGCCCGTTCTACATGCTCCAGATCCGCAAGGGATTCTACCGCTTCATCGTCTATATATTTTTCCACCTCCTCAGAGGCTTCGGAATACATCATAGAGCTTCCGGCATCTGCACCGCTCACGCGAATCATAGTCAGACCGCCGGACTGCTCCACTTCCCGGTACAGCGCCTGCTGAAGGCCAAGTCCAAGAGAGATCATGACCACAATGGAGGCCGTTCCGATCAGCACGCCAAGAACCGTCAGAAAAGTCCGGAGCCTGCGTCTCTTTAAATTGCTAAGACTCATCCTCAGAAGATCTTTCCAGCTCATCCAGCAACGCCTCCTCTTCATCCATTGTACGGTTCTTTTTCCTGCGGATCAAAAGGATCCCCATGACCACCGCCGCCAGAATTGCGGCCGCCGCCAAAACCGGTATCACCGGAAATCCTGCACCGGTCTCTTCTTCTGTTGAAACCGCCGCAGCCAAATCCTTTTCTGCTTCTGTCACTTCCAGCTTCAGCTCCTTTGTGGTTTCAGAAACATTTCCCGATTCATCCTCATACATCAGCTTCATGGTCACTTTTTCCGGACCTTTCGTGGCTCGTTTTCCCTCCAGCATCGCATCAATGGCTGCCGATGCTCCAGACTCCACGTTGCCCACAAATACTTCTTCTGTTTCAACCGCCGGGCCTTCGAATACTGCTTTTACATTATACAGCCTGGTCCGTCCCAGATTGTAAAGATTGGTCATCACATTGGCCTCGTCGCCTACCGCAATGCTCTCCGGACTCAGTTCAAATTCACTGAATTCAAACCTGGCGTCCTGTCTGACCGGAACGGAGATCAGAGACTCTGCTTCAATCTGCTGTGCATTCCCGTCTTCATATTTCATCGTCAGATTCATGCTGTATGGCTTCTGCAAAAGATCCGCTCTGGTATTCAGCTGCAGCGAAATGTCTGCCGTCTGCCCTGCTCCGATTCCGTCAAGGAAAATCGAACTGGAGCCTGACACCGGAAGAAATGCCGGCGCCTGTGTCTCTTCTGTCCCTTCTGAAGGCGCCTGCAGGTCAAAGAGCATATTGGAAACTCTTGTCCTGGAGGATGTATTTTTCAGATGGATCGTCAGAGTAAAATCCTCTCCTGCCCGAACCTCTGCCGGATTCGTATCAAACCCTGTTACGATAACCCGCGGGATTGAACTGCCGCTCTCTGCTCCGGCTCCCCCTGAACCAGCCCCGCCACTGTATATGGCATCCCCATTGCTGAATCCTCCTGCGTCCGTGTATGTAGGGGCGGTTCTCTGTTCTGCTGGCACATCTGCTGGCCTGGATTCTTCCTTTGCAGTCGTGTTGACATAAAATTTCTGATGAGCCAACGTCTCGCCTTCTGCATTGACAGAAAATGCAATCGTATACCTGCCTGTCTTAACATCCTCCCTCTGTGTAAAGGAAAATGCAGTCTCTACCGTCTGGCCCGCCGGCAGGTCTATGGTCTGTCCGTAATCCTGATAATCCGTTACAAAGGGCCATTCTTCGCTGCTGTTTCCCATTTCCGGGAAAACCCGTGCCCCCAGAATATCCTGCTCTGTATGATTCGTGACTTCCAGGATCCACGTTTCTTCTTTCCCCGCCTGATACACCGGCACCTTATTATCTTTGGAATACAATGTGATCTCTGATTCTGCCGCATTTACTTCTGCCGGATTTTCCAGGAAGGACTGCACCAGCATGATCAGCAAAAGCCCGACCGCAGCAGCCAGAGCGCATTTTATCAGGATCTCGCCTCTTCTTTTTCCCACCACTTTCTTCATACTTCATTTCCCCCTTCAATTTTCACGATCTTTCCGTCACTGATATGAAATACCCTGTCCGCATAGGACGCAAGCCCATTATCATGGGTCACCATTACCAGTGTTTTCTTCTGTTCGCATACCACCTGCCGCATCAACTCCATCACTTCCCGGGAAGTATGCGAATCCAGGTTTCCCGTAGGCTCATCGGCAAAAATAATCTCCGGATCCACCGCAAGAGCTCTGGCCACGCCCACCCGCTGCTGCTGTCCTCCGGACATCTGACTCGGCAGATGCTTTTTATGCCCTGACAGTTTCACAAGATCCAGCATCCGGTCTGCCACCTCCAGCCGCTTCCTGACCGGAACGCCCCGGAAGCTTAAAGGCAATGCCACATTTTCCAGTGCATTCATTGTCCCGAGCAAATGAAAGGCCTGAAAAATAAATCCCACATGCTCCCGGCGAAAAGCCACCAGCCGGTCTTCGCTAA
Organism: uncultured Lachnospiraceae bacterium; assembly: GCA_946491665.1. Taxonomy (GTDB): domain Bacteria; phylum Bacillota; class Clostridia; order Lachnospirales; family Lachnospiraceae; genus Eubacterium_I. The sequence goes on along the minus strand of CAMLYL010000102.1, from coordinate 6,236 downwards.
AACCCTCGATCTGATGACCTGCAATCCGTATTTTCCCCTTCGTTGGCTTTTCCAGACCGGCCAGCATATTCAAAAGTGTGGATTTCCCTGATCCGGATGTACCCACAATCGCACAGAACTCTCCTCTGGGGATCTCAAAACTAACGCCGTCAAGGGCATGCACAACCTCGTCACCTACCCGGTACAGCTTGTATAGATTCCTTACCTCTATTACGTTTTCCATACGGTCTCCTCCTATGCTCACCAGCATAGCGTAAAAAACCTAATACTTATGTTGGAAATTCCGAAAGATTTTCTTAATATTGAAAAACAGACTTTACCGACAGAAACGGCAGACAAAAAGCCGAAAGCACTGATCTTTCAATGCTCTCGGCTCTTTTCAAGCAGATGACGGGAGTCGAACCCGCCTCCCCAGCTTGGGAAGCTGGTGTTCTACCGATGAACTACATCTGCATATCAAATAATCACAGAAAGTATTATAATACAAATCCTTTAAAAATGCAAATCTTATTCATCGGTAAATTCATCTCTCCCATTTTTATCTTATCTCTTTTGCTCCTTTCACCTGGTCAAGACGAATGATCCTTACAACTGTTCCCTTCTTCTCCTTGCACTCCAGCTCCAGCCATTCGTCGTCCATATCTCTTAAGATTCCTCTTGTACTGTATATGACATCTATATTTACCATAGGTTCTTTTATCGTTACCTCACAGGATTTGCCCAGGTATTCCGCCAGAATTTTTTTCCAGTCAGATTCTGTGGCTTCTCTTCGCTTTTCTTTCTCCTTTCGCTCTGTATATTCCACTGCCAGATAAGTCAGCAGACCGATCCCGGCAATCACACCGAATGTTATAACCCCCATGAGCCCTGTCATCATCCGTTCTCCACCTCCGTTTCCACTGTCAGCACCGCCCCTGTGATTTTAGAAAGTTCCACCAGCTTTACCACAGTCTCTTTCTGCCGGAGTGTTCCTTCCCTGCGGCGCTCATACTCAATCCGCATCCACTCGTCATTAACTTCCAGTATTCTCACCTGTGTATTGCCAAGTAAATCATCAATGGCAGCCTCCGTTTGATCCAGATACTCCAAGCGACATTTCTTCCCCATCAGCTTTTTCAGTATATGCAGATCCTTTGTCTTCTTTTGGGCTCCAGAACGCTCTGCCGCACCGCCCGCCAGCTCATCCAGACTGATCCGATAGATTCCGGCAAGCTCTGCCGCTTTATCAAGAGCCGGCGCCCCCTGCCCGCACTCCCAGTTGGAAATCGTCTGTCTGGTGACATCCAGAAGATCTGCGATTTCCTGCTGGCTGTATCCGTATCTTTTTCTGAGCAATGCCAGCCGTTCTCCCAGTGTGCCGCTCTTTATATCTTCCTTTTGTCTTTCCATTTTTCGCCTGCCCCTCCTTTGATGTTTTTTCCAGCATAGCAGAAGCGCGGACCAATTACCAGCAAATCGCTTTGGAATCCATGCAAAATATTTTTGCGCAAAAAAAGACTGATTCCGCAGCTAACAGAACCAGTCCTCTTGTCCCAGCGTTTTATTCTGTTTCTCCCATTGCAACTTTAATTTCATCTGCATCTCCACAGATTGCTTCAATTGCATACTTCAGGGCATCAGATATCATTTCCACCGACATACTCGGAGTCCCGTCAGGCAATTCCAATACTTGTTCCGGACAATAAGGAACATGAATAAATCCTCCCAGCATCTTCGGATATTCTCTGTCAATCATATACAACAGACGGTACATAATATCGTTGCACACAAACGTTCCTGCCGTATACGAGACTCGTGCCGGTATCTGATGATCTTTCATGGCCTGTACCATTCTTTTCACCGGAAGTTTCGCAAAGTATGCTGTCTCACCATCTTCCTTGACAGGCACGTCAAAAGGCTGGTTGCCTGCATTATCCGGTATTCGGGCTTCCATAAGATTGACTGCAACCTTTTCTACGGTCATACCGGACCTTCCTCCTGCCTGTCCCACACAGATTACCGCGTCCGGCGAATATTCCTCGATTGCTTTTCTTAACACTTCTTCATCTTTCCCGAATACAGTCGGGATTTCCTTTTTGATAATCTCGTTGCCGCCCAGTTCATCCGGGAGCAGTTTTACCGCCTCATATGCAGGATTTACAGCTGCCCCGCCAAAGGGATCAAAGCCCGTGATCAATACTTTCATACTAATATACCTCACTTCTAATATACCTGTGGTTCGGGAATAATGATTTTCCCTTTTTCCATGATTTTCCGGTTATCTGCATAAATGTCCGGTTCCAATGCGACCAGGTCAAAATGGCTGGTTGCTTCATGAACTCCGCCAAGGGCAATATTTCTCCCAAATCCGATATGGAAGGTGCCATAGGCTGACTCATCTTCAATATAGCATTTCCCCCGGCATTTTGAATACGAGTTCAGACCAATCCCAAACTCACCGGCCACATACATCTCAAAATCCTGAAAACTTACCAGATAATCCTTAAGCCGTTTCCCATCCGCCGTATCTTCAATCTCGCTGATACGCCCTTTTGAAAATGTGATACCGAAAGGTTCTGTTACTTTCCCGATATAGCCCATAGAACCGTCTACGATCATTGTTCCCTCTGTCTTTGTCTCTTCGATTGGAAGATACAATTCTATACTTGCAGAAGAAAAGCCGCCGCCGTCTTTTACATCTCCATTAAAAAATCCTGCATTTCTTCCGCTCTTATACATCCTGAGTTTTGTTCCTGCTTTCGTTGTCACATCCAGAACCGTGGCGCTGTCCAGATATTTTTTAATCACCTGCGCCATCAATTTACTTTTCTTTGTATCCATCTTCAAAAAAGAATATGCCAGCATAGACTGTTCATTGTTCGTAGACAATGGCAGCGACAGGAATTTGCTTCCCCGCTCTATCGCACGCTTTGCCGCCTTTGTTGTCACTATGGAATACTCCGTGGCGCCCACTATCGTATGATATGCGTCAAACACATCTTCGTTTTCATCAAACAAAACTCCGATCCTCTTTCCTCTGTCCTCCACTGCCAGAATATCTACATACCGCGACTTTTCCTGAAAACACTGTTTCATCAGCTGGGCTTCTTTCAGATGGTTCTCCGTTGTAACGATCAAAACACGTTCTCTCGCCTTCAGATGGATCCATTTACGTGCGATGATTCTTGCTCCGCTCATCATTCTGGCCTGTTCTGCCTCGCTGTATCTCATACCCTCACCAACACTACTGTTATTATTTTAATATAATCATATATATGATCTGAACCGTCAGAAGGATGATTGCCGGAATGATCTGATTCTTAATTACCCCAAACCGATTTTTCATATCCAGCATAGCTATTGGTACAATATTGAAATTCGCTGCCATCGGTGTACAAAGCGTTCCACAATATCCGCAAGTCAGGGCCAGCATCCCTATCACTACAGGATCAGCGCCATACTGAAGAACAAACGGCGCGCCGATTCCTACAGTCATGACTGTGATTGCCGCAAATGCATTTCCCATGATCATTGTAAACAATGCCATGCCAATAGCAAATACAATAATTCCCACATTCACATTTCCCTTGGGGATGACATTTCCTACGATCTCAGAGATAACCTCTCCTACTCCTGCAGCAGTAAATACCGCGCCAAGGCTTGCCAGAAGCATAGGCAGCATGCTCAGCGGCCCGACCGTTGACAACAATCTCTCCGAATCCTGTAGAAATACTTTCGGTGTATTCTCTTTTGAAAATGCCATCAGAAGAATAACAGATACGATAATACCTGCCCCAATACCTACGATTGCCCCCAGATCCGGAAGGAAAATCGCAAAAAGTATGGCAAACACACCAATTGATAAGGCTGGTGCAAAAATCTTCATTCCAATCGCATTGTACCTCTGATCTACAGACTTCTCGGAAGGTGCTTCTGATTTTCCGATTTTGACTTTTCCAAAAATGGCAGGCAGAGTCATAACAATGACCAGGATGCCGTCTATCATAGCAGGGATCCATCTTCCAAATGCCAGAACAATTCCCAGAGCGCACCAGAAAACAGCAGTCCCCACACGGGACGGATTTTCTTTATCTCTTGCATTTTTCACGCCCGTATAAATAGTAATCAATCCCATAACAATATAAACAACTTCCAGAAGTTTTGTTCCCAACGTAATGTCTGCACTTGTAAAAAATGACATTTCTTCACCCCCTACTTATCTGTACCGTAATACTTTTTCGTCAGTTTCTTATCACGAAGGAAATAGTATACAATCCCTACGATCAATGCAAAAATGCCGATCGGGATTTCCACAAGCGCAAGATCTATAAGCTCTACATGATACCCTAAAGGTTCCAGCGTAGACTGTACCAGAAGGCCTCCCGCACCTCCGACGAACAGAACCTGGCAGAAGAACCATGCGATATTCTCCATGCCAGAGGCCATTCCTTTCAATTCCTCTACATGATCTTCATTTGGTTCATGCCCCTGTGCCTTAATCGCGCCATCGATCATAGGCATAATGATCGGACGCACAAAACCGGCAACTCCTCCAAAACTTACGTTAAATGCCGCAAATATTCCTCTCATGATCCCATAAGCCCCGACAACCATGCCGGCTGACGCCCTTTTAAACCTGCCGATCAAAGCAGCCGCCGCATTTTTCAGTCCGTTTCTTTCCAGAGTCCCTGTTACCAGCATGATCAGAATAAAAATTGCCATGCTCCGGTTCGATACAAAACTCTCCCCAAAGGTTTCCAGCAGTCCTTCCACGCCAAGACCGCTGACTATTGCAGTCACGACTGCTGCCACAACAATGATCAGAATCGAATCAAGCTTCAGGGCAAATCCGATAATAACAATCAGTATTCCCAGTAATTTGAGCAAATCCATCATTTCCATACCATTTTCCTCCTCAAATCAAATGATAATCGGGCGTTTTCTTGTTAACGCCGCTTTTATATAGCCTTCTTGCATCTCCCACTCCTGTTTATAAACGCAGGATGCCTGCATAATCTTTTCCAGAATTGCCACATCGTGGACCATATGAGCTCTGGCGCAGGAGTACAGATAATCTCCCTGTGCAGTTTCATCTGCCACTTCACTTACATAATCCAGACTTAAAATCCACGGATAGCGTATAGATGGATATCTGTGCGTCGGATCATACTCATGCGGGATCCAGTAATTAATCATGTTTTTATAATAATCCGCCGGAAACATCTTGGGCAGCCACGCATGTGCATACTTTTCAAACTGTTCTGCCCACATCTTATTCTCTCTTGTAATCTCCTCGTCAGCCATAAATGCATCAGCAATCACATCCTCCATCTTTTTGTTCAGCACATAATTGCTTCGGTATGCCTCTCCTGTAATATGATAAAAGTAGCCGTACAGCAAAGATCTTGGCAGCCAGAATCCTTTATATGCAGGGGACGTATATCCCGAAAACTGCTGTTCCCATTCATGACTTGGCACCCCGTGATTGTCGATCAATACATCCGGAAGGAATGTCATAAACAATCTGCGCATTGCTTCCGCTTCTGTATGAATAGTCTCTGTTTCAAACAGATCATAATAAAATTCCTTGCCAACCGCATTAAACCGGGCCACATGCAGTTTCCAGTTGGGATTCTCTTTTTGAAGCTCGTAATGGATCGCAGCTCCATCCACATTTTCCATTGGAAGAATCACCAGATTCATCCGGTCAGGAAGTTCTTCAAACTTCTCATCTGTAAGGATTCTTTTGATCAGCATGAATGCCGAATTGGTGCTGGATACCTCATTGGCATGATGTCTGGAATCTATGATCTGAGATGGATGAGCTGTAATCCGCTTTGTCCTGGATATATATCCCGACAGATGCGGTCGGATCTCAACTGCATAAATATGCCTTCCTTTATAGGAAACTGCAGTCGGATAGACACTCAGTTCCGGAACCTTTTTCAGCTGCTCTATGATACGGATATAGTCATCATATCCAATCACGCTCTTCTCTGACAGGTCAATCTCGCAAATATCCAGACTTTGCTCCTGCTGCCGTGTGCCCTGCAGGACTTTTGCCCCATAATCCCTTTCCGGTGTCTCAAATATGATTTTCGTAACGCCTTCCAGCTTCCCTGCCAGTGCCAGCTTCCCTTCATCTAAAAGACTTACATATGCCTCCACCGCCTTTTCGGGCGCTCCTTCCACCCACAGTACAACTGTTTTACCATTCCCTTCTTTCCGGATACTCTTCATCCAGACATTCATATCCT
>CAMLYL010000101.1 GCA_946491665.1 uncultured Lachnospiraceae bacterium | reverse complement strand
TTGATGTAAAATTAAGCTGTCAAACAAAAACCTTACTAAACAAAAAGAAAGGGGGATTGCGTCCTAAAAAATAGAGAGTTAAAAAAAGGATGCGACGTTTCCGCGAAGAATTCAGGCTCAAAAAAGTCCAAATCCTGCGAGAACGTCTCATCCTCACTTTCTCAGGGATTAAAATCGGTATTAACCGACATCCCCTTTTTTCTGAATATTTTATTTTTTTCCTGTCAGCAGCGGCTCACAGATATGAGAACGAAAAAACTGAATCAGAGGTCCGTTCAGACAGGCATTGCATATGGTTCCTATTCCCACGATCTGCCACAGGGAATTTTCAGCAGCCAGACAGAAAATGATCCCCACCGCCACAGCCGTCGCGTCTGTACATACCCTGGCGTACTGGAAGGGGAGTCTTCCACGGGTTATTTTCTCCAGAACTACAGCCGTGCTGTCATAAGGAGCCGTTCCCATCCCGGCTGCCATATAAAGCGCCACGCCCAGGCCGGCAAACAGGCATCCGAATATCAGAGCGCCGATCCTCATAGGAAGGATCATGTCCACCCGGACCACATCCTGTGCCAGCCAGCACAGAAAATCCGCTTCGTAGCCCACGCATATCATATTTACGATTGTTCCCGCGCCGATGCATTCCCGGCACAGGAAAAATACCGCAATAAGAATGACCGCGTTTACGATTAGCTGCCAGCTGCCAAATCCCACATTCAGAAAACCGCTGATTCCCAGATTCATACAGGTAAAAGCGTCCACACCGAAACCGCTCAGACGGTAAAATCCCACGCTTAATCCGATTATTGCGATCCCCGCTGCCATTGCAGCGGTTCGTTTCCCCAGATTTCCGTCCATCACCGGATTTCTCCTGCAAAAGAAGATTTATCAAACAATTCCTTATAAAATTCTTTCATGTACCTCAGCACATCCTGTCTGGTTCCGCCAAACGGGCCGGGAGTTTCCATTTTAAGAGAAACCAAAGCTGTACAGTAGAGCAGAGCTTCTTCCACATTTTTCCACTGTCTGGCGGCAATATAGCCAGCAAACGCCGTATCTCCCCGTCCGGTTCTTCCCGACAGATTTCTTGCTTTTATCGGACAGGTGAATATATTTTTTCCATCGTAGGCCAGAACCTCCGTATTGTGCGTAATCAGGATTTCCTTCGCTCCCATGCCGTACAGACGGCGGGCCGCTTCCGACCGATCCTTCAGACCGGTCATAATCTCCGCTTCTGCCGCATCCGTTTTCAGATAATGAATCCAGGGGAGATATTTTTCTTTCTCCGCCCAGTCGCGGAAGTTCATAGACCCATCCGTCTCTACAAAGCGCAGCATGCACTGGACATCCAAAGCCACTTTCCCCTTCCCAGCCGCCTTTTCTAATATTCCTCCATCAAAATCTCCACACACCAGTCCTGCAAAATGATAAACATCAGTTTCCGCCTGAGGCAGCTCTTCGAAAAGGAACGGATCGCATACCCCCAAGGAAGTACACTGACGTCTCTCCTTGTCCGCTGTAAAATATTGGTTCTTTATGGAACATGTCGTTTTTGACGGTTTCCAGTACAAATCGGCACAGATGCCGTCAAACCGTTTTTCAAGATCTACGTCCTCCGGATTGAATTTACAGAAAACCGCTGTCCGGACTCCGCTTCCGGCAGCCGCAAAACCGGATGCCACAACCGCGCCGCCGATCTCTCTGCGCTCATTTCCCCGATAATCAATATTGTGATCCAGAGAAATCGGTCCTATTACCATCACATCGTAGTGTCTATTCATATTTCTCCCTTATTTCCCGGATTTCTGTCTCTCTTCACGCAGCTTTAATACCGCCGCCGGCCGGCGAGTCGTGATATTACGCGCTCCCAGGTTCAGAAGTTCACAGACTCTCTCCGGATCGTTGACAGTCCATGCGGATATTTCCATATCATTTTCCTCCATTTTCTTCAGAAAAATGGAATTGATATATTTCTCATTAATGTTGACCACCTGAATACCGCGGGCTCTGTATTCTTCCGCTATTCGGTCTGCAGTCTCCCCGCCAATTCTGTTTTTTTCTTTCCCATCTTCACAAACGTAAATATCCGGGACGCATTCCTCCACATTCCAGTAAATTTCCACGTTTTTCCACCGACAGTCACAGGAGGCTGCGCAGGGAGTCACGCTTCCCGAGTACAGAATCTGCTCCTCCGGCAGCCCGCATTCTTCCGCAAGAATATAAACCGCCTCTTCCAGTCCATGTTCTTTCAGGTCGCAGTTAATTCTTATGGGGTGATTCTTCACTGCGAGGAATACTTCCTTCAGCTCCACTGCTTTTCCATCTGCCGCGTCATGACTGATTACCAGTCCGCCTTCGGCGCGGCGGACGTCAATTTCCAGAGCATCCGCCGAAGTAGTCAGCGCATACCGCACAAATTCCATGCTGTTGTCCGGCGTACCGTCTGATCCGGAATGAGCGGTAATCAGTGTTCTTCTTTCTTTCATTTTATTTCTCCCAGTCATTTTCCTTCAGATTTGTGTAAATATAGACTACTGCCGATACGGAACACAGCAGGAACATGATCACAGAAAGCGCCGCGGACCGGTTGTAATCCAGATAACGATTAAACTGGTCAAACAGAGCGATTCCCAGCATCTTCGGTGAATTGCCTCCCATCAGGTAGGGGGTGGTAAATGAACTTACATTTGACATGAACACGAAAGTCGCAGCCACTACCACATCCTTGAGAGAAAGGGGCAGAATCATAGTGCGGAAAATTTTCAATTTTCCGGCTCCCACGTCGCTCGCCGCCTCAATAATCGAGTCGGGAATGCCGCCGAGACCGGCGGCGATCATCATCGCCGCAAAAGGTATATTGAACCAAAGATTCATCGTGATGATACCACTTGCATGGTACATCATTCCCAGATTGATATTAACACCGAAAAGCTGTCCGATCCGGTTAATCAGTCCAGTATCCCGGATAATGGTAATCATAGCGTACACCGCGCACATAGCCGGAACAAAGCGTGGCAGCAAATAGAGCATACCAATAGCGCGGGAAATTTTCGATTTTACAAACCGCAGATAAAGAGCCAGAAGATATGCCACCACGATGGCTATCACAACCGTTACGATGACTATATAAAGAGTATAGAACAGGTTGCTTCTCTGAACCGCGTCCGTAAAGAAATAAGCATAATTGGCCAGGGTAAATTCCCCTGTCGTGCCGTCCTGAAAGCTCTGAATGACGGCCGATACAATCGGATAGGCGACCGTCAGCATAACCACCAGAAATGCCGGCAGAACCATACCATATGCAGCCAGTTTTTCCTTCAGATTATTACTCATCTGTCATTTCCTTCCCTAAACAGCTTATTCTCAGTTTAAAGTGGCAATTTCGCTGTCCCATCTCTGATTAAAATCTGTACTCAGATCTCCGATAGACATGATACGGAAATTGTTCACATCCAAATTTTCCACGTCCTCAAATCCAGTCATATCAATGTTAGCCGTATCTACCAGCGGAATGGCGGCCATCTGACGAACCATGATCTCCTGCGCCTCGTCCGTCAGCATATAGTCCATAAACGCGTAAGCGCCGTCCTCATTAGAGCCAAAAGTAGGAATCGCAAGAGACTGCAGAGATCCGGTAAACGCGGGATCAATCTGAGCGATCTTGATCGTATCCTTCAGAGTTCCCTCGGCACGCTGGGACAGAACCATATCCGCCCAGTTGGGACACATATCGATTTCTCCCTGATTCAGAAGATCCAGAGTTCCCTGGTTCTTATTGGGGTAGACGACAGAGCCGCCGGATGAATACATATAGGGATGGATCTCCTTCAGATAATCAAATCCTTCTCCCCAGTCTTCTTCCCACTTGGGATCATCAGAGGTAATCGCCTCATCCGGAAGATAATTGTACACAGAGGTACGGGCAAAGGAATCTCCCGCCCCGCCGGTTCCGGGGGCATTGTAGGCAAACCGTCCGGGATTGGCCTTGATCCATTCCGTCAGCTCATCCATGGTTTTCGGAGGATTCGCCACTTTTTCTGAATCATAAGCCAGAATAACCGTTGTACCTCTGTAAGGCTGAACATAATCCGCAGCCACCGTGCTCTGAGCCGCTACTCTTCCCGCATTGGGAAGTTTTGCGTCGTCCAGCTTTACCAGGGCCTCTTCTCCGATAAGAGATACAATCTTTGAAAGGTCGTCACCACTTAAATCCACAAGATCGTAATCCGTATTGGTCTGATTCGCCTTATAGGCGGACGCCAGCATATCCGGAAGCGTCTGCGCTCCCGTTCCGCTGAGCATAAACTGAAGCTCTGCCGTATAAGTGCCGGCATAATCCGAGTTGGTATTGAAATCTTCAACCAGAGCCTCATAAATCTGGCGTACATTATCCGATCCTGTCGCCCAGATTGTCACCGTATTGTCAGAAGAACCGTCCGCTCCGCCGGTTCCCGCGGAACCGCCGCATCCGGCCGCCACCGCGGCCAATACTCCCGCCATTAATACTGCTGTTAATTTTTTTGTTTTCATCTTTTCTCTCCTCTTTTTTATTTTTATGCGCTTAACGGAAACTGGGTATGCTTGCCAATTTTAAGATTGACCGTTTCTCCCTCTTCCAGCGTGTCTCCGATCTCTCTGTTTACATAACACTTTACAATCCTGTCGCCAACAGTGGCCGTCATTAGCACATAATGTCCCATAAGCATGACCGTGCTTACTTTTCCCGTCATATCCGCATGTTCTCTCGTAACCTCAAGATCCTCCGGGCGTACGGCAATCATGCAGTCTTCCTGTTTAATAAAATTCATCTCTCCAATAAAGGAGGCCACATGAAGAGTTTCCGGATGATCGTAAATTTCATCCGGCGTTCCCACCTGATCAAATTTTCCTTTATTCATAACAACAATTCTGTGAGAAACCGCCATAGCTTCTTCCTGATCGTGGGTTACAAAAATAACTGTAATGCCCAGCTCGCTCTGAATCCGTTTCAGCTCTTCCCTCATCTGCTGCCGGATCTTCGCATCCAAAGCAGAAAACGGCTCGTCCAGAAGCAGAAGAGACGGCTTTAAAAGCAGGGATCTGGCAATTGCAATCCTCTGCTGCTGACCTCCGGACAGCTGACCCGGATATTTTTTCTCTGATCCGCTCATGGATACGAGGGCCAGCATCTTTTTTATCTCCTCATCCATGGTTTTTTTCGGCACTTTCCGCAACTTTAAGCCAAACGACAAATTTTCATAGATCGTCATATGCGGCCACAGATTGTAACTCTGAAACACCATTGCTGTGGGGCGGTTTTCCGGCGGAAGACCGGCGATCGATTTTCCGTCGATCAGAATATCTCCGGAAGTAATATCGGAAAATCCTCCGATCGCCCGCAAAATCGTGGATTTTCCACAGCCGGAAGGTCCGAGAAACGTAACGATCTCTCCCTCGTATACCTTAAGGTTGATATGCTCCACACCGTCTCCGTTATCATATTTTTTGGACATATCCCTGATTTCCAGCTTTACTTTTCGCTCATCCATCTTTTCTATCTCCTTTAACTGAAAGCTCATTTTCTATTTCATCTTAAATCCGCCGGCAATCGCCTCTGGTCCGATAAATTTCCTCATCAGGAAAATCATAACGGCCGACGGAATGATCAGAATCAGCGCAAATACTGCGCCAATCTGTACAGCAGAGCTGTCAAGCACAATTCCGTACATGGCAACCGGCATCGTCTGAATCCTTGCCAATCCCACCAGCATGGTTCCCTGCGCCTCTTCCATGGATCCCAGAAACGTATACAGAGTCGCCACCGCAATCCCCGGCATGGCCATGGGAAGCGTCACCTTGAAAAAGGTACGAATCGGTCCCGCTCCTACGTCTCTCGCCGCTTCTTCCTGCTGCCGGTGTACATTTCTGAAAGCATTGGACGGAAGCCATACCATAAACATCATAGAATTGATCATATGTATAATGATAACTCCCGGATAAGTCCCCATCAGACCGTATCTGTAAAACAACACCGCGATAGACGTATAGATTCCCAGCTTGGGAAACGCATTCGTGAGCAGGAAGGACAGCATAAACAGCTTTCTTCCGCGAAACTTAAACCTGGCGATGGAATAGGCCGCCGGAATGCAGAATATCATAGATATCACCGTAGTGGAGATCGCTACGACAAAGGACTGAATCATGGACGACACCAGACTCTCCTGTCCAAACACATATTCCCACCACCGGAACCCCCACTGATCCGGAAGCACATGGGGAACCGTGTATTCATTTGCGAACGCAAGCATAAGCATATTCAGCAATGGCCCGTAAAAAAACAAAATGAATACCGCCAGCAAGATAAATTCCAGAAATTTTCGCCTCCCCACAGCATAATAGAAGCGCCGCGGATTTAGCATTTTAAACATAAACATCCTCCTTGCTTTCTGACCCGTCCTACATCAACTCCTCTGCGGACAGACTTAATCAATTCCGGCATTATTCTAGCCTGATTCTCCGAGCGTTTTCTATCATATTCTGTATATATTTTGTAAGGCATTTTTAAAGTTTTTATCTTTTATGTAAAATTGCTTTGCAGAAGTACGGAAAATAAAAATACGGGACCAGATTTCCTCCCTCTTCTCAAGGTCGGAAGTCTGATCCCGTATTCCGCCGCAGCCCGGAAAGCTGCAAAGTATGCTTTTTACACTTCTACCGGTCTTCCTTTATAATAAAGAACACCGCTTTTCACATCCTTTGTAAATTTGGTAAAGAACTGGGTCCAGGCCATCTCGCACTCCGACGGCAGCACCGCGTGGGTCTTGGTTTCTGTCTCCACGCAGCGGAGCATGGGAACTCCGTCCGCGGTGCGGAACACATAGTTGTTGAACTTTCCATCCTTAAAGGTGGCCGTCCGGCCGTCCCCGCCAAACTGGAAATCGGACCAGTCATGATCCAGACGGTACCGGCGGCTCCAGTATTCCACCAGCTTTCTGGCGCTGTCTGTGGAAAATCCTCCCTCAAATATCTTGTCTGCCAGTCCCATGTTGGCCATGACGGCAATGGGGCTTCCCTCCACAGGGGGCACCATTTCCTTCGCCATAATATCCGGCGTGGTGGCGGAGAAGGGAGCTGCCGCAGCAAAATAATCCGGACGGTAGCAGGCACAGGCCCATGCCATCATTCCGCCTGAGGACTGTCCGCTGGCGTACACTCTGGTCTCGTCCACAGGATAGTGATCCAGCACCCAGCGGTAGAGCCAGTCCATAAACTCCAGCTCGCCGGGAACACTCTCTGTGGGCCCGCCGGAATTCCAGCGGGTGCGGTGGATATTGGACAAAGTCATATGCCCCGCCTTACGCACCTTATTGTCGTGGGAAGCACAGGGGCAGATCAGGATAAACCCGTGCTTTTCCGCCACTCTGGCCCAGCCGGAACGGTCCCCAATCTCTATTCCGAAGCCGCCGGCGCCGTGGAACATAAATACTGCCGGCACCTTTTTCCCCGGTTCCACAGTGTCAGGCACGTACACCCACCACTGTCTCTCATAGAGATCCGTCTGATCCTCCCGGAAGCCTCCGGGAACCATTTCCGAGAAGAAACGGAACCCTCTCTCCTTCATATCTCCGTCATGGCGCAGGGCTCCGTTGGCATTGCCCGTATAGCGGCCCGTGCCCTTAAACAGGTGGCGGTACAGTGTCTCGCTGAATTCCTCTGAAACGCAGTCCTTCCAGTTTCCCACAGAAAAGATCACATCCGCGCACCAGTCCTCGTCCAGGCTTCCGCTTCCCGCAGGATCCGGCCGGTAAACCCGGTCCGCCCACGCGGTCTTTTCCGCCTTTTCCTGGCTGTGGTCGGCTTTTCTGTAGTACTCCAGCATCCGGCTGACCGCGGCGGTCTCCTCTGCTGCCACCGCCCACACCGGCATCTGAATCTGGGACAGACGGATGCCCTTCACCGGGGAATCCGTTGTCTCCAGAAATGTTTTCTCCTCCTGACTCATTCCCGTTGTGCCGAGGAGGGCCACTCCGGCGAAAGATTTCGCGTACCTGCGACTGTAAAGTCCCAGGCAGTCCGCTCCGTCCCCATAGGCCGCTCCGTAGAATTTGGACGCGAAGGCGGCAAAGAACGGGCGGGTGTTGATATATTTCACCATGGTCCCTATGTATTCGGTCTCATCTGCTTTCCAGGCTCCGTTTTCCGGTTCCAGAACTACCAGATAGAGATTTTCTTTCTCCGCCAGATCCTTCCATCCGCTCTCCTCCAGGAATTCCCAGGCGTCCGTTCCGGACGGCGGCAGAAGAAATACAGTGGGCTGGGTATAGATACTGTTTTCCGCCAGGTACAGCTTTGCGCTGCGCATGGTTCCGTCCTCCATGGGACAGGGAAACTCATAGTAGCCGACCACATCCTGACGGTAATAATGCTTCGGGTCAATGGTGAGGGACGCCGCGTCCGGCAGAGCTTTTGCTTTTATTTTTTCATTCATATACACTTTTCTCCTATCTTACAACTCCCACCAGAATGGCCGTGAGAATGATGACAATATTGGTCACTGTCTGCACCGCCATGGATCGGTTGCAGTATTTATTTACGTCCATATCCAGAAGTCCTGTGCCGATATGGGTGGTCGCCGTAAAGGGTGAGGATCCGGTGGCCAGAGACATATTGCACACAAAGGGAGCGATCACGTCCGTTCCCGCCAGGCCAAATCTGGATCCCACAGAGATCAGCACTGGATACATGGAATTATAGATCTTGTTGGGGATGTAGCGGATTACCAGCACCATGGACATCGCCAGGATAATGTGGATGTATCTGGTGAGGAATTCCGGCACATTGGATACAATGGTGGTCGCCAGCGCCTCCGTCATTCCCGTTCCCTGGAAAATTCCGATAAAGAAGGAAATTCCGATCAGCTGCTGGATGGTGTTGAAGAACCGTCCGCCCGCCTTGGAAATCAGCTTCTTGTGGTCTCCCCCGTTGGGATAGTCCACCAGGATGGTCAGGGCTGAGGCCAGGATAAAGATCATGTAGGACGGCATCACGGATTTTACCAGCATGACGATGACCGCGATAAACAGGATCAGATTGAACCAGAACAGCTTCGGCCGTGCCAGTTCGCTCTTCTTCTGCTCTCCGCTCTCTTCCTCGTCGGCGGACCAGTCGATGGCCATCAGGCCGCCCTGTTTTTTATGTACATATCCGAAATAAATCCACTGAAGGACGATGGCGGGAATAAAGCAGAATGCCACGGGAACCAGCCTTCTGGACAGTTCCATGGGATCCACTCCCGCGAACACGGAGGAGTTTACCACCGCGATGCCCCAGGGCACAAAGCACATGCCGGCGATGGCCGTCTGGGCGATGATCATGGCGGATGCATGGTCAAACTTCATCTTTTTGTAGATCGGAAGCATAATGGGGAACACGATCAGGTAGGCGGTAGCCACCGTGGCGGTCAGCATTCCCATGGCCGCGATGATGGAGGTGATGATCATCACCATGTACACGTTCAGCCTGCCGTGGGAGAGCTTCAGAAAACTTTTGATCAGGGTATCGAACATTCCCGTCTCTCCCAGCATGGTAAAGTAGATCATGGCAAACAGGATCATGTATCCGG
>CAMLYL010000100.1 GCA_946491665.1 uncultured Lachnospiraceae bacterium | reverse complement strand
TGCGGATGATGTAGAGGCCTACGCCCAGGCAGTCCGGCAGCTGGCAGTCAAGCCCCAGGAGCTTGTCCGCATGGGTCAGGCAAATGCCAGCCGGGCCGCTCAGTTTGGAAGCGAGCGGGTCCAGGAAACTATGAAAATGATTTATGAGAGATTGGCGGGGGGATAATGGATTTCTCAAAATTAAACTATGCTATGACGATTGTGGAATATCAAAGTATATCGAAAGTAGCAAAAAAACTTCATATGACGCAGCCTGCATTAACAAGATCTTTAAACCATTTGGAGAATGAACTGGGGTAGAGCTGTTTGAAAGGACGACACTGCATGCATCAGGAGATAAAGGAAATGATGGTATTTGCAGTGTTGGAGGGGAATCCGGTTCTGAAAGGAAAGATATTGAGGAACGATAGTCTGAAAACCCCTATTTATTTTAGAAGCAGAACGTCTAAATGGTCAAACTTTTTAGTAGTACCACCTGATCCTGGTATTTTCAAAATTATGGAAGAAGTCCTGGGAAGAAATCAAATGAAACCGGGAAAATTCCTGGAGTTTCCGGATAGCAACTTGACGTATAAGCTGGCATGCGAAAATATGAGTATTGCATTTGTGCAGGATACAACAGTTTTGTATCCAGGATGTCATAAAAAGGCATATTATTGTACGCTAGATCGTCCACCTGTGAGAAGCCATATTGCAGGTGTGTATAGGACAGGAGAAATAATTTCACCTTTAGCAGAACGCTTTTTGATAATTACAGAGGACGTTGTAAAATCTTCCCCATATCTTCAAGTACAACGATCATAGAACGGTAGATAAGAAAACAGAGAGAATAAGACATGGAGCCCCGACTTTGAAGTCGGGGCTCCATGTTCTAACATGAGGATATATCAATTTCGATATAAGTAATATGTGAAAACGACATTGGAATTCAGAAAAAACATCCGATAACATAAAATTGACAGTAAATTAAAAAGCGAAGAATATTGAGGAAGGATAAATTCTATGGGTACGCTTGATCTTACAAAATTTATTGAGTCTGTAAAAAAGAGAAGATTGACCTTTATCAAATTATTATTTACCAGGATAATTAGCTGATTGCCCAAAAACATGGGAGGTACAAAGAATAGACATTCGTTCCGGGACGAAAAGTTTTTGCTCTACGGCGGTCGGATTTGCGGTAGAGGAAGGAGAGGCATTTACCTCTGCGTTAATCCCGTGGAATACTTGCGGAATTTTCATATCGGAAATTTGAGAAGTGAGTACACATGCATATGCGTTTTTTTATGGGATCATGCCTTTTAGATATATGGCGTATCTTTTAAAAAGTAAAAAATCCGGCCCTGACCAGAAATAGGGTGACTGCAATCTCACTGGATTTCACATGCAGAGTGCGAGTTGACGGGGGTTAAGAATGGCAGGAAGTAGAAATCCAAATTCAACCCTACCATTTCCAAATCCAACCTCATTGTCCATTCCTTTACCACATTGTATAATAAAACACATCAGAGGAAACAAAAACTATATATTTTTCACAAAAGTAAAGGAGAGGATATTATGAAACGAATGGCTTGTTTTGTAACTGCAATGGCTCTGGCGGCCTCAATGCTGGCGGGCTGCTCCACCTCCAATCAGCAGGCGGCGGAAACAACGGCGGCTCAGGCGGAAGCCACACAGGCAGCATCCCAGGAAGCTTCTGAGGAAGGGGCTGCCCAAGAGGAATCAGGAGAAGAGCCGGCTGCGGATGAGGGGGAAGATTCTGCGGCAGCCGGGGAGGAGTACATGGTAAAGCCTCGTCAGATTACGGACCGGAAAGTAAAACTGGGATTGATTCCGGTGGCGATGAATACGGCCTACACCATGACCATCAACGGCGCAAAGAAGCAGATTGAAGAAAATGGAGATCAGATCGAACTGATCGTTCAGGCGCCTTCCAGCAATGCCAGCACCATCACGGAGCAGGGAAACATCATGGAAACCATGATCCAGCAGGGAGTGGACGCCATCGCCCTGGCCACCGAGTCCGATGAGTCTATGCTTCCCTATCTGAGAGAGGCGGCAGAGGCGGATATTCCCGTATTCCTGTTTAATATGACGGAGATCAACGACCAGAATATTTACTATGTATCCAGCATCGGCTACGACCAGGAGCAGGCGGGATATGAGATTGGAAAATGGGTGAACGACAACCTGGGAGGAGAACCACAGAAGATTGCGGTTCTGGAGGGTTATGCCGGTATCGTCAATACGAAGCGGATGGACGGATTTAAAGCGGCCATCGCGGATAATTCCAATCTGGAAATCGTAGCTTCCCAGACCGCTGACTGGACCAGAGAAAAGGGCCAGAGCGTAACGGAAAGCATTTTGACGGCAAATCCTGATGTGACGATTCTCTACGGACCTTACGATGAGATGGTTCTGGGCGGACTGACTGTTGTGAAAGAGAGAAATCTTCTGGACCAGATCGCGGTTGTAGGCTACGGCTGTACCAAGGACGGCGTGGCCGCCATCGAAGCAGGAGAAATGCAGGCCACCATCGATGTAGGCGAATACGGAACCGGGTTTGATATCGTTAATGCGGTGACGGATTTCTGCATTAACGGCAAAGAAGTGGACAAGGTGATCAACCGTCCGTCCAAGGTATACGACATCAACAACATTGATGAGCTTGACCGGGTGATTTTCGAGTAACCGGATGATCGTTGACCAACCGGATCCGTTTCAGCAATTAGTATCACGAAACAATGACATCCTCAGGGCTGCGGCATCAAAACCGCGGCCCTGAGATTATAAAGAGACGCATACCGGACATGTAAGAAAGGGAAGGAGGCTGTTATGGCAAACCGGAGGATGTATATTGTCAGCGGGGGCATGATCATGTGCGACCTTTGCAACATGGTCTGCATGCCGGTCATGGGAAACGCCAGGGAACATGAGGTGAAGAGCATCTGGGCGTATTCGCCCATCACCTGCATGCTGATTGAAAATCAGGAGGGACTGGTGCTTTTTGATACGGGCTGCCATCCTAATGCGATGACGGAGCGGTGGAATGAGGAGAACAGGCTTCGGACCCCGGTTACCATAGGAGAGCATGAGGGGATTTTAGCGGCCTTAAAGCAGCTGGGATATGGGCCCGATGATGTGAAATATGTGGTATTGTCCCATCTTCACGAGGACCACGCGGGCTGCCTGGAATTTTTCCGGAAGGCCCAGGTGTTTGTCAGCGACAAGGAACTGAGGGAAACCATGAAGCTCTACGCTCTGAGAGGAGACATGGGGGGATATATCGCCAATGATATTCGGGTATGGCTGGAACAGGGGGTAAACTGGAATTTGATCGAGGACGAGCAGCAGGAGGAAGAATTGCTGGAGGGGATCCGGATTTTAAATTTTGGCTCCGGTCATACCTTCGGCATGATGGGGCTTTTGGTCACGCTGCCGGAGAGCGGCAATTTTATCCTGGCTTCCGATTGCATCAATACGAAAGAAAATTACGGGCCGCCTCTTCGCTATCCCGGCCTGGCCTATGATACCATTGGATACCGAAAGACCATTGAGCGGATTCGCAGATTGGAAAAGCAGTATCAGGCGAAGGTGCTTTTTGGCCACGATATCGATCAATACAGAAGCTTGAAGTTCGTACCGGAATATTACGCCTGAGGAAGGGGAATGTACATGGAACAGGAAGTTGTTTTGCGCATGAAGCAGATCTGCAAGTCCTTCGGTCCGGTTCAGGTGCTGGACCATGTGGATCTGAATCTGAACCGAGGGGAGGTCCTGGGCCTGATCGGGGAAAATGGAGCCGGCAAGTCAACCTTGATCAAAATTCTCTGCGGAATCTATCACGCAACCTCCGGAGAAATCGAGCTGAACGGAACGAACGTCCATATTCCCAACGCACAGACAGCCCAGAATTTGGGAATCAGTACGATCTATCAGGAACTGAGTGTGATCCCGGATTTGAATGCGGTGCAGAATATTTTTCTGAATCGGGAGCTGACGGGAGGAAAAGGGCTGTTTGTTCCCTTCCGATACGCGGAAATGAGGGAGAAGGCCAGAAAGGTGCTGGAGGATGAGCTGAAGGTACAGATGAACCTGGATATCCCATTAAAGCATGTGCCCCTGGCTCAGAAGCAGATGGTGGAGATCGCCAGAACCGTCTACGCCAATGCCCAGATCATTATCATGGACGAGCCCACAGCCGCTCTCCAGGCCCAGGAGAGGGAGAAGCTGTTTGCAGTGATTCGCCGCCTGAAGGCCAAGGGACACTCCATTATTTTTATTTCCCATCATTTGGATGAGCTGATGGAGATCTGCGACCGGCTGCTGGTTTTGCGGGATGGCCGCAAGGTGGATGAGGGGCCGGTGGGAGAATTTACCATTGACCGGGTAATTGGCGATATGGTGGGAAAGGAATTGAAAAATAAATATCCCAAGAAGCAGGTTACCATCGGGGATGTAATTATGGAGGTGAAGAACCTTTCCGACGGCGCCCATTTCTTTGACGTTTCTTTTGAACTCCACAGGGGGGAAATTCTGGGGATCGCGGGTCTGGAGGGCTGCGGGAAAAATGAGGTAATTCGCTCTGTTTTTGGGAAGAATCATTATACCACAGGAAGCATCACCGTAAGCGGACAAAATTTCCACAATACGATCCGAGGAGCGATGAACCATAAGGTGGCTTTTGTTCCGGCGGAGCGCAAGGTGGAGGGATTGTTTTTAAAACAGAGCATTTCCTGGAATACCACCATCGCCTCCCTGCCGCAAATCTGCCGGATGAATACGATTTCCAGAAAAGAAGAGCTGGTCCGGACGAAGGAATATATCCAAAGGCTGAGAACAAAGGCGGAGGGACCGGATCAGAACATCGCCCTTTTAAGCGGAGGAAATCAGCAGAAGGTGATGCTGTCCAGATGGATTATGACCGATGCGGACGTATTTCTGCTGGAGGAACCTACCAGGGGAATCGACGTCAATGCGAAGACGGAGGTATACGAGGCCATCGGGAGCTGCGTGGAGAACCGCAAGGGCGTGGTGGTAGTCTCCTCTGAGGAAGAGGAGGTGTTGGGAATCTGCGATCGGGTCATCGTGATGAAGAACGGGCGGATTTCAGCGGTATTGTCCGCCAAAACCACTACGACGGAAGAAATCAAGCACTATTCAGTCTGACAGGAGAGCGGAACATGAAAGAGAAAAATATTTTAAAACGGATCATGAATATGGACGGCATCGGAATTGTGGCGGTGTACCTGGTTGTTTTTGTGTTTTTGAGCATCGCCTGCCCGAATTTTCTAAAATTTTCAAATATTATGGTAGGAATCCGTCAGGCGGTTTATACTGCTATTGTAGGCTTTGCTATGACCTTTGTGATTTCCATGGGCGGCATCGATCTGTCGGTGGGTTCTACCGTAGGAATTGCCGGGATGGTGCTGGCCGCTATGATTTTAGACGGGCAGAATATCTACCTGGCTATTCTGGTGGTGATTTTGCTAGGGGCACTGATCGGCTTTATTAACGGAATTCTGGTGACGAAGCTGCGCATGGCCTATTTCATCGCCACGCTGGGAACCATGAGCATTATCCGCGGGCTGATCTATGTTTATACGGAGGGAATTCCTCTCTATGGTTTAAAATACCCGGAAATCCAGTTTTTCGGACAGGGCTATATCGGCATGATCCCGGTACCCATCATTTTGACCATTTTGATTTTAGTGGTCAGCGCCTACCTGTTCTATAAAACAAAGTTCGGCCGGTATACGGTGTCCATTGGCAGCAACGAGGAGGCGGCCCAGCTGGTAGGCATCAATGTAGACAAGATTAAAATTCTGGTATTTGTGCTGAGCGGAGTTTTCTGCGCCATTGCCGGGATCATCCTGGCTTCCAGAAGCGAGGCGGCAATCCCTACGGCGGGAAATGCTTATGAGATGGACGCAATTGCGGCTACGGTAATCGGCGGGACCAGCATGTCGGGAGGAAAGGGAAATATGTTCGGAACCGCTCTGGGGGCGATTCTGATGGCTACCATTAAGAATGGACTGAGCCTTTTAAATGTAAATACCTTCTGGCATCAGGTGGTCATCGGCCTGTTTATCCTTTTTGCGGTAGCTCTGGACGGCTTCGCGACTCAGAGAGCAAGTAAAAGTTGAGACGGGGGAAATTTTGTTAAGGATTTTAGTAGTAGACGACGAAATTGGAATTATTCAGCTGATTAAACGATTGATCGACCCGGCCATTCCGGCGGAGGTGATTGGAGAAGCCGACGACGGAAACCGGGCCTACGAGCTGATGAAGCGCATTAAGCCGGACATCGTGATTACAGACATCCGAATGCCCGGCTTAAGCGGCGTAGAATTGGTTCAAAAAGCCAGGGAGGAGGGCCTGCCCTGCGAGTTTATTTTGGTCAGCGGGTACCGTGATTTTAACTATGCCAGGAGCGCCATCCGCTATGGCGTTCTGGATTATCTGCTGAAACCCATTAACCGGGAAGACTTAAACCAGCTGATTATGGGGGTATATGAAAAACAGAAAAATTCAAACCAGATTCGGGAGCGGCTGGCCATTGCCGAGGAACAGCTGGCCAGGAATCAGAGCTTTTTGCGCAAAGAGCTTCTGATGCGCTGCATTGATTATATAGAGAAGGGCAGACCGCTGGAGAATATAGAAAAATATTCCGGCGGCTTTCTGCCGGGTGAGGGAATTTATAATGCGGTTATCATCAAGCTGGACACGGAACTGGAGGAGGCGGAAGAGTTCTTTATCCAGAGAAATGCGGAGTTGATTTCCAAGCAGTATATTCGCAGCATCGGAAGCCTTTGTCAGGAACTGGAAGAGTTCTGTGCGGGCAGCCGAAATTATGTGCTGATCCGCACCGATTCCCGGGAGGATATGGACCGAATCCGGGAGCTTTTGGAAAAAAATTTCCTGGAAAAAACTCCGCGGTTCTATCCGTTTATTGTGACTGCTGCTATGGGAAAGGCAGCTGAGGATCTGACGCATCTGAAAGACTGTTTTGTTACGGCGGACCGGACTCTGTGGCAGAGGCTGAGAAAAGGCTGCGGCCGATTTCTGTATTATGAACGGGATGTGAAGGAAAATGGGGAAGAGCAGGGAACGATCGGAGAGGAGGCATGTGAGAAAATACGGAAGGAAATTCTGACGCTGAGCGGACAGAGGGCAGAGGGAATGTTGGAAAGATATCTGGAAGAAGTATCCCGGAGAGATCAGCCGGTATACCAGCTGAAAAATCAGGTATGCGGACTTTTAGAACTGGTTGACTCAATTACCGGAAGCAGCGAAGAAGGGGAAGACTTGGAAGAAGAGAGGACACAAGAAGTCCGGACGCTGGAGAAAAGTCTGGATGGCTGTATGGACCAGGAACAGATCATCGCCTTCTGCCTTCATCACTGCCGGCAGATGATTGAAAACTGCATTGGCAGGAAGACGGAGAAAAACAGCCGGGCGGTGCGGAAGGTGCAGGCGTATCTGAAAGAACACATACGGGATGAGATTAATCTGGAAAAAATAGCCGCTCAGGTAGGATTAACCGGGGCATACATCAGCACGATTTTCAAAAAGGAGACGGGAATGACGCCTACCAATTACCTGATTCAGCTTCGGATTGAAAAAGCAAAGGAGCTGATTCGCACCACGGATTTGACGATCAACGAGGTGGCTTATGCGGTTGGATATGTGGACGCCCGGTATTTCAGTAAACTGTTTATAAAAATTGTAGGGATTAAACCGGTGGAATACAGAAGGTTTTACGCCAAATGAGGGAGAAAGTGGTAAGCCGAAACAGGGAGAATTTAAAAGAAAAAGTGAGAAGACTGCTGCTGATTCAGCTGTTGACTGCAGGACTGGTGATCCTGGCTTCGGCCCTGTTTGCTCTGACAATTGGGAAGAAAGAGCTGATTTTGGGGATTACGACAGCGGGACTGGCAGTGCTTCTGTGGATTGGACGATTGTCGAAAAAAAGAGTATCCGATCCCATCTGCCGGATTCTAGATACTGCGGAGTCCGCCATGAAAAATGAATACCGAGCGGAAAATATGCGGGTACAGGCGGAAATGCATGCGCTTCAAAGCCAGATCAACCCCCATTTCCTTTACAACACCCTGGAAACCATCCGGGGAATCGCAATGACTAAAGGCGTGGAGGAAATTGCGGATATGACGGAAGCGCTGTCCTCCTTGTTTCGCTACAGTATTTCCAAGCCTGGAGAGATGGCTACTTTGGAAGAGGAGCTGAAGCATGTACGAAGTTACCTGCAGATTCAGCAGTACCGTTTTCCGAATAAGGTAGTTTATCATGAAGAGATACAGGATCCGGAAGTCCTGAGCTATCGGATTCCGATTCTGACCATTCAGCCGATCATTGAGAATGCCATCAGCCATGGGCTGGAGCAGAAGCTGGGAGGCGGCGTGGTCAGATTCTGCGCTTTTATGACAGATTATCATATCGTGATGCGGATCAGTGATAATGGAATTGGGATGGAGGAGCGAAGGCTGCAGGAAATCCGCATGAATTTATCCGGGAAAGACGGGGAGGAGCGGTCAAACGGAAAACGAAATTTTGGCATCGCTCTAAGAAATGTGAATCAGCGACTGAAATTTTATTATGGAGAACCCTATGGTCTGAATGTAATGAGTACCAAGGATGTGGGAACTATTGTGGAGGTGACACTTCCTCTTAATGAAAACAGAAATAGTACGGGCTGAGGGCCTTTGGGCAGATGGCAGCATGGGAGGATTGAAAGATTTCAGCATGGTTGTCTTTGGAGGAGAAACGATCGGTATTACCGGGTTAGTGGATTCCGGCATTGCCTCTGTATCGGGAATTCTTTCCGGCAGAAGCAGAATTGAGAAGGGGACATTGTATATTCATAATGAACCAGCAGAATTAAAAAATATTGCCCAGGCCCATCAGAGAGGTATTTATACCATAGAAGACCGCCCGATTTTACTGAAGAGCTTGAGTCTGGTGGAAAATATATGCATTGGAGAGAAAAACCTCCGTTTTGGCCTTAGTTTTCCTTCCAGAGAGCAAAAAAGAAAAGCGGAGAAGGTTCTGAAAGAGCTGAATCTTCCGATTGACTGCCGCAAATCATTGTCTGATATGTCACTGTCTGACTGCCATATGATTGAAATAGCGCGGGCCTGCTATATGAATGGAGAGGTACTGGTTCTGGATCACATTGCGGGCGGATATACCAGACAGGAATTGGAACAGCTGAACCGCCTGTTAATCTGTTTGAAAAAACGAGGGATGGCGGTGATCGTACTGGACCCCAGTTACGAGCGATTGGCCGGGATGGCAGATACCCTGGCGGTGATGCGCAGCGGCAGGGTGGAAGCGGTTTTTGACGGAGGGAAGTGGAACAGGGAATGGGTGCAGAAAGTCCAGATGGGAGATTACCGGATTCCGGATACTAGGAAAACTACCTTTTCTCAGCCACAAAAGACAGAGCCAGCCCTTTTAATGGAGAGGATCTCTGGAGGGGGCTTTGAAGAATTCAGCTTTTATTTGAACAAGGGGGAGGTATTAGGATTTTGGGACGAGGATCACGGAATCTGCAGCCGATTGTATGATCTGCTATGCGGCATCACGCAGGTCAAGGAAGGCAAGGCGTATTTGTGCGGGAAACCCCTTCAGCTTTCCGGAGGAAGAATGCATATGATTCGTCAGGGAATCGGCTATGTGGAGTCCCGGGAAAAGGGAGTATTTCCAAAACTGACTCTGGCGGAGAACCTGACCATCGCAAGTCTGGAGCGCTTCAGCCGCTACAGCAGGATTAACCGTAAGCTGGAGCAGGCGGTAGTGCTGGATGTGGCGGCGCAGCTGGGAATTCCCTCCCGGGATCTTAAAAAGAGAATTGAGAAGCTGGATGGAAATACACGTTTTCTGGTCACCATTTACCGATGGATTCTGAAACGCTCCAAAGTTTTGATCCTTCACAATGTGCTGTCCGAGTCGGATCTGATTATCAGGGATAGTATGCTGCGGGTGATCAATCAGATTCATTCCTCACAGACAGGTATGATTCTCTTGTCGCCCAACAAAAAGGAGATTTACGAACTGTGCGACCGGGTTTATCTTCTGAAAAACTGCAGTCTGA
>CAMLYL010000099.1 GCA_946491665.1 uncultured Lachnospiraceae bacterium | reverse complement strand
GAATCGAACCCCTGTTTTCGCCGTGAGAGGGCGACGTCTTAACCGCTTGACCAACAGACCATATTCATCGCTTTCTGAAAAGCGAACAGTTCGTAGGGGAATCGAACCCCTGTTTTCGCCGTGAGAGGGCGACGTCTTAACCGCTTGACCAACGAACCGCAACAAAAAGAATTATACACATATGCTGATCTTTTGTCAACATATTTTTTCATTTTTTTTATTTTTTTGCAACAGCTCAGCCATGACCACGTACAGACTGAAGAAAACTGCCTGCAGGCTTTTTCTCTCTGCATGTACCGGGGCTGAACTGTCACATTTTCAGACCGATTCCGTTTTCCCTACGGGTCTCCGGCATCGGTCTGAAAAAACATTATAACTTAAGCCAATTTTGCTTTTGCAGTCTCAACCAGCGCTGCAAATCCCTCTGCATCATTAACAGCCATCTCTGCAAGCATCTTTCTGTTGATCTCAATATTAGCCAGCTTCAGTCCATACATAAATCTGCTGTAGGAAAGGCCGTTCAGTCTTGCCGCAGCGTTGATACGCGCGATCCAGAGCTGTCTGAACTGTCTCTTTCTCTGCTTTCTGCCTGCATATGCGCTGGTAAGCGCTCTCATTACGGACTGCTTTGCTACTCTGTACTGTTTGGATCTGGCTCCTCTGTAACCTTTAGCCAGCTTTAAAACTCTGTTATGTTTTTTCTTGGCATTTAAGCCGCCTTTAATTCTCGCCATTTCATCTTCCTCCTAACTCAAAATTACAGATACGGTAAAATCTTCTTCATGTTCTTTACATTGGTAGAATCAGTGATCGCAGATTTTCTCAGGTTTCTTTTTCTCTTAGGAGATTTCTTTGTTAAAATGTGGCTCTTGTAAGCTTTATTTCTTTTTAACTTTCCTGTTCCTGTCTTCTTAAAACGTTTTGCAGCAGCTCTGCTAGTTTTCATTTTCGGCATAATGAATTCCTCCTGTCTAATAGTCTAACGTTTCTGGCCCATGACCATGGTCATACTGCGGCCTTCCATCTTCGGCGCCTTCTCCACCACTGCAATATCAGCAAGTGACTCCGCAAAATCATCCAGAATATGCCTGCTGTTCTGCACATGTGCCATCTCTCTTCCGCGGAAGCGAAGGGAAACCTTCACCTTATCTCCCTTGGATATGAATTTTCTGGCAGCGTTTACTTTGGTATTCAGGTCATTCGTATCAATGTTGGGAGATAACCGCACTTCCTTGATCTCGACCGTTTTCTGTTTCTTGCGGGCCTCTTTTTCCTTACGGCTCTGCTCATAACGGAACTTTCCGTAATCAATGATCTTTACCACAGGCGGCTTTGCGTTGGGCGCAATCTTAACCAGATCAAGATCTGCCTCCTGTGCCATCTTGTACGCATCTCTCGCAGACATGATACCCAGCTGAGCACCATCTGCGGAAACTACACGAACTTCTCTGTCTCTGATCTGTTCATTAATCTGTAACTCGCTAATGGCTCTGTACCTCCATAAACTAAAAAAGTGGATAGGCAGACTATCCACAATCAAATCAAAATACAAAAAATCTTGAAATTGAAATATTAACCGTCGGTCACTCGCTCGTGCCGGGGTGAGAGTGGATACCCTACTTTGTTTTTGCAACATCAGTAACATAACACATTACGTCTTTTTCGTCAAGCTTTTTTTCGCGCATTTTTCACAATTTTTTTCTTGCAAAATTTCCCTTCTCATAACATAATACTATTCATGATTATGACACAGAAGGGATTTATTTATGAACAGATATATTGATCTTCACGTACACTCTACAGCCTCCGACGGCACACTTTCGCCTGCCGAACTGGTGCAGGAAGCAAAAAAGGCCGGTCTTGCAGCCATCGCAGTTACCGACCACGATTCTGTAGGAGGTATCCGCGAAGCTTTGGACGCTGGGAATGTTTACGGCCTGGAAGTAGTACCCGGCATAGAACTCTCCACAGAATATGCGGATACGGAAATCCATGTAGTGGGACTCTTCATTGATCCCGATAACCATCTGCTGAACGAGCAGATCCGCGCTTTCGTAGACAACCGTGACAACCGGAATCTGAAAATCATTGAAAAGCTTCAGGCAGCAGGGTTTTCAATCACCGCAGAAGAGATTTACAGACGGAATCCCGGTTCTGTCATTGCACGTCCTCACATTGCCCGCTATCTGGTGGATACCGAACAGGCCAAAGATGTCAAAACTGTTTTCAATAAATATATCGGGGATGGCTGTCCCTGCTTTGTAGACCGGTTTAAAATCACACCCATGCGGGCTGTGGAACTGATCCATGCCGCAGGCGGCACCGCAGTCCTCGCCCACCCCTGCCTCTATAAAATGAGCCGTGAGACTCTGATCCGCATGATTGAGGAAATGCTCATTCCCGGGCTGGACGGCATCGAAGCCGTCTACTCCTGCAACCAGGGTTCCGACGAAAAGGACTACCGGGAAATTGCGGAAAAATACGGTCTGCTCCTTTCCGGCGGCTCCGACTTCCACGGCGCCAACAAGCCCCATATCCATCTGGGTACGGGGCGCGGGAATCTTCACGTTCCCTATGAATTTCTGGAACAGATCAAAGAATCCCGCCGTTAAGGCTTTATATCTCAGTTTTCTGCCCCGGATTCCGGGGCAGTTTCCGTCAAAAGGCATTCCTCCCGGTCTTTTCATATCACATATCTGAAAAGCTTACTGCGGCAGATTCACGTCCACCCCTGCATATCGGCAGAGAACTTCCGCAAGTCCCCCGTGATTATTATCACGTTCCGTAATATAATCCGCAAAAGGTTTTACTGCCTCATTCCCGTTTTTCATCACAACGCCTGTTCCGGCATATCGAATCATAGCCGCGTCATTGTCTTCATCTCCCACCGCAACAGTATCTTCATGAGCGATCCCCAGCCGTTTCTCAAAAAAGGCAATTCCCTCTGCTTTGGTAGCTTCCGCCGGACAATACTCCAGATACTGCGGACAGGAAAAGAAACTGACGCATCTGCCCTCCTGCCAGGAAAGATGGTCCTGCCGGAACTTTTCCAGTGCAGACGGATCCTCCGTGGAAACCATCAGAACCTTGGGCGTATGAAAAACCTTCTGCTGATACAGATCCGGAACAATTTCATAATCTACCACATTTCTTCCGCTGTAATACAGAAGCTCCGGACAGAGGTAAGGCGCCAGTACCTTGGTCTCATTATATGCCTGTATGTATAAATGACTTTTCTGCGCCTCCCTGCAGAGATATGCGGCATACTCATCAGGCAGACGCAGATCCCTGAGACGGCTCATATCGGAAAGGTCATAAATAATCGCTCCGTTAAAAGAGATCAGAAAGCAGCCCTTCCGCAGCATTCCCAGACGCTCCGCCATCATTTTCGCACTGACCAGAGCCCGTCCTGTAGCAATAGACACATAATGCCCCGCATCCACCACCTTCTCAATAGCCTGGATGTTCTCCTCCGGTATCGTCTTGTCATCCCGGAGAGTCGTTCCGTCCAGATCTATAAAAAACATCTTTTTCTTCATCATCCGTCCCTACCTGTAATTTCCGAGAATTCTGAAATTTTTTGCCTCCTGACTCAGCCCAAGAACTGCATTCTTGATAGGACTGTCATTCAGATTTCCGCTGATATCCATAAAAAAGCGGTAATCCAGCGGGTCTCTGGAAATGACGATAGACTCAATCCGATTCATATTCAGATTGTTATACGTCAGATGAGACATACAGTGATACAGGGAGCCGCAGGCATCCGGCGCTTCAAAGCAGATTGTAATCTTGTTTGCTCCGCTTAAAGCAAGCCTGTCTCTGGCAATCAGCAGATACCGGTCCTCCGGCGCCGGGCTGGTATGGTACTCTTCCAGAATATAAAAACCGTACTCCGCCGCCAGGTTATAATTGGCAGACACATATCCGGACGCCGGATCCTGCACCGGAAGGAAAAGATAATTCACAGCTTCCCCCTTCAGAGCTTCACAGGCCTCCCTCCAGTCTCCGCACAGAAGAAGACCGCACTCTTTCGGAAAATAACGTCTGGCTGCCTCCTCAGAGTTCGCAGTATAAGCCGCAGCTGCATGTGAAAAATCAAGCTCCTTAATCTCCGTAAATCCGGTAGGCGCGAACTTTCCATGCTCTGTCAGAAGCTGATACTGCTTTTTCCTGCTCATAGACATAATATGTTCAAATAACTCTCTGGCCCCATGGCTTGTAAAATCCGAATGAGCCAGCTTCGCTGCAGCATCCAGTTTCGCAGCCTCCCGTTCCGGATCAAACACGGCCTTCCCCGTGGAAATTTTAAAATCCGCCACCTGAGCTGTCAGATCCATACGCCTCTCATACAGATCTACAATCTGACGGTCAATTTCATCAATATCAACACGAATTTCCTTCAAATCTTTCATACATAAAATCCTCATCAGAAATCAAACAGTGAAAGCTGGTTGGACTCCGGCAGATCCGCCAGAAGGCCCAGATCCGCCATCACATCCACAATAGATTTGCTTACTTTCGCCCGGTCCCGGAAATCATCCCGTGACAAAAACGGTCCGTCCTTGGCAGCCTCTACCACGCCCTCAGCCGCCCGGTCGCCCATTCCATCAATGGTATTAATGGCAGGCATCAGTTTTCCGTCAATAATCTGAAAATAGCGGGCGTCCGCTTTATAAATATCCAGGGGCAGGAACTCAAAGCCTCTGGCATACATCTCCTGGACGATTCGCATATCCTTAACCGTATCCTGCTCTTTCTTTGTCAGGGAATCCTTCCGTTTCTGGTAGTCATGGAGATAGTATTCCAGACGCTCCCGCCCCTGGCACATGAGTTCATAGTTAAAGGATGTGGCACGGATACTGAAATAGGCCGCATAATACGCCAGTGGATAGAACACCTTGCAGTAGGCAATGCGCCAGGCCATCATAACATAAGCCGCGGCATGGGCCTTCGGGAACATATACTTGATCTTTTCACAGGACCATATATACCAGTCTGGCACGCCGTGATCGATCATATCCTGTTTCCATTCCGGCCACTGGGGACACTTTCCCTTGGCAATAATTCCCTTGCGGACCTTTTCCATGATATTGAAGGATTCCTCGGAATCCAGTCCTTTTCCGATCAGATAAGTCATAATATCATCACGGGTACAGATCGCCGTGGAAATTGTGGCCTTCCCTTCCTGAATCAGAGTCTGTGCATTTCCCAGCCATACATCCGTACCGTGAGACAATCCCGCAATACGGACCAGATCGGAAAACTGGGTGGGCTGAGTATCAATCAGCATCTGCATGGCAAAGTCCGTACCAAACTCCGGAATCCCCAGCGCGCCCAGCTTACAGCCTCCGATGTCCTCCGGCTCAATCCCCAGAGCCGAAGTATTCTGGAACAGAGACATAACCTCCGGTGAATCCAGAGGAATATC
Source organism: uncultured Lachnospiraceae bacterium (assembly GCA_946491665.1). Lineage (GTDB taxonomy): Bacteria > Bacillota > Clostridia > Lachnospirales > Lachnospiraceae > Eubacterium_I. The sequence continues at coordinate 4,917 of CAMLYL010000099.1, read as the reverse complement.
CTGGGGATCCACGCCAGTCAGATCCTGCAGCATACGGATCATGGTCGGATCATCGTGTCCCAGTATATCAAGCTTTAACAGATTATGATCAATGGAATGATAATCAAAGTGAGTCGTCACTATATCCGTTGTCATATCATTAGCCGGATGCTGCACCGGGGTAAACGAATAAATATTCTCTCCCAGAGGAAGTACAATGATCCCTCCCGGGTGCTGTCCGGTCGTCCTGCGGACACCAACGCATCCCTGGACAATACGGTCAATCTCACAGTTCCGCTTATGTACGCTCCGTTCCTCATAATAGTTTTTCACGTAGCCGAAAGCAGTCTTATCCGCCAGGGTTCCTATGGTTCCCGCACGGAACGTCTGCCCGTCGCCGAAAATTACTTCGGTATACTTGTGGGCCTTACTCTGATAATCCCCGGAGAAGTTCAGGTCAATATCTGGCTCCTTATTTCCCTTAAATCCAAGGAATGTTTCGAAAGGAATGTCAAATCCCTCTTTATTCAGTTTCGCGCCGCACTGGGGACAGATTTTATCGGGCATATCACAGCCGGCCCGTCCCGCATAAGCCTTCACCTCATCCGAATCAAAATCCACATAATGACATTTCGGACAGATATAATGTGGGCTCAAAGGATTAACCTCTGTAATTCCCGCCATCGTCGCCACAAAGGAGGATCCTACGGAGCCCCGGGAGCCTACCAGATAGCCGTCCTCGTTCGACTTCCACACCAGTTTCTGAGCAATAATATACATCACGGCAAAGCCATTGGAGATAATGGAATTCAGTTCTCTCTCCAGACGCTCCACCACAATCTCCGGAAGATTTTCTCCGTAAATCTCGTGAGCTTTTGTATAACAGATGTCACGCAGCATCTGATCGGAATTTTCAATGACCGGAGGACACTTGTCCGGCCGCACCGGCTCGATCCGCTCACACATATCCGCGATCTTATTGGTGTTTGTGATCACCACTTCCTCCGCTTTCTCACTGCCGAGATAGGCGAACTCTTTCAGCATCTCCTCTGTTGTCCGGAGATACAGGGGAGCCTGATCATCCGCATCCTTAAAACCTTTTCCGGCCATGATGATCCGGCGGTAAATCTCATCCTCCGGATCCAGAAAATGCACATCGCATGTGGCCACCACCAGCTTGCCGAGCTGTTCGCCAAGCTCCACAATCTGACGATTGATATTCTGAATATCCTCCTCTGTCTCCACCGGTTCCTTGTCACTGCGCAGCATAAAGGCATTATTTCCCACCGGCTGAATCTCCAGATAGTCATAAAAACCGGCAATCCGGTTGATCTCCTCCTGGGACCGTCCGCCCAGAATCGCCCGGTAAAGCTCCCCGGCCTCACAGGCGGAGCCCAGTAAAATCCCCTCGCGATACTTTTCAAACTCACTCTTCGGCACCCGCGGCCGGCGGTTATAGTATTTAATATGGGAATCAGAAACCAGCTTGTACAGGTTCACTCTTCCGATATCATTCTGAGCCAGCATAATCGCATGGTAAGTGGGAAGCTTCCTGATCGTTTCCTCAGAAGCTCCGTTCATCTGATCCAGTTCATCCACCGAATCCACACCGCTGTTATGCAGCATCTCTGTAAATTTAATAAATATTTCTGCCGTGCACTCCGCATCATCTACTGCCCGGTGATGGTGATTCAGAGAAATATTCAGAGCCTTCGCCACTGTATCCAGCTTGAAACGGTTGAGTTGCGGCAGAAGCACCCGGGCCAGAGCCACCGTATCCATAACTGTTTTTTCGCAGAGAATTCCCTGCCTCTGACAGTTCTTTTTGATAAAACTCATATCAAAATCCGCATTGTGAGCTACCATGACAGCGCCTTCCGAAAATTCCATAAACTGCGGAAGCACGGTTTCTATGGCCGGCGCGTCACACACCATATCATCATTAATACTGGTAAGCTGCTCGATCTCATAGGGAATCGGTATCTGCGGGTTAACAAACGTTGAGAAGCGGTCCGTAATCCTGCCGTTTACCACCTTTACCGCCCCAAACTCTATAATTTTATTTTTATCGGGACTGAATCCGGTTGTCTCCAGGTCAAATACCACAAAACTTCCATCAAACTTCTGTCCCCTGGGATTTTCCACAAGCCCTTTCAGATCATCCACAAGGTAGGCCTCCATCCCGTAGATCACTTTGAAATCGTCATCCTTTCCCACGGAATGGTTCGCCTCCGGGAAGGACTGCACATCTCCGTGATCCGTAATGGCAATCGCCTTATGCCCCCACTTCATGGCCCGCTTGATAATATCCTTCACATCAGAAACGCCGTCCATATCACTCATTTTAGTATGACAGTGAAGCTCCACCCGCTTTTCGGGACTGGTATCCATCCGCGTGGAAACGAAAGACGGTATTTTCTTCATGCCCAGAATAGAACCGATGGTCAGCTCATGGTCAAACCGGTCAATCGTGGTGACTCCCCTGATCTTTAAAAAGGCTCCCACAAATATATCCTTCTTAATCTCCGGAAGCTGCTCATTTCTGCAGAACATTTTCACCATGATTGTATCGGTAAAATCCGTGACGGCGAACATCAGTATGGTCTTTTCTCCGTTCCGCAGTTCACGCTCATCCATAGACAGCACCTGTCCGCGGATTACCACATCTCCCATCTCGCCGGCAATCTGATCAATGCGAATGGCCTCATCCTCAAAATCACGCCCGTAAATCACATCCGGATTGTCACTGCGCTTAAAGGAACGCTCACGAAATTCCCGTTTCGGTCCGCCGGAACTTCTGAAGCCGCCGCGGCCTGCAGATCCCTTTTCTCCTGAAGCCTGGTTCTTTTTCCCGGGCTCCTTTTTCTCCTGTTTCGAAGATCTGTCTTCCTTTTTCGGCTTCTTCTCTCCTGCGCTTTCCCAGGGCGTTTCTGCTGCCCCTTCCTCCATGAAAGCCTCCTGCTTTCTGGCGCCGAGGCTGGACAGACGAATGATATTCTCTACCTCATTATGAATCTGAATATCCGCATTTTTCCGGTATTTTGATTCCTTTTTCTCACAGAAATCCACCTCCACATTCACATTCAGATGGCATCTCTCATTAAAAATCTTATCCAGAATCCGATGGATTTCCCCCTCTTTCTGGCGGGAAAGCACAGAATCCTCCAGCGTCACCCGCAGCGTCTGTTCCTCCGGAAATTCCAGCTTCGCATGGCGGAGAATATTGTACTCCATCAGACTGTAATTGCGGAACTCCGTCAGAATACTGTTCCAGTAAACATCTGTGAGATTTTTCAGATTATACTGCCCCGACAGATGGAAATTTTCTATGATTTTGATGGTCATATTGTGATTCGGAAAAAGCTGCTGTTTCAGTTCCCGCTCCAGCAGGTAAATCCGGTCTTTGGGAAGCAGACGGCCGCTGGTTAAATAAACCCGCAGAAAATCCCTGCGGCTGGTAGTAGAAACCCGTGAAACAGTAGCGTCGTCCAGCATTCCCCTGATCTCCGTATTCAGTTTTATCTGGGGAAACACGTCAAAAAAGCTCTTCTCCATGAAGCGCATCCGCCTCCTTTATCTGTTCCAGTGGTCCAGCTGAATTTTCAGCGCATTCAGAAGCTGTTCCTCCGGCACACGCTCAATAATCTCTCCATGCTTCAGAATCAGTCCCTCTCCTTTGCCGCCGCAGATGCCAAGATCTGCCTCTCTGGCCTCACCGGGACCGTTTACTACACAGCCCATCACTGCGACTTTAATATCCAGAGAATAATTGGTCACCAGAGTTTCCACCTGATTGGCCAGGCTGATCAGATCAATGCTGGTGCGCCCGCAGGTAGGACAGGATACCACCTCTATTCCGCCCTTTCGCAGTCCCAGTGTCCGGAGAATCTGCTTTGCCGACTTGATCTCTTCCACCGGATCCCCGGTCAGGGAGACCCGGATCGTATCTCCGATCCGCTGGTGCAGAATCAGTCCCAGTCCAATGGCAGATTTGATATTGCCGCTGTACACGGTCCCGGCCTCTGTAATTCCCACATGCAGAGGATAATCAGTTTTTTCAGAAATCAGCTCGTGAGCCCGGACACACATGAGCACGTCGGAAGATTTGATGCTGATCACCAGATTCTCGTACCCCTGTTCTTCAATCATGCGTACTTTGTCCAGGGCGCTTTCCACCAGTCCTTCTGCCGTAACTCCATGGTACTTCTCCAGCAGTTCCTTTTCCAGGGAACCGCTGTTGACACCCACACGAATGGGAATATTTCTCTCCTTCGCCACATCTACCACAGCTTTCAAATTTTCCGGAGAACCGATATTTCCCGGATTGATCCGGATTTTATCGGCTCCGTTTTCCATAGCTGCGACAGCCATCCGGTAATCAAAATGAATATCCGCCACCAGCGGAATATGGATCTGCTTTTTGATCTCTGCCAGCGCTCCGGCAGCTTCCATATCCGGAACCGTACAGCGGATAATCTCACATCCGGCCTCCTCCAGTCGCAGGATCTGAGCCACTGTTTTCTCCACATCCTGAGTCTTTGTATTGGTCATGGACTGAATGGCAATGGGATGACCGCCGCCGATTTTCACATTTCCGATCTGTATTTCTCTTGTTTTTCTGCGTTCCATCTGACACCTCTTAAATAAACAATTTTCTCACATCGTTTAACATTACAACCGCCATCAGGGCAAACAGACACATCAGGCCGATAAAATGAACCATGCCTTCTTTTTCACTGTTTATCCGTTTGCCCCGGATCGCTTCAATCACCAGGAATACCAGCCTTCCTCCGTCCAGCGCCGGAATCGGAAGCAGGTTCATAACCCCCAGATTGGCGGATAATAGAATTCCCAGATTCAGCATATTTAAAAACACATAAAAATATCCGTCTGCCAGACTCTGCTCGTAGGCATCCCCTATGGTTTTTACAATCCCCA
>CAMLYL010000098.1 GCA_946491665.1 uncultured Lachnospiraceae bacterium | reverse complement strand
CCCGGGTGATGTATTAGGTGCACTGACAGGAGATATCGGGCTTGATGGCGCAGATGGTAGATACGGTACTTTATTTTGAGGGTGACCGCCATGCTGCTTATCGTGTGCTTCGGGGGGTGAAAAACCGGTTCGGTTCCACCAATGAGATCGGTGTGTTTGAAATGCGGCAGGAAGGGCTGGCGGAGGTGCCGAATCCTTCTGAATATATGCTGAGCGGAAAGCCGGAAGGAGCGTCCGGTTCTGTGGTGGCATGCTCCATCGAGGGAACCAGGCCGATTCTTCTGGAAATCCAGGCGCTGGTATGTAAGACCAGTTTCGGGCTGCCCCGGAGAACGGCGGCCGGAGCTGACCTGAACCGTGTGAATCTGCTGATGGCGGTTCTGGAAAAAAGAGCAGGCGTGCCGCTTTCTTCCTGTGATGCCTATGTGAACATTGCGGGAGGAATCCGGATGAATGAGCCCGCCATTGATCTGGGGATTGTGCTGGCAATCGTGTCCAGCTACAGAGAAGTGGCGATTCCCGAGAGCCTGATCTGTTTCGGAGAGGTTGGCTTAAGCGGGGAAGTCCGCGCTGTCAGTATGGCAGCCCAGCGGGTGCAGGAAGCAAAAAAGCTGGGGTTCGGGGAATGCATGCTGCCGAAGGTGTGTATGTCGGAGCAGCTTAAGACAGACGGCATAAAGGTGGTGGGGGTTGCCACTGTGAGGGAGGCCCTCCGTTATATAGGCTGCTGAGATTATTCTTATCATGAAATCAGAAAAGCGCTGCGCAGAGGAGATGAGACGCGGGTTGTCGGCCTGCATCTTATTTCTTCTGCGCAGCGTTTTTTGTTGAGAAAATTGTGCACAAGTACAAAAGGAGTACATACGGGTGTGGTATACTTGAGACATCAAAGAAAGAAACGGGGAGAATGATGAAACGGATTTTGCTGGCTGAAGATAATGCTCATATGAGAGAACTGATCGCAGATTACCTGGAGGAAAACGGATTTGAAGTGGACGCGGGGGCGGACGGCCTTCATGCCTGGGAAATGTTCCAGACCCGGGACTACCATCTCGTTCTGCTGGATGTTATGATGCCGGAAATGGACGGATTTACACTTTGCCGGAAAATAAGGGAGAAAGAGGATGTGCCCATTCTGTTTCTGACAGCAAGAATTCAGGAGGAGGATCAGCTCCGGGGCTATCATCTGGGGGCGGATGACTATATACTGAAGCCTTTTTCGCTTCCGGTGCTGCTGGCAAAGTGCCGTGTGATCCTGGAGAGGAACCAGCGGGGAGGAAATTGGCTGGAGGCGGCAGGAATCCGTCTGAATCCGGAACAGAGATGCGTGCTGTGCGACGGAGAGCCGGTGACACTGCAAAGTATGGATTTTGATCTGCTGTGTTATTTTATGAAAAATCAGGGGAGGATTCTGACCCGGGAACAGATTTTGCTGAAGCTCTGGGGATTCGATTATTCCGGCAGCGACCGTTCGGTGGATACTCATGTGAAAAAATTGCGGAAGGCTCTGGGAAAGTACGGAAAATGTATTCGAACCATGGTTAAGCTGGGGTATCTGTTTGATGCAGATTAGAGAAATGGAAAGAAAACAGAAAAAACGGGAGGAGGAGCCGGTTATGAAAAAATGGATTGTGGAAAAATGGAAAAGCGTTTATGGCAGGCGGAAGATATTATGGAAAAAATATCAGATTGCCCTGTGGATTGAAGTGATTTTTATCGGTGTGGCTGCAGTCTGCTCCGGAAGTCTGTATCAGATTGAGCGGACAAATCAGACGGCGGCGGCGCAGAATGTTATGGAGGGAATACAGAACGAAATTTATCATATGGTGTCTGGAGGAGGAACGCCGGATGAAGTCAGAACACTGGTTACAGAACGTATGGAAGAACTGGAACGGGAGGAGGGGCACAATGTCTATGGGGCTGCTCTGCAGTTTTATAATCAGAAGGGCAGCGTTATGAAAACCACCGGGGATAAAAATATCGCCGTCGTATGGAGCGCCAGTGCAGAAGAGGGAATTATAACAGAAGATTTTATGCTGGAAGATTATTTTGATTCTGAGGATCTGGAAGACTTTTTTTATTCTTACTATAAATCGGAAGGCGCTGATCAGCCGGGGAGAAGCTGCGGGATCCGGCAGATGACCGGATATTATCAGGAGGATGGCTCGTTTCGCCCTCTGGAAGTTACTTTTTATGACAGGGATGACGCGGCCGGTGTGTATATTCTTCAGAACAGCCGGAAGATGGAACGGATGTCCGGCGAGGAGCTGGTGTATCGTCTGGGAGATCTGGAACAGGGGGAGATCAGCAGACCGGAACAGACAGAAACCGGATATTTTTCTCTGTCGATTTACGACCAGGGAGATAATAATATGTATATGCAGGCGTACAGCAGGATACAGAGCGTGACGCCGGGAGAATTTGCCGAAGGAGGCTTTGAACGAAACGAAAGTCAGGGGAATGTCAGTATCTGGCAGCGGAAAGCGGCGAATAGCGGGCAAATTGGCGGATATTGCTGTTCCATATGTGCAGATATTGAAACCATGATCCGGGATGCGGGAAATCTGAGAAGGATGACTGCGCTGGTCTGGGTAATCGGACAGGGATTCGCAGCGTTTCTGATTGGCATATATCTGTACATACGAAAAAAAAAGGACAGGCTGGAGGAAATGCACAATACATTTATGAATGCGGTCGCCCATGAGATGAAAACACCGGCTGCTGTGCTGAAAAACAGTGCAGAATGTCTCCAGGCGGGCATTCATCCGGAAAAGCAGGAGCATTATCTGGAAATTATTCAGCAGGAAGCAGACCATATGAATGAACTTTTAAATTCCATGCTGACCTATACAAGAGTGACCGATTCTGTTTATCAGATACAGAAAGAGGAATGTTCGCTGGAACAACTGGCCCGGAAAGTAAGCAGGCATTATGTGGATACTGCGGCAGAGAAGAAAATCTCGCTGATCTGGGATGTAAACAGTCCCGCAGTTGTCAGCTGTGATCCAAAGCTGATGGAGATGGTCCTGGACAATCTGATTTCAAACGCAGTGAAGTTCTGCAGAGAGGGCGGCGTAATCCGGATTACTCTGGAAGAGCGGAGCATTGGTATCTATAATGAAGGGAAGGAAATTCCGGAAGAGGATATAATCCATATCTGGGAACCCATGTACCGGGGGGATAAGTCCAGAGAGTATGAAAAGGGTTCTTCCGGCATGGGACTGGCCATCAGCGGGGCGGTGCTGAGACTGCACAAAGCGGATTACGGTGTGAAAAATGTCCGGGACGGCGTAGAATTTTATCTGCGGATGTAAAATCTGTGTCAGAAGACAATAACGGATTGTTTTTATAGAACTTTACGGAAATAAATTATAAATTTTACAATTTTTTATTTCTGTCTGAAATGTGTGAATCATATGTAAATATACAGATTATTTACGGAACATTTACGGAAGAACGATATAACAGAAAATATTGCCATGCTATAATGCGGTTGCCTGAAAAGGGTTTATGAAAAAGACTGAAAAGAGGGAGGAACTGAAAAATATGTCAGACAATCGCCGGCACGGCGGCCGGAAGGAAGCCGCAGGAAAAAAGGTGAAACGGTTTGTGATAAGCGGAATGAGCGTTATCGTAGCAACATCTTCCGTGAATTTAAGTATGGTGCCCGCTGTTTATGCGGCAGAGCCTCAGTCTGTATCAGCAGAGGAAGAGAAAACCGCTTCTCCTGTAATAAGCGAGATTGTTGCAGATACAACGGCGCCGGAGGATGGATCGGGAATCGGCGCGGATGCGTTTGAGTATCTGGAAATTTATAATCCCACAGATCAGACATTGTCGCTGGATAATTATCAGATCAGAGATATTACCGGGGAAACAGAAAATGACTGGAAAATTCCGGAAGGAACCACTGTGGATGCAGGAAAGACTCTGATCATATGGATGAATAATAAAGAAAGTCAGAGTCTGGAGGCAGAGGATTTTTGCAGTTACTATGGAATCAGCCGGGACGAGGTACAGATCGTAAAGACCCAGGATGTGATGGAGGGGCTGGACGGAGAGGAATCCAGAGTTCTGCAGATTACTGACAGAGAGGGAGAGGAAATCTTTTCGCAGGCTGTTTATAATGATGAGGAAGAAAAAGCCCGGGCAGACAGAGGCGTCAGCTTTCTTTTTAAAGAGGGAGAAGTAAAAGAGACCGTATTGTCTTATGAAGGAGCTCCCACTCCCGGCATTCTGGATGAGGATCAGACAGCTGCGCTGCAGGAAAAAGATGGCAAAGATGCGGCCGGCCAGGACTCTGCTGCAGATACTGCTCAGACGGAAGAAAATTCTTCGGATCAGACAGTTTCTGCGGTACAGAATACCGATGAAAGCGCTCAGGATCAGGATAATGCAGAAAGCAGTATGACCACTCCGCTGATTATCAGTGAGATTGTGGCAGATACGCATCAGTCGGATCAGACGACTGCTAATGGAACAGACGCTTTTGAATATGTGGAGATCTATAATGCGTCAGACAAGACCGTATCTATGGACAATTATCTGATTCAGAATCTCAACGGGAGCACAGTGAATGACTGGGAGATTCCGGAAGGAACTGAAATTGAAGCGGGAAAAACATTGACTGTATGGATCAGAAACAGCGAGAGCGAAGATCTGACAGCGGACGATTTTTGCAGCTATTACGGCATAAATAGAGAGGATATCCAGCTGGTAAAAACAACGGACAGTGTCAATGGATTTTCTAATTCGGGAGAGAGAAGTATCCGCCTGATTGTAAAAAATACAGAGCAGACGATCACTCAGATTACCTACAATGACGGTGATGAGAAGGCACAGACCAGAAAAGGAATTAATTTTGTGTATGTGCAGGGGCAGATACAGCAGCAGACTCTTTCCTATGATCAGGATCCCACTCCGGGAGCTGTGGCGGAAGAACAGATTCCTCCGGAGCAGTATGTGGTGGAGGAGCAGCCGGACGCCGCTGTTGCAGTCAGCGCTCCTGACAGTATCAACAAAGGCGATAAGCTGGCGATATCAGTCTCCACAGATCTGAAAAAAGTTGTTCTCAGTGCATATGTACAGCTTTCGGTTCCTGAGGGAGAAAAACAGTATCAGCTGGAATATGCAGACGGCGTTTATCAGACGGAAATTCCGGCAGAGGATCTGGCAGAACTTGAAAGTTATACATACAGCGTATATATCAGTGATGGAGTCAATACAGTCACAGCGGAAAAAACAGTTGCAGTGAATCAGGATGCGGTGACAGAAAAACAGCTCTCCAGTCCGATTCTGATCACGGAGATTGTTCCCAATACGGATAATGTGGGCGGTTCAGATGCCTACGAATACTTTGAAATTTATAATGCGGGAGAACAGGCTGTAGATTTGAGTCAGTACCGTTTTATGTATGACAACGGCAACAGTGTGAAAGAATGGGTACTGGCGGATTCCGCGCTCATTTTAAATGCTCATGAGACATTGACCGTCTGGGTAAAAAACCAGGCGAATACAGAGGCCGGATATACGGCGGAAAATTTCAATACTTATTATGGAACGGAACTGGAAGAAGGGAAAAACCTTACTACAGTAGAATCTGACGGCTTTTCCAATTCCGGCACAAGAAAGCTGACCATAGAGTCCGGAACCGGTCTGGTTATGAACGAGGCGTCTTACACTGCGGGAGATTCTTCCGATGATTCTCTGGGAGTGGATGAGGCAATCATTTTTGATTATGACGGAGAAGAGGCGGCTGTCCGGTATGACAATAGAGTGACGCCCGGCAGGCTGGAGGATTCTCAGACGATCCGGGGACAGTATATCTTCCCGGAAACTGTGGCAGAGCCTTTTGTGGAGACGGATGCGGCTGCGGTAGTAAAAGAAGGGGAAGACTGGACCGTGACCGTGGCGGACAGTAATCTTACCGCAGATATTTTAAGCGCTCAGCTTAATATTTATAAAGATGGCTCCGCGGAGAAGGTAATGACGGTTCCCATGACCTACCAGGATGGGGCGCTGAAAGCATCTGTTTCTTATAATGAACTGCAGGAGCTTGCATCTTTCGGCTATGATATTGTGGTCAGCGACGGCGTGAATACAGCGGTATCCGATATGCAGACAGCAACGGTGGAAGGACTCTCCACTCCGGTGGACAAGAGTAAAGCGCCGGCCCTGGTGGTATCGGAGATTCTTCCGGATTCTGCCAATGTGAACGGTGCGGATGCATATGAGTTCATTGAAATATATAATAATTCCAACCGTGATATTGATTTAAAGGACTATAAGCTTTACTATAATTATCCGGATAACGGTGATAACAGTGATGTAGTATGGTGGGAGACTTCTGAAAGCAGAATCTTAAAATCCGGAGATACTCTTGTGTTCTGGATCAAAAACGGAAGTAATGACAGTCTGACCATTGCTGATTTTAACGCGAAATTCGGCACATCTCTGGACAGCAGCCATCTGATCGAAATCTCCAGCGGCGGCATGGCAAACTCCGGAGCAAGAGGCGTTAAAATCGCGACAAATGTAAAAGACAGTATTGATTATGTGACCTACAATATGAATGGTGCGGATAATACAACGGCTGACAAAACGATCACTTTCCGCAGCCAGTATATTGATGAAACGTTTGAAAGCCTGCTTACCGCGGACGATGCGGATCCTACGCCGGGGGCGGTCAGCGAGAGCGCAAAACCGGATTACCGGGCAGAGCTTCCCGCATCAGTCAGCGAGCCGCAGCTTACAGATCGTACTCCCGCTGAATTTAACAGTGACAGTGATCTGACTTTTGCTCTGGATGCGGTGTCTGAAGATACTACAATAAAAACAGTACATCTGTATGTGAAGGATAACAATTCCGACAGTTACGAAATGTATAATCTTCTGAGAGAGAACGGAGATTCCTTCAGCAAATCTCTCTCTGCGGTGGATCTTTACGGCAAACAGTATTATGAGTATTACTTTGAGGTGAGCGACGGATATCAGACCGTAACGACTGATGTAAAACAGGTCAGAAATGAAAATCCTCTTCCGGAAGGTGATCAGCTGAATGTGTCGGATGATCAATTTCTCTCCGGAACACAGGCGATCATCGGCACCGGCGGCAATCTTCTGGTGGACGGGACGGATGTGAGTGACCGGACAGTTCCGTCCATAAATGGCGATGCCAGAATTGTTTTTGATACGAGTCAGACAGATGTGTTCTTCAAAAATGCCGTAGCCATCGGGGACGATGCTCTTGGTATATTCAATGAAGGCACCTACGATACATGGGCTACCTATGACTACAATGTGGACGAATCTTATTTTGACAGTGAGACAAAACAGATCACGATCGCGTTCCATGCAGGAAATAAAGCAAACGCCCTGGAGCATAATGTTGAGAATAATGATGATTTTGTGCTGAAAAATATTCGGCTGACACTTCCGGACGGCGTGTCGCTGCGTCCGGTATCTTACGAAGGCGTATATGGAATCGGAGCAGTTGAGCATACAGAGGACAACTGGCATCCGGATTCTCCGACGGCTCTGAACAATATTACTCCTGAGACTGAGATCAGCATGGGTGACGGTACCAGTAAGGTAGAGATCCTGTATGTCACTTTTCAGCTGGAGGAAGAAAACTTTAACGCGGTTCGCTATGATCTGGATACCACCGCGCTGTCCGACGGGACACATACCATTACTTCCGGAGAGAGAACTGTCAGCGTGATTGTAGATAATACGGCGCCTGAGATTGAGACAAACATTGAGGAAGGAGCACAGTACAGGGAGCAGGAAATTGAAGCTTCTGCTGCAGATGCTCTCAGTGAAAATGTGGAACTTACCGCGACACTGGACGGAGAAGAGATCGGGCTTCCCTATACCATCAGTTCTGAAGAACTGGAAGCCGGGGAGCATACGCTGGTGCTGACAGCTGTGGACGAAGCAGGAAATACTGCAGAGAAAACAATTACATTTGAGACTCCGGAAGAGAATGCTTCGGCAGACAATACTTCACCGGAAGACGGATCCACTGTACACGGAGATCCTACGCTTTCTGTAAATGTGACAGATCCCACGGACGATCAGATGACGGTTGCCTTTAAAAAGGGTGAGAGATATGAGCTGGGCGATGCTCAGATTACACAGTCTTCCGGAATCAGTGATACTGCGGGAACCGCCAGTGAATCCTTCAGTGAAAACGCCGGCGACGGATTTCCCTATCAGATTTTCGAGATTCAGACGGGAGACGATGCGGGAGCCGGTGATGAGATCCGGGTTCAGTGGGAAGGTACGTCCAATAATGCCAAGACATTCATGTATGTATATAATACCGTTTCCGGCAGCTGGGATAAGGTAGATGCGCAGCAGACGGTAAATGGCGACGGCATGACTCTTACCGGAGATATCCCGCTTCAGGATCATCTGGACGGAACTGCCGTGAAGGTGATGATTCAGAACGGAGAGGGGTATACTCCCACGCAGTATGCGCCGGGAGCGGGAGACGCTTCTCTGGCTAATGAAAATGATACCCCCAGAGAAAACTACGATTTTACTTTTGTAGTGGAAAGTGATACCCAGTACTATAACGAGGACTTTGAAGGAAACCCGGATAAGGATGTGGACGGAAAATATCAGTACCAGCTGGATATTCACAACTGGATTATTTCAAACAGGGAAAGAATGAATATTCAGTATATGTTCCATGACGGAGATATTATTGATGATGAAGCGCTCATTCCCGAGTGGGAAAATGCGGATAAAGCCTATGCTATGCTGGATCAGGCTGGGATTCCCTATGGCGTGCTTGCTGGAAATCATGATGTGGGACATCTGAGCGGCGATTACGATAATTACTACACTTATTTCGGTGAAAGCCGCTATAATCAGAATTCCTGGTATGGAGAGAGCTATAAAAATAACAGAGGTCACTATGATCTGATCACAGTGGACGGCATTGACTTTATTATGCTTTACATGGGCTGGGGAGTCGGTGATGAGGAAATTGACTGGATGAACCAGGTGCTGGCTCAGTATCCGGAGAGAAAAGCCATCCTGAATTTCCATGAATATCTTCTGGCCAGCGGCGGACTGGGAGAAGAGCCTCAGAGAATCTATGATGAGGTTGTTGCGAAAAATCCGAATGTATGCATGGTATTATCCGGTCATTATCACAACGCTCAGACGAGGGTGGATTCTTTTGATGACGACGGCGACGGAGTGGCAGAGCGGAATGTATATCAGATGCTCTTTGATTATCAGGGGCTTGTCGGAGGCGGCATGGGATATATCCGGCTGATGCATTTCGATACAGAAGGGCAGAAAATCATAATCAGAACTTATTCACCGACGCTGAATGATTATAATGCCAAAGATGAAACGGATATCGGTGATGTGGCGGGCATTAACGGAGAAGAAGAATTTGAGATTTCCTTCGCGGATCTGGGAATTACCGCTCAGGCAAAGAGTCTTGAGACATCCGGTTTATCCGTGGATGTTTATGGTGATGAAGTAATCGGAACTGTAGAAAATGTGGAAAGCGGAACCACTGCGGAATATACCTGGACTGATGCGCCCGAAGGCACAACCGGATGGTATGCGGAAATCACAGATGAAAACGGCGGTTTGACGAGAACAGACGTAAGTTATCTGACAGTGCAGAAGGAAGGTTATGAGCCGGTGATTACGCTGCCGGACGCTTCTGCCGACACAATCGAGCAGGGGAGCGTTTTTGATCCGATGTACGGTGTAAGCGCAAAAGATTATGAGGGCAGCGACATTACGGACAGAATTACTGTGGAAGGTACTGTAGACACAACGGTGCAGGGGTCTTATGAACTGATCTATACGGTGACAGATGAATATGGAAATACTTCAACTGTAACCCGGACTGTTCAGGTGGTGAAAACAGAGGAGGAGAACCCGGGAGAGAATCCCGGCGGCGATCCGGGACAGAACCCGGGAGAGAATCCTGATCAGACACCTGGCGGAAGCGGAGACGGAACCCAGGGAACGATTCCCGGCGGAGACAATGGCGTTGATGCAGATAATCAGAACGGAGGATTCCAGAATATGTCCTTTGATAACAATGGCAAAACAAATGTGTCGGGACTGAACGGCAGTACGCCGCATACGGCTGATCTGGCGGCTGAAGATCTGGGACTGTCTCTGATCGGGCTGCTGGCCAGCATTGCCGTGATAGCCGGATTTATAAAGAAAAAAGCCGCGGGATTGTTCAGAAAACGGAAATAATGAAACGGGAAAACCGTTCAAAAGTATGAAAAATAAAGCGCGCAGGATGCCTGGCAAAAGGGCCTGCGCGCTTTATTTTTATACTGTCCGGAATCTGTTTTAAAATTTTTGAAAAAAGTTGTTGACTTATGGCGGAATGAGTGATATTATCTAATAGCTGTCGCGGAAAACGACAGCAAACAAAAAAATAAATTAAAAAAGTTGTTGACA
>CAMLYL010000097.1 GCA_946491665.1 uncultured Lachnospiraceae bacterium | reverse complement strand
TTGCGACAGCCAGAATAGGTTATCACACTTTCAGGCGTTTGTCAACAACTTTTTTCTTTTTATTTTCTGTCGTTTTCCGCGACAGCTATTAAATAATAGCATCAGCCCCCGCTAATGTCAACACTTTTTTTCAATTTTTTTCGTCTTTTTTTCATATAATAGATATTGGGGGTAATGCAATAATCACCCCCAATATCTTGTTTTCTTTCTTCTTCCGGAAACAGATCCAATTAAAATCTGCTATCCGAGAGCAAAGAATTTCAATATAATATTCTGATAATAAAGAAAAGATAAAAATCTGCTCTGATTAATATATGATGTCAGGATCCCTCCCAGCTCCGTTCCCGCAATCAGAGCAACAAAAAGGAAAAACAGAGAAACCAGGATATATCCTTCAACAGCTCCCGCAAACAGTCCCAGCGTCCGGTTAATCCCTTTGAGAATCGGTATATGATCAACAATGCCAAGTCCTTTGTCAATTAACTTAATAATTATAATTGCCAGAATCAGAGCAATCAGGAAAGAGGCTCCCGCCAGAATCAGATCTGCAGCTCTTCCCCCGAGAGTCTGATAAATGCCGCTGCTCTCAACAGCAGCCTCTCCGCTGTCCGTCAGATATGCCGCCACCTTCTCCGGCAGGGAAATCCCCGCCACCGAAGAAGCCGTATTCGCATCTTCTTCCACATCACTCTCAACCTGTGTCTGGATTTTCTGCGTACACCGTTCCTCTATCATGGTATACAGCCCGGTATGTTCCTTTAAAAACCCGCTGACATGGGGAGTCGCAAAAGAAACCAGTCCGATCAGCACAAGAATTGCAATCAGCGAAAACAGGATCCGAAGCAGTCCCTTTCTCCATCCGTGTATGATCATCAGCAGAAATACAATTAAAATTACAATTAACAGCCAGTTCATATCATCCTTTATCCTCAGTCACTTTTCCGAACAATTTCAGACGCGCCCGTTCTGTTACTCCTTCTTTCAATATAATATAATTCCGATAGCCGCTGTCATGGAAGATACCTCTGATCTCCTCATCTTCAAACTCGTAAGCGAACTTTTCCAGACCGCCCAGTGTATAAATTCTGCATTGGTTTGCGGTAAACATACAGATTTCATGATTATCCAGGAAGCCGATACTGTCGTAAGAAAATTCAGTCTGAATCGTAGTCTGTTCACTGCACCTCAGATCATAAATCCGGATCACCCGCCCCGTATCTGCGGAGCTGTCAGTAAAAACCAGACCAAAATAACTGTCATCAAAAAAGACGCTCTGTATCTCCTCGTCTACCGTCAGCTGATTTCCCTCTTTGGGCGTATCATTTCCTGTAAATGTATAAACACCATTGTCCGCAAACGCCAGCATCGTCCCGTTGCTGGTATAAACCAGCTCCGGTATAATCGTATCTGAATATGTATAGCTGCTCACCAGATTATCGATCTGGTTCTGGCCCACTGCGCTGAAATTGTAAAAATTAATCGTTGTTCCCGCAGTACCGTCCGTAATCTCCAGAATTGACACTCCCAGAAGCGCTCCGTTGTCAGACAATGCAATATCCATAGGCGTACCGCCGTTCTCCACATGAATCGCGCCTTCCGCCAGCAGTTCTCCCCCCCTGTTATACAAAGACAGATATCCGGTCCCGCTCTCTTCCATCAGAACCGCCACCGTCCCCTGGGCCGCAACATCTATTCTGGCAATCGGCATACTCACGGTAATCTCTCCCTGCAGACCATCTTCGTTCAGCACAAAAATCTTATCACCCTGCCGGTCAGCCACTGCAACATATGACTCACAGACAGAAACCATGGGATTTTCCATCTCATAGCTCTGGTTCCAGATCACATCACTGTTCACATTCTCATAAGAGACTCCGTCATTGCTGTATTTCAGGAACCCCTCTCCGTACGCCACATAATGAGTCGCCGGTGTGTCTGTCCGGGAAATTTCCTCCCTTACAGTATAATCCGTATATGATTTATGCTGCATAAAGACATAATAGGCAATGACAGCCGCCAGACAGATACCGACTATAACAGCCAGCCGTTTCAGACGCTTCAGACGGTGCTTTCTGATCTTTTCTTCTATTTCATCCCAGTTGGTCTCTACCATATGAAGACTGTTTTTTCCTCTGTTCTCCATTCATTCCTCCAAATCGCTCCCGCATATGGGAAGTATACTAATAGGTATATCATAAAGACGCCGGGATTTCAATTTTTTTACCAAAAAGTCCGGCCCGCATGCCGCTGCTCACAGCTGTTCCGGCAATTCCTTTATGGGAGCAGTAATTTCTGTCCCTCATAAATCATATCCATATTTTCAATATTGTTTAACCGGCATATCTCTTCCACTTTGCTGCTGGTGTTATAGATTGCCCTGCTGATCGATACCAGGCTGTCCCCCTTTTTTACAATATAATAGTCTGACGGCGCCGCTGTTGTTTGCTGCGCGGAATCTGCAGCTCCCGTATCCGCACTGCCTGCCGTTGTTTCTTCTGCTGCAGAGGCGCCCGATGCTTCATTTTCTGCCTGGACGTCTGTGGCTCCGGCGCCGCTTTCTGCCTCTCCGGCTGTCTGATCCGCCCCGGAAGCATCCGCTTCATTATTTCCGCCGGATGTCGCTGCAGTCTGAGCGCTTTCATCCGCTCCGTCCTCAGTCTGCGTTTCCTCACTTTCGTTCTGACTCTCACCTGTATCTTCTGCTGTGCCTGCCTCTGCCGGCGCTTCATCCACCGCTCCGGACAATGTCTGCATTGTCTGTTCCAGCACTTTGAGGTTCTGATAATTTCCAATCTGCGTAACTCCTGTCGCTGCCACCACGGCCAGTACCGCAACGCCGGCCACATAAATTACCGGCTGTATCTTTTTCTTCTGAGGCTTTTCATTAAGCTTATTCATAATCGCCCGGTAATTCTGCACTACTTCATCCCGATCTTCCCGGACATAGGAATCCCTCAGCGGCTTCGGCGTCAGCCTTTCCTTTTCCGCAATCATAAAATTCTGCATCTGAGGATTCTTTTCATAATATACCGCATACCCGGTCAGCCGCTGCAGCCTGTGCTGTTCCTGTACAAAAAAAGCATCCTCTTTCTCCAACGAATCCTCAAAATACAGAAAACGCGACCCCTTCTTATATGTTGATTCAAAAAACTGCTGCAGCTGAGCGTTTATTTCCAGATTACTTCCGTCCAGATTAAAATACCAGCCGAGAATTTCACAGTCATCAAAATATTGTTTGATCCGCTGATATACCTTGTCCCAGAATTCCTGCTGCCGGGAAAAAACCGAGTCAGTTCCCATTGTCTGCATGGTTTCCCCCTGGCTCTCCTCTCTTTCCTGACGTCCTTCTTCCCCTTCCGTCTGTTCAGAATCCTGCTCCTGTTCAGAATCGTCCTCTGTCATTTGAAACTCCACCTTCTGAGCCCCGCTGATAAACACATACTCCTGTTCCCCCTGACGCACAGTTTTCCCCAGCAAAACAGCAGCAAGCACCAGATCTTCTTTTTTCCTCCGATGTATAAACTGGTGTACATAGGTATATACAAAATCCTCCACATAAATTTTATATGTATCTCCAAAGGCACCCATCTGCCGTATATTCTTCGGTAATACGAACTCTCTGTTATCTTCTTTCTGCATGATGATATTCGCTTCCTTTCCCATTCTTTTTCATAATCCGCTCTTCCCGCTCATATGATATGTAAAAAGAATTTATCATATCTATCCTGCAGTTTTTGCCGATTTATAAAGGGAAAATTCGCAAGTTCCGTCTTCATGCGCCAAAAAAGCCCACGGCATCTCTGCCGTGAGCTTCCTTTCCTGTCTGTTTTCTGTTCTTTATACAAAAGACTTTACTTTTTTGTAAATACTTTCCGCATCCAGACCATATCTCTTAATCAGCTCTGCACCGGGACCTGATTCACCAAAGCAGTCATTGATACCGATCTTCATCACGCGGGTAGGAGCCTTCTCGCTGAGCGCATCACAAACTGCGCTTCCAAGGCCGCCGATTACAGAATGCTCTTCTACTGTAACCACCTTTCCTGTTTTCCGCGCAGACGCAGCTACCAGATCTTCATCCAGCGGCTTGATGGTGTGAATATTAATCACTTCAGCATCAATACCATCCGCTGCCAGAAGTTTTGCCGCCTCCAGAGCCTCGTTCACACAAAGCCCGGTGGCAATGACAGTGACATCCTTTCCTTCCTTCAGCGTAACTCCCTTTCCAATTTCAAAATGATAATTCTCCTCATCATTGATTACCGGAATCGCAAGACGGCCAAAACGCATGTAAACCGGTCCCACATACTCGTAGGCAGCCTTCACCGCCGCCCGGGCCTCCACATCATCACAGGGATTGATAATCACCATGCCCGGAATCGCGCGCATCAAAGCAATATCCTCGTTGCACTGATGGGTTGCGCCATCCTCTCCTACGGAAATACCCGCATGAGTAGCGCCGATCTTCACATTCAGGTGAGGATATCCGATAGAGTTTCTTACCTGCTCAAAAGCCCGTCCCGCTGCAAACATAGCAAAAGAGCTGGCAAAGGGTACTTTCCCGCAGGCTGCAAGACCTGCTGCAATGCCCATCATATTCCCTTCCGCAATACCACAGTCGATATGCCGGTCCGGAAATACTTTTTTGAATACGCCTGTCTTGGTTGCTCCTGCAAGATCCGCATCCAAAACCACAAGATTATCATGTTCCTTTCCCAATTCTACCAGCGCATTCCCGTAGCTGTCTCTGGTGGCAATCTTCTTTACTTCTGACATAATGCTTCACCTGCTTTCTTTAAATCTTCCATGGCAATGGCATACTCCTCATCATTGGGTGCTTTTCCATGCCATCCGGCCTCGTTCTCCATAAAGGAAACGCCTCTGCCCTTTACAGTTTTCGCTACAATAGCCGTAGGCTGTCCCTTTGTCTCACGGGCCTCCTTCAGAGCTGACGCAATTTCATCAAAATTGTGTCCGTCAATAGTAATTACATGGAAATTAAATGCCCGGAACTTATCCTCAATCGGATAGGGTGAGCAGACATCCGCAATATTTCCATCAATCTGCAGACCATTATTATCTACAATCAGCACCAGGTTGTCCAGCTTTCTGTGACCTGCAAACATGGCAGCCTCCCAGATCTGGCCCTCCTGAATCTCGCCGTCTCCGGCAAGTGAATATACGCGATAATCTTTGCCGTCCATCTTTCCTGCCAGCGCCATTCCCACTGCGGCAGAAAATCCCTGTCCCAGAGATCCGCTGGACATATCCACACCCGGAATATGCTTCATATCCGGATGTCCCTGCAGTCTGGCTCCGATGTGACGGAGACTGGTAAGCTCCTCCACCGGAAAATATCCTCTCTGTGCCAGCGCGGAATATAATCCCGGCGCCACATGCCCTTTCGAAAGAACAAACCGGTCACGGTTCTCATCCTTCGGATTTTCCGGATCCACATTCATCTCCACAAAATAGAGATACGTAAAAATATCAGCCGCAGATAAAGATCCTCCCGGATGACCAGATTTTGCGCTGTGTACGGCTGTAATAATTCCTTTGCGCACCTCGACAGCAATTTTTTCAAGTTCCAAATTTGTCATGATCGTGCTCCCTTTCTCTTGTTATTTTTAAAGCTCCACTCTGCCTTCCAATGCGCGAAGCAACGTTACCTCATCAATATACTCCAGGTCTCCGCCCACCGGCACGCCGCTGGCGATACGCGAAACCCGGATTCCTGTCGGTTTGATCAGCTTGCTGATATACATCGCTGTAGTCTCCCCCTCCAGACTGGAGTTGGTGGCGATAATCACTTCATCCACATCTCCCTCCAGACGTTTGATCAGTTCCTTTAATCTGATATCACCGGGGCCAATGCCCAGCATAGGTGAAATCGCACCGTGAAGAACATGATAAACACCATCGTATTTTCCGGTCTTCTCATAGGCTGCCAGATCCCGTGTATTCTCCACCACCATAATCATCCGGTGATTCCGCGACGGATTCCTGCAGATGGGACACTCCTCCGCATCCGTCAGCGTACAGCAGGTTTTACAGTACCTGATATTATGTCTGGCATCCACAATAGTATCCGCCAGCTTTTCCACCCGGTCCTCCGGCATATTTAAAATATGAAAGGCCAGGCGCTGAGCAGACTTGCTTCCTATCCCCGGAAGCGAAGACAACTCCTCAATCAGCTTGCTGATCTGCTTGCTATAATAATCCATCAGAAAGGAAATCCTCCGCCAAGTCCGCCTGTGATTTTGGACATGGACTGCTGAGAAAGCTCTTCCATCTGGCGCAGCGCCTCATTTGTAGCCGCCATAATCAGATCTTCCAGCATCTCTATATCATCCGGATCCACCACTTCCTCTGCAAGCTTGATTTTCACAACTTCCTTTTTACCGGAAACAGTCACTTCCACAGCTCCGCCCCCTGCGGATGCTGTCACTTCCTTCTCTTCCAGCTCTTTTGTCGCTTCTTCCATCTGACGCTGCATTTTCTGCGCCTGCTTCATCAGATTATTCATGTTTCCAGGCATTCCACCCGGATAACCGCCTCTTCCTTTTGCCATCTATATAGGCTCCTTTCTGTCTGTTATTCATCTTCAATTTCAATATCCATATGCACGATCTTTTCCAGATCCACATAATTTTCCTCAAAGGGACGCCCCGACTCGTTCTGTCGGATCACCAATTCGATCTCTTTTCCGATCCTGTCGGATATCAGCTTTTCGATTTCCTGCTTATGTGTTCCCTCATTGATATAAGTATATGCCATATCATCGTCAAACACCAGCATTAATTTATTATCGCCGCCGAGGCTCAGATGCGCGTATTTCAGATAGGAACGCACCAGCCCCGGAAGCTCCTGGATCACAGACCGCCAGTTCTTTACAACCTGTCTGATATCATCCGGAATCGCTTTCGGCAGCTCCGGTCCTTTCCGGGCAGACTGCGCCTGCTGCTCCTGTGCCCGGTAACCAGTCTGCTGTACCGGAGCCTGCAAAACCACGCCGCTTTCCATCTGCCGTTCCAAACGGGCAATCCGGTCTGCCAGAGCATCCTGCGTTGTTTCCATGGAGGGACGGCACAGTTTGATCAGCGCAATCTCAATCAGCACCCTCTTCTGAGGCGCATATCGAATCTGTCCGGAAAGCTCGGAGAACACCCGGATATAGCGCATAATCACATCGCTCTCCACCATCTGCGCCTCTTCTTTCAGAAGCGCCAGGTTCTCGCTGGACATATCCAGCACATCCTCCATCTGATCGGACCCTTTCACCAGAAGAAGGTTCCGCAGATACCAGACAAAATCCGTCACAAACTGTCCCAGCTCCCGGCCCTGGATAATCAGCTCCTCCAGCACACAGATGGATTCTGTTACATTTCCTGCCAGTACCGCCCGAAACAGTCTGCTGAACACCTCCGTATCTGCGGCTCCCAGCACATCCAGCACATGGTCGTAGGTCAGCTTCTCTCCCAGATAAAATGCAATACACTGATCCAGAAGACTCAGCGCATCACGCATGGAACCGTCTGCTGCCTTAGCAACATAACGAATCGCCTTTTCCTCCACATCCACCTGCTCTTTCCGCATCAGGTCCATCAGCCGGCCGGAAATCGTTTCGATGGAAATACGCCGGAAATCATATTTCTGGCAGCGCGATAAAATGGTTACCGGAATCTTGTGGGACTCCGTCGTAGCCAGAATGAAAATCACATAGGAGGGCGGCTCCTCCAGCGTTTTCAGAAGCGCATTAAAAGCGCCGATGGAAAGCATATGCACCTCGTCGATAATATAAACCTTATACCGCCCCTCCGTGGGAGAGTAGGAAACCTCTTCGCGGATCTGGCGGATATTTTCCACACCGTTGTTGGAAGCCGCGTCGATCTCGATCACGTTCATAGAGGTTCCCTCCGCAATGGCTCTGCAGGAGGAACATTCCCCGCAGGGACTGCCATCCTGCGGATTCTCGCAATTTACAGCCCGGGCAAAAATCTTGGCCACTGTCGTCTTTCCGGTTCCGCGGGTTCCGCAAAACAGGTAGGCATGACCGATCCGCCCCGCCTTAATCTGATTTTTTAATGTTGTTACTATGTGTTCCTGCCCCTTCACTTCTTCAAACTGAGCAGGCCGGTATTTCCGATATAAAGCCGTGTATGACATATTCGGCTCCTTCTTTTATCAATTAATCTCCAAAACAGATACCAATCTGTTTTGCCTCCTGAATGAGCTGACAGTCGGGATCCACTGTCTTCAGTTTCCCGGCCACCTCCTCCAGAGGAATCCGTTCTGTTCTGCCGTTAACCATGCCGATCATGCATCCGTAATCTTCATCAAGAATCGCCTGCGCCGCAGCCGCTCCCAGCTGTGTACAGAGCACACGGTCAAAAGCACAGGGACTTCCGCCTCTCTGCATATGTCCGGGTACCGTCACCCGGACTTCACGTCCTGTTTTTTCCTCCACCAGGGCCGCAACTTCATAAGATACAGACGGATACTTGCTCTTTTTGATCTTTGCCTTCAGTTCTTTCTTGGAGAGCTTCGCATCCTGCTTCGAGATAGCGCCTTCTGCCACCGCCAGAATCGTAAAGCCTTTCCCCTGTTTGGTACGTTTGTCGATTGCCTCCACTACCTTATTAATATTATAAGGAATCTCCGGTATCAGGATAATGTCTGCTCCGCCGGCAATTCCTGCGTGAAGCGGCAGCCAGCCTACTTTATGTCCCATAATTTCTACAATGAATACCCGGTTATGGGAAGCTGCTGTCGTATGAATGTAATCTATGGTATCTGTCGCAATATTCAGCGCACTCTGAAAACCGAACGTAATATCTGTTCCCCAGATATCATTATCGATTGTCTTCGGAAGATGGATTACATTCAGACCCTCTTCCCGGAGCAGATTCGCGGTTTTCTGTGTTCCGTTTCCGCCCAGGATTACCAGACAGTCCAGATTCAGCTTATGATACGTATGTTTCATTGCTTCTACTTTGTCCAGACCGTTCTCATCCGGCACCCGCATCAGTTTAAACGGCTGTCTGGAGGTTCCCAGAATCGTACCGCCTTTCGTGAGAATTCCGGAAAAATCGGAGGAAGTCAGCAGTCTGTAATTTCCATAAATCAGACCCTTGTAACCATCATAAAACCCGTAAATCTCCAGATCGTCCACACTGTGACTCAGGCCCTTTACAACACCGCGCATAGCGGCATTCAGCGCCTGGCAATCTCCGCCGCTGGTCAAAATTCCGATTCTTTTCATTTCCTTTTCCTCCCGTTTTATATTATATCCGCAAATATCCTCTGCCCTATGCCTGAACCTCTATCGGTCCGTTTTCCGTCACATAATGGTATTTCCCATCTTCACCCAGATATACCTCCAGATTGCAGGGAACACTCTGGGACGGATCCGGATGATTCTTCCAAAGATCATACAGTTTCGGAAGGAACACAGGCCACTGACTGGCTTCATAATCCTCATGATCTGTCGCCCAGTTCGGCGTCGGCTTATAATCCGGATTCTCTTTGATCAGATCCATCACAAACGCGGGAGGCATGGAACATCTGGAATTCGCTACGGTAGCCGTAATGTGCACAATACCGCCTTCCACGTCTTCCCACATGTGGATCGTGGAATCTACCAGTTCTCCCAGATCATTGAAAACCCCCTCACAGATCACATGTTTCAGACAGGTTGTAAAAGGGAAAAAGGGAGTCAGTTCCAGACGGTGAATCTCTACGCCCTCTCCGCCGAACACCGGAATTCCTTTTCCGACTGTCTCCGCAATCATATGCACAGACTTTTCAAACCCAACCTCTGCCGGGGACTTTATCCAGGTAAACTTCTTGTGGGAACCCGGAGCCCACAGATAATAGCCTTTTTCCATATTTGCCCAGAACCAGTCCAGCATCTCAGATGTCAGCCCCGGAAGAAAATGCTGTTTCTGCGAGGGAAGCACATAGCCCTTTTCCACAGCCTCCTGCGTCAGCTCCAGGGACGGCAGTTCCGGCTCCGGCCTGGCCGGGTGTTCAAAGGACATCAGATCTACATAGATATTGTCCGATACGGGCTGGTAAGTCTGACCCGCATTCGGTATATACTCTCTCTTGTCTGCCATAGCCATACCTCTCTTTTCTTATTTTTAATTTTTTAATAACATACTTATCCACTTTACAGTTATCAGTTTAATCGTTTTGATGTTATCATTCAAGTCAAAGTTTGTCAACGTTACCCGCACACATCTCCGGAAAAGGCAGATTATGCCGGGAGACTATAATTTTACGAAAAACAAAAAAAGAATTGACGCCTATTTCGAAAACATTTATAATAATAATCCATGGAGACGTATCGAAGTGGTCATAACGGGGCTGACTCGAAATCAGTTAGCCGGTTCATCCCGGCTCGCGGGTTCGAATCCCGCCGTCTCCGTTAAATATTATGGGGCATTAGCGCAGTTGGGAGCGCGCCACACTGGCAGTGTGGAGGCCACGGGTT
>CAMLYL010000096.1 GCA_946491665.1 uncultured Lachnospiraceae bacterium | reverse complement strand
CGCCCGTACCGGCCGCCACCTGCAGAACCCTCCGAAACCACAGATTTCCGACCTCCGTATTTCTGTGTTTCAGATCCTCTTCCACCGAGAAATCACATTTTCCCGCAAGCCGGTTCCACACCGCAAGAAGGGCCATTGCCGCAGCTCCCCCGATCAGCAGCGCAGCCACGCCTTCGATTCCGCTGGTTTCTGCCAGATAGCCCGGCAGCAGAAGCGAGCTGGCTCCGAAGATCTCCAGTGTCACAGCCCGTCGAACCTGCCTGGGAGATATTTTGTAATTATTTGAAAAAATACGATGCCTCTGATTAAACACTGCCTGAGAAGCGGTCTCTGTCTGCTTTTTCATATTAACTCCCTGTATGCCTCATTTCTGATCCGCCTATTTTTATCTGTACTTTTTCCGGCCCCGGATCCGCAGCCGCACCCGGTTTTTATCATTGGCATATACCGGTCTGCGCTTTAAAAGAGCAGACGGCGGACGCACAAAACTGTCCTCTTCATCCGCATTTCCATTCAGATCCGCACCCACGAACGGAGTAAAATATGGCAGACCGAAGCTTTCCAGCTGTGACAGATGCACCAGCAAAAACAGCAGTCCCACCA
This sequence comes from uncultured Lachnospiraceae bacterium, assembly GCA_946491665.1. Taxonomy (GTDB): domain Bacteria; phylum Bacillota; class Clostridia; order Lachnospirales; family Lachnospiraceae; genus Eubacterium_I. Next base: position 10,060 of record CAMLYL010000096.1, on the reverse strand, counting down.
GAAATCCGTAAAATCCCCAGGCCGCACATAAGCCGATAAATACAAACTTCAGCAGCCGGAAGGCAGTGGCAAACTCTTCATTGGGTATCGCAAAAGAACATAACGCCGTAAAAGCCACCACAATCACTACCATCGGACTGACAATATTGGCGTCCACTGCCGCCTGTCCGATAATCAGACCGCCGACTATACCAATCGTATTTCCCATAACGCCGGGCAGTCGTATCCCCGCCTCTCTCAGAAGTTCAAAGGATATTTCCATAAGAAGCAGTTCTACCACTCCCGGAAAGGGAACCCCCTGCCTCGCAGCCGCAAAAGACATCAGCAGCTGTGTTGGCAGAATCTGTGTATGAAAATTCGTCACCGCCAGGTAAAGTCCAGGCAGTACCATAGCCAGAAACGACGCGATATACCGCAGTATTCTGGTAAAGGATGCTATTTCCCATCGATTGTAGTAATCATCCGCAGTCTTGATGAAAGAATTATAATCCGTAGGGAAGATCAGGACTTCCGGCGAATTATCCATCAGCACCACCATCCGGCCCTCCAGAATCGCCATGGCTGCCCGATCCGGCCGCTGTGTAGACTGAAACTGGGGAAACGGGGAATACCAGTATTTTTCAGACAGCTGCTGAATCATTCCGATATCCTGCACGCCGTCAATCGTAAACCGGTCCAGCCGCCGCTCCATTTCTTCCAGAAATTCCGGATAAATCAGACCTTCCAGGTACATAATATCCACATTTGTCTTTGTCCGCACTCCTACCTTCTTCTCCCAGACCTTCACATCCGGAGACCTGAGACGTTTCCGGATCAGCGCCGTATTCTGTTTAATGGAATTACTGAATGCCTCGTTGCTTCCCCGAATCGATTTTTCTGATTTCACTTCCTGCAGGGTCATGGCCGGATATCCTTTATCAGGTATTTTTACCGCCCGGTCAAACCCGTCCACAAAAATCACCGTATCACCGGTTAGCATGGCGTCCGCCGCTTCCGACATGGTGGCAAAAGGCACCGCATCGGAAACACCCATACCGTTCTCCCGGATCTTTTCCAGCACTTCCTCTCCGGAAAGCCGGTTCAGCCCGGACAGCAGATTCCCCAGCGTGCTTTTCTCAATCATAAAACTGCCGCCGGTGATCTCCACATAAGTCAGAAACGCCCGCACATCCATATCCTTTCCCAGACACATGCCAAGCATCTTAATATCGGCGCAGTTTGAAAACTGCTGCTTCCACCACATAATATTTTCATCCAGGTTTTTCGAAACTGCCTGATTTTCCATATGTTCCTCCGATTTACAAAATACAAAAGATTTTCCATGCCACAAAAAAAGGAGCAGGCCATCTCGGCTTACTCCCTTATTATGCAGTAAATATCTGATTTTATTCCTGTTCCCTGATAATCTTCTTCACAGCCTCCGCCTGATTTTCCAAATGCTTTCTGGTATAGGCGGCAGCCTTGTCGGCATCCTTTTCCCGGAGAGCTTCGTACATCTGGTGGTGTTCCTCAATCAGCTGAGGATAGATCGTTCTGTCCTTCAGATACTCAACCCGGTAGCGGTACATCTGTTCCCGCAGATTATTTAAAAGCCCCAGCAGTTTCGGATTATCTGACGCCTTATAGAGCACATCGTGAAAATTCACATCTGCTCTGGCAACCTCCGCAATATTATCCGTCTTTGTCATCTCCACAAACTGCTCCATGGCAGCCTGCAGCTCTGTCAGCTCCGCCGCAGTGATCTTCTGACAGGAGAGACCGATCGCCAGCTCCTCCAGAGCTGTCCTGATCTGGAGCACATCCTCCATATCCTTCTCCGTCATCCTCGCCACCTCGGCGCCTTTTCTCGGAATGGTGATGGCCAGCCCTTCCTGCTCCAGCATCCGGATCGCCTCCCGGATCGGCGTCCGGCTGACGCCCAGCTTCGCTGCGAGCTGCAGCTCCATCAGACGCTCTCCCGGCTTCAGGTCACCTTTTAAAATTGCTGTTCGAAGAGTATGAAACACCACATCACGCAGCGGCAGATACGCATCCATCTGAAGTTCCAAATTATCTGTCATCATCAGTTCCCCTTTCCCTTATATTCCTCCTGTCAAACCATTTATTTTTATCTCAGCGTCTGTTATTATGAATATCAGACGTATAGACATTCTTCGCAAGTCCTGACTGCTTCAGAGCGTCATAGGCTTTTCTGATATCTTTTTCATTGTGATATATTCCGAAAACAGTAGGACCGCTTCCGGTCATCATAGCGCCCAGAGCGCCGTTTTCTTTCATAAGCTTTTTAATCTCCCGGATCACAGGAAACTCCTTTACAGTGACTGTCTCAAGAATATTTCCCATATTCTCCGCCACGCCCTTCAGATTTTTCTTTTTCAGATTCTCTGCGATCAGATCAATATTCGGATGCTCTGTCGCCTCCGTCAGATGAAGCTGCTCATACACATGCTTCGTAGATACAGAAACCGCCGGTTTTGCGATCAGAATCGGGCACTTCGGCATCGGCGGAAGCGCTGTCAGTTTCTCGCCGATCCCCTCCGCCAGGGCAGTTCCGCGCATAATGCAGAAAGGAACATCCGCTCCGATCTTAAGCCCCAGTTCCATCAGACGGCTCTGCCTGACGCCAAGATTGAAAATACGGTTCATTCCCACCATAACAGCCGCCGCATCAGAGCTTCCTCCCGCCATTCCGGCCGCCACCGGAATAAACTTCTGCAGGGTAATGCGTACGCCTTCCTTAATTTTAAACTCTGTTTTCATTAATTTTGCCGCTTTATATACCAGATTATTCTCATCAACCGGCAGATAAAACAGATTCGTTTCCACATGAATGTGGGGGGACTTTGTCTTTTTAATTTCTACCCGGTCATACAGGTGAATGGTCTGCATAATCATACGGACTTCATGATATCCGTCCTCCCGTTTTCCCAAAACATCCAGTCCCAGATTGATTTTTGCCAGTGCTTTTAAACTAATCTCATCCATACTCTTTCCCTCGTTCGTCGTAACTGTGCGGCCCGGAATATGACCGCCGCTGATACTGTGCCGCTGTCTGACTCCTGCAGATTCAGGCTTCGTCATTTACAAGATGTATTATGTATACAGCTTATGTATTATTTTAAATACAATCCGTTCATCTGTCAATGAAAGATTTAAAAAAAAGGAATTCCCGGCCGCACTTTACCTGATTCATCAAAAAAATAAAACAGACTGTGCAGATTTACCTACACCAGTCTGTTTTTCATTTCGCTGCGGCCAGGGCTGCCCGACTTATTTCACCAGTTTTCCATTTGCCTTATTCTGGAACTTCTCATTGTTCACCATAAAGCGTTCATGAGTTCCCTCTCCAATCAATCCCGCATCATCATATGCCTTTACCGTGAATTCCAGTCTGCGCCCGTCAACCAGCGTCAGCTCACTCTCACAGCGCACCGTCATGCCGATGGGCGTAGCGGCCACATGACTGATATTGACCTGTGTTCCCACAGTGCCCCATCCCTCTTCCAGATAGGGAATTACACTGTCGCACGCTGTTTTCTCCATCAGCGCCAGCATACAGGGAGTGGCAAACACTTCCAGCACGCCGCTTCCCACTGCCGTAGCTGTATTTTCATATACAACCTCTGTCTTCTGTTCTCCTTTGATTCCTGCTTCCAGCATATTATATCTCCTCCGTAATATTTTTCTGTCTATATTATACACAATAACTGCCGGAAGAAAAGAAATATTTTTTGTTGTTATTTTCCCCGGAAAAAGCAGAAGAATTTGACGAAAATATCCATTTTGTGCTATACTATGAACACTTAGCGAAGTATTTTCAGGCTTTGCGGGAGTGATACCCGGACACTTCATGACGTATTTCGAGTTTAGTGGGAGGGTGTACTGAATTCAATGATGTTGTAAAGGAGTTGCTCAGATGAGTCAGGCAAAGGTTGATCGGTATAAAGAAGAAAAAAAGAACCGTAAAAGAGAAGTTCAGAAGACAAAACGGCAGCAGAGACTGGTAAAGGTCATCGTTCCCATTATTGTAATTGTCATCGCGGCATGGATCATTTATTCAGGCGTAACTTTCTATCAGGAACAGCGGCCTGTATCGGAGGTTCAGGTTGACCTATCCGCGATTTCTGATTACATGGGCGGTTTATAATATTTATAATGGAAAATCGGAGCAGGAGACCATAAAAGGCCTCCTGCTTTTTATTATCTATTCAGATGCCGTGTCTCCGTCACTGACCTTCGCTTTTTCCAATGCCTTTTCTACCGCGTCCACAAGGATCGTGGCCGTGTACTGATTTTCCACCGTATAGGAAATATGATCCAGAGACTGATCTTCGCAGATCTGCTGGCTGATACTGTCCATGGAGCTCTCCAGCAGCGGATACATGGTCGCTACCGTCTCATCCAGGTTTACCAGCGAAACTCCGTTGATATGATCTTCATCAACTACTACCTGCACATCCAGAGTCTGCCCTTCCAGCTGAATCGACGAAGTATAAACACCCGGATTATAAACCGCTGTCTCCTCCGCCTGTCTGTTCTTCTTCCCCGGACCGAACATGAAAACCAGAAGACAAATCAGCACAATTGCCAGAACAATAAATATGACAGTATATATTACTTCCTTCATATGAAGAACTACGATTTTCGTCTTTGAGCTCATGCACACTTTCCCCTTTTCCTTGTTTGTAAAGCATATGCCATTTTTCGGAAAATATACATAAAATCAGAATCCCCGACCGCTCATCCTTTCTGCGCCGGAAGCAGAACCGCAAATTCACTGCCTTCATTCACACAGCTTTTTACTCTGATCTCGCCGTGACACAGATCCACAATCTGTTTTGCAATCGCGAGCCCCAGCCCGAGTCCCTGGCTGGAACGGGAACGATCTCCCTGATAATAAGGATCAAAAAGATGTTCCAGCGTTTCGTCATTCATTCCCATTCCCGTATCAGAAACACGAACCGCAATCCATTCCCCTTCCTGTTTTAATTCTACTGAAATTTCTCCGCCCACAGGAGTATATTTTACCGCATTTCCAATAAGATTCAGCCATACGTGCCGCAGCAGCTCTTTATTTCCCTCAAACTCAGCCTCAGCAAATTCTCCGCTGAATGTCTGTTCCTTTTCCAGCCATTGAGGTGAAAGTATCATGGCACACTGCCGCAGCTGTTCATGCAGCGCATACCGCTCTGTTTGTGAAACAATTTTCTGGGAAGAAAGCTTTGACAGAAGCAGTGTATTCGTTGTCAGTCTTGACAGACGCTCTGACTCGTCCCTGATAATTTCCAGATACATTTTCTGTGTTTCTGGCGGCAGTTCTTTCTCCAGCAGGAGCTCCGCAAAACCATTGATCGATGAAATGGGCGTTTTAAATTCATGGGAATAATTGTTGATAAAATCATTTTTCAGCACCTGTACGCTGTCCAGTTCTTCCACCATCTGATTAAAATCCCGGTAAATATAAGCCAGGGATTCTTTCTCATCATATTGAATTCTGGTGGCAAAGTCTCCTGCAGCCACCCGTTCAATATGATCCGCCAGCGTCACCACTTCCTTTTTTCTTCTCCGATAGATAGAAGCAAAAATAAAGATCAATATACCCAGAGTAATCACCAGCGTTCCCAACAGACGGTATTCCGACTGCAGATACACGTTTTCAATATGAAACACCCTGTGACTGAGCCATGTCAGGAAGAGATAACATACATTAACAACTACAATCAGGCTGACAACCACGATAATCAGCTGCAGCACAAATTTGCGCATGATTTTTCCGATTTCGATTTTCTGTATTTGTCTGATCACCGGTCTGTCCTTTCTACATTCCCCGCCGCCGGATATCCGCCTTATATCCAAGTCCTTTAATCGTTATAATATGAAACTCACTGATGTTCGCCAGACGGTTACGGATTCTGCTGATATGAGTTTTTACCGTATCCTCCCCGGATCCGGAAGCCACTCCCCAGATACTGTCCAACAGCTGCTCCTTGGAAAAAATCTGGTCCGGATACGACAGCAGACGGAAAAGAAGCTCAAATTCTTTTTTCGGAAGCTCAATATATTCTTCATCAGAGTATATCGCATACTTTTCAGAATCAACCACAACATCTCCGATTACGATTTTCTTGTTCTGAGCGATTCTTGCCCGCCGCAGCAGCGCGCTCACCCGCCATTTCAGTTCATCGCTGCTGAAAGGCTTGGTCATATAATCATCTGTTCCCAGAGAAAAACTCTTCTCCATATCCTCCATGCCGTCTTTGGCCGTCAACATGAGAAAAGGCATGGTATATCCCTGAGACCGCAGTGTTCTCAGCAGCTCAAAGCCGTCCATTCTCGGCATCATAATATCTGCGATCACCAGATCAATCCCTCCCTGATAAATCCGCTCCAGCGCTTCCACGCCGTCGCAGACACTGACCACCGTATACAGATCAGAAAGTCTTGCCGCCGTCAGCAAACGTATATTTCTGTCATCTTCTACAATAAGTATCGCAGCCATCTCCATTCACTCCATAAATCTCTTTTCTGAATCTTTCCACAAACCGGATTACAGATTCATTTTTAAAGTATAACATTTCTTTTCCGCTTCTGGCGTATTTTTTCAGAAAATAAATCGCTCAGCATTCCAGCAATTCCTCCACTACCTGGCGTACAGTAGAAATCTCCCTGATTTCACCGGTCCGCAGTCCGCAGAAAATAAGACCTTCATCCAGATTTCCTTCCACAGCATTGATCAGCGCCTGGGAAATACAGTATTCCGCAGTTGCCGGATTGCATGCCTTCAGACAATTATAGCAGCCTTTCACTCCGCCCGGAGCATTCTGCACTTTTTCAATAAATTTGTTTTTCACCGCCCGTCCCGGCATTCCCACCGGACTTTTAATAATCGCGATATCCTCTTCATCAGCAAATATATATGCATACTTAAAGGCATCGCTGGCGTCACATTCCTCTGTGGCCACAAACCGGCTGGCTGCCTGTACTCCGTCCGCGCCCAGCGACAATGCGTGGCGGACGTCTTCTTTTGAAAAAATCCCACCTGCCACAAATACCGGTATTTTTACCTGATACTTCTCTTCATATATTTCTTTTACCCCCAGTATTCTCTTTATCTCGCCGTCATAATCGATCTGTTCCACCTGCGCCAGTTCCTCCGGACTGAATCCCAGATGACCGCCCGCCTGCGGGCCTTCAATCACCAGGAAATCAGCTGTCCTCTGATATCGTTTATCCCAGAACTTCAGAATGACCTTTGCGGATTTTTCCGTGGAAACAATCGGCGCTATGGCAACATCATAACCGGCCGCATACTTTGGAAGATCCGTGGGAAGCCCTGCGCCTGTGATAATCGCGTCCACACCTGCCTCACAGGCGGTTCTGACATAGTCCCCATATAACTGGGTAACCGCCATAATATTGACTCCGATCATGCCGTTTCCTCCGGAGAGCTCCCTTGCTTTCCGGATCTGTACCGGCAGAACCTCCAGGTTGGTCTCCTCCGGGTGCCTTTTGAAATCCGGAGCGTCATATCCGATCTGCGCCGTGGAGAGCACACCCATTCCTCCCTCTTTTGCCACAGCCCCCGCCAGCCTGCAGCGGCTGATGCCGATTCCCATCCCTCCCTGAATCAGTGGGATCTCTATATATTTATTTTTAATCCGAATTCTCTTTTTTAGCATTTCTATGTTTCCTTTCCTCTAATGAATATTTTATACTGCGCCATAATATACACACCGAACCGATGGAAAATGATCTATCTCATTTTTTAGTCTGGTGTAAACTTCTTCCGTTACAAATATACGAATACTCATACTTATATTACTTCTTTTCCGGTTTCCAGGATATTCCTCTACAAATCCTTTTTTATTAAAGCTATAAAATTTTTTCTGCTCTGGATCAATAGATATAGATGCATGGGAATAGGGACTTTTGCTGACATGGCAGATATAATTGCTGAATGGATCATGATGTCTTGTAAGAAGCAGCGTCACCATTCTTCTGCCTGTACTGCCTTCTGCCTTTCTCTCATTCATATCCGGTGCCTCCAATCATATTTCATCGGTTTCTTCTGGCAAAACATATCTTAATTATTTGTTACAAGATATATTATACCGCTGCCGTATATCTGTATCGTGAATGAAAACGTCAAAATAGTTTACGATAAGTTTACGTTATCTCCTTCACTTCTTAACACAGCGTTTTTATTGCACAGGATCCCCGTTTTCTGTGCAATAAAAATACCCCGGCCTGCATAATAATACAGGTTCGGGGTATTCCTATCTGACTGTACATAAAAAAATGAACCATCCTGCCGGATGATTCATTTTTCACTTAAGCGCGAGACGGGACTCGAACCCGCGGCCCCGACCTTGGCAAGGTCGTGCTCCACCAACTGAGCCACTCGCGCACATACTATACATTGTGCTGAGCACGAATCATAATATACACTATTTTCCAGTCCTTGTCAAACACTTTTTTACAATATTCTGAATAAATTTTTCTTTAATTTTTAAAACAGACGGATACGTATCTGTTTCCTCAACCAATGCATATCCATCTGTCTATTTTTCATTTAACAAAATTTTCCGTGAATCGGATCCACTCCTGTCAGTGTATGTGCTACAAGTAAAGCTTTAAGCGTACATTTGCCGATCTCCGAATCATCCACCACAATATCATCCCGGATCGAAACAAACTTTACCCCTTTATTTGACAGCAGCTTCAGCGTATCCACCAGATCGCCCAGACCGCCGCAGGAACGCTGAATATCATAAACATAAACAGCATCTCCCTCCTTCACCTGATTCAGCAGTTCGAAATACTTCGGAGCTGATGAAAGCGATTCCACAACAATCTTATCCGCATACTTCTCAAGCTCTGCCCTGATTGCCGATACATCTTCTTCAATATCGGTGATGTAATAATTGTAATAACCGTAATTCATATGTTTCCACCTCTCTGCACAGCGGGAAATATCCGCCTGTTATTTATGATAATCGGAGACAAAAACCTGTCTGCCCCTATGACGCACAGTCTGTTCCAGACACGCTTTCAGTCTTTGCATCATGGATATTATAATACGGCAAAATTTCCCCCGCAATCCAGATAGAGTCTCTATTCATTCCGTTTCCGCATATTAATTTACTTATTTTATGTTTTATTTATTTTTATTTTAGTATTTTTATTTTTTGCATGTTATTATTATGTTTTTTACTGATTCTACTTCCGCAGCAAAAGCAAAGCATCCTCCGGAATCCGGATCGCCAGCGTTTTCCTGCGCGAAAGCAGCTCTGCCTTTTGCTTTTCCAGCAGCAGCCGAATCTGGGTTCCGTCCTCCGAATTGCAATTTAACACCAGCTCGGACTCAAATTGCTGCTCCATCAGATGACTGACCCGCAGCACTGCTCCGTTCTCCATCCGGCTTCCGCCGTTCTTTTCATTTTTCTCTGCATATTGTGTCTCTGAACAATTGCCGACTTCCCATGCCGCCTGCGCATCATCATCCAAAACCTCTATATAATGCGCACGGATCCCCACAAAAGCAAGATCCCTGGGAATTTCCCGCTTCAGCCGGAAGGAAATATTCCAGTTCACTGCATAAAGCGTGTGATCTGACATTCTTTTCGCTTCTGACAGATTCCGACAGCCGGAAATTCTGGCCGCTGCCACCGTCCGGGGATTTGCGAAAAAGTCTTTTTTCTCCTGTATTGTCTCCACATGTCCGTTCTCCAGAACACAGACACTGTGACAAAGATGATAAACTTCGTCCCTGCTGTGAGAAACAAAAAGCACCGTCTTTTTCACAGTACTGAGAATCTCCATCAGTTCTTCCTCCATCTGCCACTTTAAAAAACTGTCCAGTGCAGACAGCGGCTCATCCAGCAGAAGGATTTCCGGCTCTGCCGCCATCATACGCGCAAGAGCCACACGCTGCTTCTGGCCTCCGGAAAGCTGGGACGGCAGACGCTTCTCCAGTCCCTCCAGCTGAAAACGGCGGATAAATCCGGCTACTCTGTCATAATCCGGACGTTTCCCCATTCCCGCCATAATATTCTGCTCT
>CAMLYL010000095.1 GCA_946491665.1 uncultured Lachnospiraceae bacterium | reverse complement strand
CCATGGTGGTGCCGGGAATAAAATATAATTTTCCGCAGGCTTCGCAGGCTTTTCTCGTCTCTTCCATAACCAGTTCTTCCGTCCAGTCTGCCCTGTCCACTTTTCCGTTGTCGATTCCGCCGTGGAAAGAAATCTTTCCGCCGTATTGTTTGATTAGCTCCGGAATATTGTTTGTGGACATGGCTCCCTGCCAGATATCAATTCCGCACTCAATCATGGAGGGCACCAGATTCGCCCCGTAAGAATCGCTGTGATGTACAATCAGCTCCACTCCGTTTTCTTTCCAGAATCCGTAGATTTTCTTGTACGCCGGTACAAAGAATTCCCGGAACATCTCCGGAGACAGGAAAGAGGATTTCTGGCTTCCCCAGTCATCGTGATGGAACAGCGCGTCCGGATGCATTCTGGCAATAACCTCTTTGGCATGGGCGATCTCAAAATCCGCCAGAAAATCAATCAGTTCATGCATTGCCTCCGGCTCTTCATAAAAAGCCATCATAGCTTCTTCCATTCCCATTAAATAATGGACCTTTTCAAACATTCCGGGCGCTACCATAGGAGCCACAAACTGTTCCTTCCGGTCTACGGCTTCCGCTGCCTGCACAAAAGGAGCCCACGCCTCTTCCGGGTAATCTGTGGAAGGAGCCTTTACATAATCTCTCCATTTCGTGATGTCCTTAATCACTCTCAGTTCTTCGCTGGTATTGGGAAATGGTCCCGGCACATAATCCGGAAATTCGATGGTAACTCCCCATCCGTTCACAGAGGTCTGTCCTTTGGGACAATTCCCCAGCGCGCCGAGAAACACCGGATCCGCTACCAGGGCCATATACTCATACTGGTTTACAAATCGTTCCGGAGTTCCGCCGCGGATGGTTTCCAGAAGATTTTCTCTTTTGGTCAGCATACATTTCCCCCCTTTTAATCCCGGTGATACAGTTTATTATAATATTCCAGAGAATAATGATACAGCTCATCTCTGGCCACCTGATCCTGTACGGGATCTGTCATATCCGTCATGATCCAGAGCATGGTCCGCCCGGTCTCTCCATAGTGATCTACAAAATCACGGACCGCCTTGCGGATCTCCGCCTCCTTCCAGTCATGGGGGATTTCCATGCCGAAGCAGAAGGTCATCTGTTTTCCGTAATGATTGTAGAGGAAATCCGCGTCATTGGCTCTCATCTGAGGCGTCCACATATCAATTCCCATTTCGATCATTTCCGGAACATACTGCATATTTCTTCCGCAGGAGTGCAGCTCGATGAATTTTCCCTGATCCTTCACAAATTTCAGGAAGCGGCTGGTGGCGGGCATCAGCTGTTTCCGAAACATTTCATTTGAGAAAAATCCGCTTCTCTCAGTCCCCCAGTCGTCATGGTAGAGTACGCCGTCTACCTGTCCGTAGTACTGGAAGATTTTTGAGGTGGACTCGATTTTATAGTCCGCCATTTTCTGGAAAAACTCTTCCAGAAGTTCCGGCTCCTCATAGAAGGTCATCAGATACTCGTCAAAGGGCATCATTTCATGAAGTCTCTCGGAAATTCCCTCTACGCACTCATAAATGTGAGGACGGTCGGGATCCATGGTTTTCTGCAGTTTCTTTCCGTCCGCCTCAAAATCCACCAGAGATAAATCCGGCCATTCCACTTCCTCTTTCCAGTTGGCAAAATCCTTGATGGCCCTGGTTCCCGGTTTTGTAATCATTCCCCCTACGGTTTCCACCATGACCCAGTAAACGCCCCACCAGTCATATCCATCTACCTCGGGTACCGGATGCTCCTCCATGGCGTCCGGCCATACCGTATTGGATTCATAGAAATACGCCGGCATCCAATAAGGCTGCTCTCCTTTGACGCAGCGGATATAATTTTCTCTTACGCTGTGCGCTCTGCCGGTAATAGGCTCCTTCGGCTGCTGGGCGATCCAGGGAAAGCTTCCCGGCGCCTGCCAGCTTTTTGAATAATCTCTGTTTGCGGCTGTCTGCATGAATTTTCCTACACTCATGATCTATTCCTCTCTTTCCCGTTAAAAAAATTCAGTAATAAGGAAACCACTGTTTTACTTTTTATAAAAGCTGCGTCCGTAAGACTCCACTTCATCCATTACCACTTTGTTCTTTCTGGCGACTTCCGGATCATCAATGGGGCCCAAATATCCGCCGCAGAAGCAGTATCCGCCTCCCGGTGCCAGCAGATCCATGCTGTCCCGGACGGACTGGCGGATTTCCTCGTCTGTTACGGTGGGGCTGGCCAGTTTGCCGTTGGCGTCCCAGCCGCCCATGAGAACCAGCTTATTTCCGTACTTTTCTTTCACCGCCTTCAGATCGTTGCAGGTCTGAGCGGGATCCCAGGCATTGACGCCGATGGAAAGCCAGTCGTCGATAAAGCATTCCGCTTTTCCGCAGTTATGCATGGTAATGGGAATTCCCGCGTCTCTTCCGAATTTTGCCTGCCGATCCAGGAAGGGCAGCACCATATCGTGGTACATCTCCGGAGAAATAAAGGGAGCCCGCCAGGCTGCCGTATCGTCCATCATGGTAAATACATCCGGCTCATAATAAGGCATAATATTTCTGGCAACCTCTTCGTAAAAGCTGCAGATATAGTCAAACAACGCCATAACCTCCTCGGGTTCCTCGTACATAGCGCACAGGCCCTCGGTGAATCCCATAAATGCCATTAAATTCTGGAAATAGCCCACATGCAGGTTAAAGGCTACCGCCGACTGGGTTCTGTCGATTTTAAACATATCCAGCTGCTTTTTCGCCTCCGCTTCCCAGTCCACATGGGAGATATTCGGCGCTTTGATTACGTCTCTCCACTGACGGATATCTTTCAGAATAAAGTTGTTCGGCTCCGGCAGCAGAGCGTTTCCCGTCTCACGGGTGGGAACGTAATTGACTCCCCACACATCCTTGCCGCCTCCCGCGAAACGGAAATTAGACAGAATCAGCGGCTCGCACATAACACTGGCCGGAGCATGGCTGGAACCGGGCATATCGCCGAAGGTATAGATGGGAACCCACTCCGGACATTCCCCTCTCAGTGTCATCAGATAATTTTCTTTTTCTGTTAAGTTTGCCATGAAACACCCTCTCTTTTCTTTCTCAGGCCTTCTTTTCTCTGAAGGGGCTGTAAATTAAGAATATCACGCCGATAATCAGGAATACAACTATCTCGATCATAATGCCGCTCAATACGCTTTCACCGAACACCAGATCCAGGAACTGCAGCCAGAAGGTACTGATAAACGCTCCCAGATTCGTAAACGCCATACAGATAGAAATCGCTCCCGCAACCGTGCTGGCCGGAGTGACCACACCTACCCAGGCAAAGAACGCGGGCATAATCGTGGAGAATCCGAAACCGATCAGGATCAGGCCGAGAGTCATGATAACCGCGTTCTGACCTACATACACACAGAGCGCTCCCAGACCGCAGAGGATATAGCCCAGCGCCACGCACCAGCGTTTCGCGAATTTGAAAACAGTTCCGAATACAAGTCCTGCCACGCAGCCTGCCACGGTATACATGGAAAGGGCGGTAGCAGCCGTCGCCGCCGTTCCTGCCTGCCGTGCCACAAACAGTCCGGAAATATTCAGCATAACCGGGTAATTTAATACATTAAAAAGTACAAACAGAATGGCGATGACCCACACGGTCTTTCCCATTTTTTCCTTTTTCCCGCTTTTAGCGGCTTCCGGAGCGGGAGCGGGGGCGTCAGGCTCAGGAAGGAAGAAGGCCATGAAAAGGCCGATGAGTCCGAAGGCATGTCCCCAGAACACCAGCTGCCAGTTCACATCTGCCAGGGCTCCTCCCAGCATCTGCAGGATGATTCCGCCGCCGTTCATGAACAGAGTACCGTATCCCAGCAGAGACGCCTGTTTCTGTCCTTTGTAGTTTCCCACGATCAGCGCGTTTCCCAGAGGCGCCATAAGGCCCAGACCAAAGCCCAGGATCGCCCGGCATACCAGCATGCCGGCATAGTTGTCAAACAGGGCCGGAGCACATCCGCCGATCACATAGAGAAATCCGGACAGGATCGCCAGGGTACGATATTTCATCTTTTTGCCCATAACCGATCCGGCCAGCGCGGTGCCCAGCACGGTAAACAGGGTAGGCAAGGTAGATACCCAGGCTACATTTTTCCCCGCGAAATGCTCACCCAGAACCGCGATCGCCGGCGTTACCACCGTAAATCCCATGGATACCAGGAACAGACACATAATCGCGGCGGTCCCGATTGGACTGATTCTTTTTTCTTCTGTCATAATAAAAGTCCTCCTTTAAATTTTGATCTGATGCCATTCTATTTCATCTATTATCTGGTTACTATGTACAACCAACACAATTTTCTCACCCTTTTTCTCTGTAAAATTTGTACAATACAAAATCCGCGAGGAAGTCCGGTTAAAGCACAAAAATCTTTCCTTTTTTTCTGTAAATTCTGTGCCGTCTGTACCTATGCTTTCCTTGAAAACTGACTTATGATAAGAAAAGCTTAATCTAAGACTTGTTTATGTCTGATTTCAAAGTATAAGGAGGTAGATGAAGATGCTGACAACAAAACAAAATCTTCTGGAAACGATTCACGGAGGCCATCCGGACCGGTTTGTCAATCAGTATGAGGCATTTAAAATGGTCTTCGATCCGATTATGGGACAGAGCCCTATGGCCGCTTATGGAGAAGCTCCTGTTGTGAATGCCTGGGGCGTTACCAACGTGTGGCCGGAAGGCACGCCGGGTCCTTTTCCCGTTCATACCCCGGACAAAATTGTGATCAAGGATATCACGCACTGGAAAGATTACGTACACGCGCCCCGCACCAAATTTTCTGAGGAGGACTGGGCTCCCTTCGTCAAAGCAGCGGAAGAAATAGACAAAAATGAATACTTTGTAACATCCTTTGTGGCTCCCGGCGTCTTTGAACAGTGCCATCATCTGGGAGAGATCCAGCGCACGCTGATGAATTTCTATGAGGAGCCTGAATGCATGCACGAGCTGATCCAGTACATCACGGAATATGAACTGGCCCTGGCGGAAGAACTCTGCAGCCACATCCATCCGGAGGTACTGTTCCATCACGACGACTGGGGAAGCCAGACCTCCACCTTTATTTCCCCGGCTATGTTCGAGGAATTTCTGCTTCCCGCCTATAAGCAGATCTACGGATATTACAAAGATCACGGCGTACAGCTGATCGTTCATCACAGCGATTCCTACGCGGCCACTCTGGTTCCCTACATGATCGAGATGGGAATCGACATCTGGCAGGGAGTCATGACCACAAACAATATTCCGGAACTCATTCAAAAATACGGAGGACAGATTTCCTTCATGGGCGGTATCGACAGCGCCAGCATTGATTTCGAAGGCTGGACTCCGGAAATTATCGAAGCTCAGGTGAAAAAAGCCTGCGATGCCTGCGGACATCTGTACTTTATCCCCAGCGCCTCCCAGGGACTTGCCATGAGCACTTTCCCGGGGGTATACGAAGCTACCACCGAGGCCATCGACAAATACAGCAAAGTGGTATTCAAGTAATCTGAAACTTTCTCTTTAAAAGTTCCGCCGGCAGGATCGACTCTCTGCCGGCGGAATTTTTGAAAAAAGGCGGCCGGGAATTTTCCTTCAGGTTCCCGGAACCGCCTTTTTATTCATACCTATAATTCTTTACTTTTCAGCGCGTGATATTCCAATACCCGGATAGACATCCGACAGTAATCCCGAATGTAGTAATCATTCAGATCTCGCCGCAGAATCTCCTGGATCTTCTTGATCCGGTACAAAACCGTATTTCTGTGAGTGAACAGCGCCTCGCTGGTCTTTGTCACGGACCGCTCATGATCCAGATAGGTTTTCAGAGTCAGCAGCAGATCATCCCCCTGATCCTGCTGCATGCCCCACAGCTTTACTACTGTAGGCATGCAGGCGCGGACAGATTCCTCCAGGGATCCCGATTCGATCATGAAATCCAGCGCGTAGTCAAAAAAATCGTACAGCCTCCTGTCCGGGTCATATCTTTTTCCGTTTTCCAGGGCATATAGGGCCTGATGGTACAGATAGCCTATATTTTCCACGCCGTGGCAGGGAAGGCTGAAACTGATCTTAATGGGATTATGCGTTTCCAGGGTCATAAGAAACGTGAGCATTTCTCCTTCCGCGTTCATGGTACGGTTTGAAAGAAGCAGAATGTACGGCGCTTTTTTAATGGGCAGATAATTGTGGGAATGATAGAGCAGAGTCGACACGAGCATGTCGACATTTCTGTCCATGGATTTTTTGTCTGCCATATCCTCCACTTCAATGAGAGCCAGATAATAGGTATCGTTCATCCCCCACTGCTGGTAGGACAGCTGTGTATCCAGCATTTCTTTATCATAAGATTTTCCCATAAGCAGATTAAAGAAAACATTCGTATTATTGATTACGTTTTCATAATAAATCTGCCCCAGACTTGGCTCCAGCAGACCGGCCAGCAATTCAATAATCTGAAAATCTCCGGGATTCAATTCCCTGTCTTTGCTCAAAAGAGTAAGTCTTCCGCAGGTAATATCGTTGCAGATCATACAGTAAGTACAGCCGCCATATTCCAGCATTCCCGCCCGGGGAAAGCGGAAGGATCTGACCCCATGCTGCAGCATTTCCAGATCCGCGTTGCTGTCTCTCATCTGGAGAACCGCGTTCAGAGATGTATACCCGTAATTACACAGGTAAGACCACTCGCCGTCCAGAGAATTAGAGGGATACTGGCGGGTAATTCCGATGACCTTATTGTTTCCGTCCATGAGAATCAGCGGATTTCTGCATACCTGCCAGGCAAGATCCACCATTCCCTGATAATTTCTTTCCCTGAGCATCCGCAGCATCTCATCCATCCAATCCTGAAAATAGTCGAAGACGCTCTGAACAATCTCAAAGCCTGTCAGCAGATCCATATTTGAAATCCGGATGGTATCTCCTTCTCCATTGCAGATCACATCGTCTCCTTCGCTGTATACATGGACACAGTTGGTGGCATAGACCCGCCGCGCGCTTTTCAGTACGGCAGGCGCCGTATCCCGGATATTTAATTTCAGATCCAGAGATGAAAGTCTGTTTGCGATCATCCACATACTCAATCTCATAATATTCCCCCCTGCAAATTACATTCTCCAGGCAGTTTCGACAGAATGTGTCAGCGGCAATTCCAAAATTATACAAATACTATGATATAATTTCAAACTATTTTTTAATATATTCTAAGTATATAAATTTTCGCATCGGAATTTTTTCTGATCTTGTGCAGCCATCACATGGTATTTACGTAAATTTTCTGTTAAAAGAAAAGGCATGAGTCAAAGTGAACCCTTTCATCTGTCCGCTTTGGCTCATGCCGGTTTTATCCTTTCATCTCATAGCCCCGCTGTGATTCAGCAGGGACACGCTGTACAGAAACAGCACATCCGCCCCCTCAAACTCCACATATTCTCCCACCAGGGATGGATCCAGATACCGGATATCCACCAGGGTGATCTCGCTGTACGCCTCCGCCAGCAGAGGCGCCATGCTGGAAGAGAAGGAATCCCCCAAGAGCACCAGCCGCCGCTCTCCCTCATGCAGGGGATTGGTGATCCGGATCAGCGGGGAAGCCCCGGAAAGGTACACCTCGTAGGGATCCCGTCCTTCCAGCTTTTCCAGATCGTAGATTCCCGCGGTTTTTCCCGTCTCCAGGTTATAGGCCCTGCAGGCGTCCAGAACCCTGCCCCGCAGCAGAGAAATGGTTTCTCCCTCCATAGGAAGGGCGGCCTGTCCGAAATAGACGCCCCGGAAATCTTCTTTCACCACTTCCTGCCGCCAGGCTCCGGAAAGATGTCCTCCCATGGACTCTGCCAAAAATTGTGCCGCCTCTGTAATGTTTTCCTGCCTCCAGTGGGAATCCGTCCGGTAATAATCCTCTGCTGACAGGTGTTCCGTGAGATCCAGGTATTCGGCGAATTCCATCTTCTCTCTCATAATGGAAAACAGTTCCTCATAATCCAGAGCCGGATAGCCTCCCTGATCCGCCAGGTAATAACCTTTGTCCGGGATCACAGACAGCCAGACCCGGTCTGTTTTTCCCCTCATGTATTCTGTATACAGTTCTGTCAGTTTCTCTGCCGCCCTGCCCACAGACTCCCGGTCCAGAGGATACTCGATGTTCGCGGCATAGCCGTCTTCTATATAGATGCCGTGATGATCCTTCTGTCCGAACACCGCTGACTCCCACAGAGATTTCAGTGTGCGGAAGCCGTCTCTCACCGGAAACTGATCTCTGCTGTAATCTTCAAAATCCTCCGCAAAGGTTCCGGACAAAATCTTCTCCGGATTTGCCTCCGGAAATTGCGCCAGCTTTCTCCGCTCGCTCATGGAAATCTCATCCGCCGGCCTCAGCCAGCACCAGAGAGCCAGAGCCAGCCAGATTCCGGCCACCGGAAACAGGCCCGGAACAATCCGTATTTTTTTCATCTTCACTCCTTTTGTGCGCAGACCTCATTCACTCCTGCTGCCCCATATCCTGATTATTGATCTGCCGCGCGAAACATCGCGCCTCAAAACCTGAAATACAGGAAGGGATTAAAAGATCCGTCCACCAGGTACGCGGTGCATACCAGCAGCAGCCCCGCAAGCAGCAGAGGCTCCAGCGCTGCCAGGATCCTTCCCGTTTTTTTCCCGGACCGCAGTTTATCATACAGATTTTTGGCCAGGGGCGTGCTCCCCAGCACTCCCAAAAGCAGCAGGATCCCGAAGCTTCTGAGATAATAGACGGTCTCCGCTGTGGTTATGGGAAGTCCTCCCCCTCCCAAGAGACAGCAAAGATCCCTCAGGGCCTCCGCCGCGGAGGATCCGTTAAAGATCACAAAACTGACAGTGATAAAGAAAAAGGGGTAGATCCATGCCCCCCAGAGTGGAATCCGCCGGAGATATTTTCCGTACCAGAGTCCCTCCCCGGCCAGCAGAACCGCGAAAAACAGACCCCAGAGCAGAAAATTCCAGGCTGCCCCGTGCCACAGTCCTGTGAGGAGCCATACAATCAGAAGGTTCCGCAGCCAGCGCAGGGTTCCCCGCCTGCTGCCCCCCAGAGGGATGTACACATAGTCCCGAAACCAGCCGCCCAGAGTCATATGCCAGCGTCTCCAAAACTCGGAAGCGCTGCGGGAGAGAAAGGGATAGCGGAAATTTTCCGGAAAGGTAAAGCCCAGCATTTTTCCCAGGCCAATAGCCATATCGCTGTACCCTGAAAAATCATAGTACACATACATGGAAAAAGCCGCCGCGTAAATCCAATAAAACAGCAGGGACTTTTCCTCGGACTGCCGGAAAAGTTCACAGAGACTGTACAGCTGATTGGCCAGCAGCACCTTTTTTCCCAGCCCGGCCAGAAACCGCCGCAGCCCTTCATAAATTTTTTCAGCCTGTATGCTTCTGCCTTTCATCTCCCGCGCCAGATCCGTATAACGGACAATCGGGCCGGCGATCAGCTGGGGAAACATGGACACATAGCAGGCAAAATCCAGCAGATTTTTTTCCGCCGGGCAGGTCCCGCGGTACACATCCGCTGTGTAGCTGAGAATCTGAAAGGTGTAAAAACTGACGCCCACAGGCAGGGCAATACGTAAAACCGGCAGGGGCAGGCCCGAAGCCGCCCGAAAGCTGTCCGCGAAAAATTCCGCGTACTTGAACCAAAAGAGAATGCCCATCGAAAGGACTGCGGACAGGACGGCCGGGATCCTGCGGCGCCTTCTGTCCCTCTGCCTTTCTGTGAGAAGGGCGAAGCCGTATCCCTGCAGGATGGCCATCAGCATCAGCAGCAGAAACCTGGGCTCCCCGTATCCGTAAAAGAAAAGGCTGGCTGCCAGCAGCACCGGGTTTTTCCCCCTGGCAGGAACAAGATAATAAAGGATCAGTACCGCCGGCAGAAAATAGTAGAGAAACGGGATGCCGGAAAAGACCATGGCCTCTTACAGCTCAAACGCCAGTTTGCCGCCGCAGACTGTCTGAAAGGCCTCCGTGATCTCCTCCGCCGTCACAGATTCGGAAAGTTCCGAGGAAACCATGATCAGCAGGGCCACATCCCCGTAACCGGACACTTCCATATCGTCCGCCTGCACGCAGATCCATTTAGCAGGATCAATTCCCTCCTGCATGGCTCTGGCTGTTTCCTCGGTGTTTTTGCTGTCCTCGGTCCGTACCAGCACCATAGAATACGCCTGGGCGCTGATCATAGCCTCAGAAACCGCCGCGGCTTCAATACCTTCCGGGCTGTCCAGACCTGTGCTGTATTTCAGAGCATCCGCGTCCGTCAGATCCACCTCCGCAGTAGCAACTGCCAGGCCCGGATCTTTTTCCTCATAGATCCGGTCAATAATTTCCGGAAGAGTTTTATCATCCAGAGCGGTCTGCTCTGCTTCTTTCTTTCCGCACCCGGCTGCCATAGCCGCTGCCGCCAGCAAAAACAATCCTGTCACAATTTTTTTTCTCATAGTCATCTCCTTGACTGTGGTTTTTATCAGTATATCCGGATCTTCCGGATCTGACTCTGTGAATTTTATCATGAAACCAATCCCCCGGGCAAGCAGATTTGTAAATCAGAAAAGGCGCGGTTGGATCCGCGCCGTCACTCTTCCCTCCTTATGATTTCTTCAATGTCCACGGTCCGCAGCTTCCGGATGAAGATCAGGGATGTAACCGCGGCAGCCAGCAGACCGAAGCCCAGGATCATCCACAGGAAAACCAGGTTATAGC
>CAMLYL010000094.1 GCA_946491665.1 uncultured Lachnospiraceae bacterium | reverse complement strand
GGATCAGCTGCTTTGTCTTTTCCTGTGTGGCTATAGCCGCAACAATCCTTTTTTCGCTGGAATCAATTCCCAGCAGTTCCAGCATACTGCGGACCGCTGTTCCGCGCCCGTAAAAATCCACAGCCAGGGGAATCTCCAGATTCCGGCAGATCTCCGCCAATGTATTTTCTTCATCCGGATTAATAATCGATATCACAAAATTCAATCTGCACTCACCTCCCAAAGTTCCACAATATCCTCGTCTCCATAGACCGTCTGATCCACAGCTTCGTGCTTTCTCTTCTTTTCATAGAACAGACCGACCATCTGTATGGAAAGGAGAGGCATCATCGCCACCATCGCCACAATACCAAACGCGTCTGCAAGCACGTTTCCTCCAAGAGCTGTGCTGGCGCCGATGGAAAACTGAAGCATAAAGGTAGCCGTCATCGGTCCGGAGGCAACGCCGCCGGAGTCAAAAGCAACAGCCGTATAAATATCCGGAACCATGAAAGACAAAATCAATGCAATCGCATAACCCGGCACCAGAAACCAGAGAATATTAATTCCGGTCAGCACACGCACCATCGCCAGTCCCATGGCAATCGCAATGGCGATCGAAAGACTGCGTTTGATCGCTTTTCCTGGAATCGCACCGGCGCTGACATCTTCAATCTGCTTCTCCAGTACTGCGACCGCAGGCTCTGCGGAAATGATAAACCATCCCAGAAGCATAGCCAGAGGAATCAGCAGATACTTCATGGCCCCCTCTGCCATACCCATTCCCATAACAGAACCAAGGGATGAAAAACCTACGTTAACACCGGTAAGAAACAGAACCAGTCCTGCGTAAGTATAGACAAATCCCATGCAGATCTTGGCAAGTCCCCGCCGCTCAATCCGCAGGGTTACAATCTGGAACAGGAAAAAGACAGCCACAATCGGCAGCATGGCAATCGCCATTTCTTCTATATACTGAGGGATTCCAAACAGATACGCTCTGCCGATTTCTGTTGTAGTGGCATAGGAAGACACAGCCAGATCTACTGAAGAACTGTCACTGGGATAAAAAAATCCCAGAATCAATACTGACAAAATTGGTCCGATAGAACACAGCGATACCAGACCGAAACTGTCCGCCTCTGCTGTCTGATCGCTTCGGATATGGGACACGCCGACACCCAGAGCCAGAATAAACGGAACTGTCATGGGACCGGTAGTTACACCGCCGGAATCAAAGGCAACGCCCAGGAAATTATTATCCGTAAAGGCTGCCAGGATAAAAACCGCAGCGTAAAAGATAATCAGAAACCAGCGGAGCTTGATTCCTGTCAGAATACGCAGCATGGCAATCGCCAGAAAAAAACCAACGCCGACGCCTACAGTAATCAATAAAACCATACTGTTGATGTGGGGTACGGTCTCCGCCAGCACCTGCAGATCCGGCTCTGAAATGGTAATCGCCAGCCCCAGAACAAAACTGACAATCAGAATCAGCGGCAGATTCCGGCTTTTGGTTAATGCCGTGCCGATCTTATTTCCTATGGGAGTCATGGAGATATCCGCTCCCAGAGAAAACAGGCTCATTCCGAAAATCAAAAGCAGCGCTCCAATCAGAAAACACAGCATCAGATCTGTCTGCACGGGAAAAACCGTCAGGCTGAGAATCATAACGATAATAATAATCGGAAGTACAGATATTGCAGATTCTCTCAATTTTTCAACAATTGCTGTACGGGTTCTTCTAAGATACTTTCTTTTGAACATAAAACTTCCTTCCATAATGACATTTGACCGAAGAATCATATTTAGTATACAATGTATTTTTTTCAAATGTCAACCGCATCTCAAAATGTTCATTTCACGTTCATTTTATGTTCATTTTTCCGTAATTTGACAAAACAGCGGCAGCCGGATCCGGATTTTCAGTTCTCCCCGTTCATATTCCGCGGCAATTTTTCCCTGCATCCGCTCCACCAGAGTCCGGGCGATGGACAGTCCCAGGCCGCTGCTTGCGGTTCCCTGCTCCAGAGTAAAGTAACGGTCCAGCAGTCTTCCGGCTTTTGTGGCATCCATTTCCGGAGCCCGGTTGGAAAACGAAATTTCTCCCTGTTCTGTCATGAAAACTTTCAGGTCTCCCGCGCTGTATTTCACTGCATTATTCAGAACATTATCAAAAATTCTCTGCAGCGCTCTCTCATTTCCCAGACACCATACCATTTCCTCCGGCAGGGAGATCCGGGGCCGGATCCTGCATCCCCGGAAAACAGCGTAGTAACTGGAAAGAACAGTCTCCAGGACGCGGTTCAGATTGGTCTTTTCCGTACAGAATTCCTCCTGTTCACCGGTAAAGAGAGTATAGGAGAAAAGTTCTTTCGTCATCTGCTTCAGTTCCTCCGTACGTTCCCGGATAATTCCCAGATAATCCTTCAGAACCGCCGGATCTGTTTCCCTTTCCATAATTTCAAGATAGGCGCTGATCACAGTCAGAGGCGTCCTGAGATCATGAGAAATATTTGTCACTGCCATTTTCAGATTCTGATCTCCCTGGAGATACTTCAGCTGCAGCCGCCGCAGTTCCTCCAGTTCTTTATTGATCCGGACGGCAAAACGGCGCAGTTTTCTGTCCCTGGCGGCAATGGTAATCCGGGTATTGGTATCCTGTTCCAGTTTTTCCTCTATCTGCATCTGAATTTCCTTTACAGAATGATACAGCAGCAGGACCTTCCATAAAAGGAAGGCCACTGCTGCCGCTGAAATTCCGATTATCCAATAAAACATTTCCAATCACTCCTCCGGCTTCCGCAAAACGCCAGTCTGATCCGGGCATTTATTTCAGATCCTTTCTCTGAAAGACCGCCAGCCCCGCCGCAGCGGTTCCCGCAAGAATCAGCAGATCATACAGCGCCATGATTCCCAATCTTCCGGTATCCGCCTGACTGAGATGGAACATCTGTCCAAAAGGCAGAAAATAAGTCAGAAATTCAAAAAATGTCCGGAGCGCACCACCCACATACTGAGGATTGGGTTCTTCCCCGGTCAGAACCACCTCTCCCGCTTCCGTCATCTCATAACCGGTGATCATCTCCGGCGCTGACAGTCTTGCAAGGATATAAAACGAGATGAAAAACAGCAAAATCGCAGTAATCAGGCAGAGCACTGCTGCCACTGCCTTATTCTGATTTGATTTCACCAGCATTGTGTAAATTCCCGCAAACGTAACTCCCAGCAGCAGGCTGACGCCATAAAACGCCAGGACCATCTGCAGAGGGGCGGTAAACGGAGAAATCAGAATACGCCCGATCACGGAAATCACAACCTGGTGGACCAGCAGGATCAGAATACTGGCCGCTCCGCAGACTGCCAGCCCGGCGCAGTAGATTTCCCAGCGGGCATGACCTGCCGCCAGCTTATTGCGGACCGTCCCGTCCGAATATTCCGTTCCCAGAAAATCTGCGCACAGAACCGCCGTGAAAAACCCGGTAAATGCGCTGTGAATCCCGATTACGCTCTCGACGCTGCCCGCAAGCTGATATTTCATCATCTGGGCGTATATGACAAATGGTATGATCACAGCCATCGCTGTCATAAAAATCAGAATTCCCCAGAACAGACGGTTTCTGAACAGCCGGTAAAATCCGGCGGAAAGAAGTCGTCTCATCGCTTTTCACCTCCCACCAGATTCATATAAAAATTCTCCAGGCTTTCATCATGCTCATGGAAGGCTGTAACCTTACAGTTGTTCGCAGCCAGCTCCAGAATCAGATCCGTAATATCCGTCTCTCCGTACAGATCCGCTTCGTTTTCCGATATCAGCTGATACGTTCCTTTCCGCCCTTCCATGACTCTGCAGAAGATCTGCAGATCAGATACGGTCAGACGGATGCATTTCCTGCAGGCATCCTCCAGATCCTCCGCGCTGATTTCCTTCAGCATTCTGCCATGATGGATAAAACCATAGTGGGTAGCCAGCTTGGAAAGCTCCTCCAGAATATGGCTGGAAATCAGAACTGTAATCTGCTTTTCCCGGTTCAGCTTCAGAATCAGCTCCCGAATCTCGATGATCCCCTCCGGATCCAGCCCGTTCACCGGTTCATCCAGCACCAGCATATCCGGATTCCCGGCCAGAGCTAGGGCAATTCCCAGTCTCTGCTTCATTCCCAGGGAAAAATGTTTTGCTCGTTTCTTTCCTGTATTGTGAAGCCCCACCAGCTGCAGCAGCTCCGGAATCCCTTCATCGGAAGGATTTCCCAGAACTCTGTACTGCACTTTCAGATTGTCCTCGGCGCTCATATCCATATAAATGGACGGCGTTTCCACCACAGCTCCAATTCTCCTTCTGGCCTTCCGGATCTCCTTTTCTGAATGTCTCCTGCCATACAGAAAATATTCCCCTGATGTGGGCTTCTGCAGGCCGCAGATCACCCGGATCAGCGTCGTCTTTCCCGCCCCGTTCTTTCCCACAAATCCGTAAATCGCGCCTTTGGGAATGTGCATGGATAACTGATCCAGCGCCCGGAAGGAACCATACTGCTTGGTGAGATGGTCTGTTTTTAACACATATTCCATTTTGTCTCCTTTCCCGGCCGCAGAACTTCCGTTTCCGGCATCCGCAGCCTTTTCTGTTTTCATTTCACGGTCCGATAGAATTTCCTGTCCCGTGCAAATGTATCTTACAAAGAAAAATATAATGGAATATGGTTAAGATTCCGGTATAGAAAACAGTTAAGATTCCGTAAAGATTTTTATGACGTCTCTTCCCTCATTT
This sequence comes from uncultured Lachnospiraceae bacterium, assembly GCA_946491665.1. GTDB lineage: Bacteria > Bacillota > Clostridia > Lachnospirales > Lachnospiraceae > Eubacterium_I. The sequence goes on along the minus strand of CAMLYL010000094.1, from coordinate 6,316 downwards.
TAAAGCCGATTCCCCAGACAGACTCAATATAGTCCTCTCCCCCTGCTTCCCGCAGCTTCCGGCGCAGATTGCTGACATGAACCTTCAGAGAGCTTTCCACACCGTCCGGCGAATCATTGCTGATTTCATCCAGCAGAACAGATTTTGTCATCACCTGGGAGGGACTGCGCATCAGCAATTTCAGAATGGCATATTCCGTTTTCGTGAGCTTTACGGGGACGCCCCCTGCCCGGACGGTTCTTTTCCCGGCATCCAGCACAAGATCCCGGAACCGGAAAACATCCGGTTCTGCTTCCGGACGCCCTCTTCTGAGCTGCACCTCCACCCGGGCCAGCAGCTCCTTTACGGAAAAAGGTTTTGTTATATAATCTTCCGCCCCGTCCATCAGCAGGCTGACCTTGTCGTCAACTTCCGCTTTTGCGCTGACCACAATCACCGGTATTTCACGGATTTCCGGCAGAATTTCTTCCCCGGAAAGCCCCGGCAGCATCAGATCCAGCAGAATCAGGTCCGGTCTGCGCTGTTTCAGAAAAAGCAGGGCTTCCGTCCCCGAATAAGCGCGGAAAACCCTATATCCCTCCTGGACCAGAACCTTTTCCATAACATCCCCGATATTCATATCATCATCTACAATCAAAATCTGTTTCATATTCCCAACTCCGAACTGTTTTCAGATATTGTAACAGATGAAATCTGATGATTTGCGAAACAAATTATTAAGATTCACGGAAAACATATAGTGCCAAAGTACTGCCCGGTATATCAGGTGGGGAGATGTCAGCTGAAGCTGACCCGAATCCCGCGCCAAGACCCGTGAACGGGTCTTGAATTGTCAGCATATAATAAGTCCCTGCGTAATCTGTTTAAAAAAATCTGCGCTCCAGATATTCACAGCAGCGCTATCATGTATAAATGGCTCAACATCCTGCTTTGCCTGTGTAAAATCAATAGTATCAAATCGTTCTGAAAGCATATCCTTAATTTCCTTAAGGGAACATTCTCTATCAGATGTAATGTAGCCCGACTGAATCAGACGTTCTCTCAAATGCTTCTGATTTACGGCAGTGCCTCTGGATAGATAAAAAACATAATCATAAAGATCCCGCCCTTTCACCCGGCTCCGCCATGCCCGGCAAATAACCGCGTGAATTTTCCCCGCGAAAAGAGATGGCATGTCATACATATACCGGAAAATATGCAGACAAATCAAATGCCGGATCTGCTGTTTCCAGCGAAAAATCCAGATCTTCTGAAAAACGATCCAACCCATAAAATATTCTCAAAGCCGTACCGCCATAGAATGCTGCTTTTTTAAAAAAACCCGCACGCGAAAGTCCGCACAAAACTATTTCCTGCATAATCTCCTTCATGGCATTCTTTCTGTCGTATATATTATTTATATCGTAAGTTTTCAGCATTTCTTCTATTAATCGTACTCATTTTTGAATCCTCCTCAGCCAGGCCGCAAGTTTATTCACATTAGTTGAGTGATATTTTTTACTCAGAACCGATATACTCCCGGCATCCAGTTTCCGAAGTTCCGATTCTTCTATCCGGAGATCCTCTGTCAGAAGCAAAGCCAGTTCCTTCATATTCGCCACAGGCTTCATTGTGTAGATCTTACCACAAAGAGCTTTTTCCGCTTCTGCAATCCGATAAAAATATTCTCCCTCCTGCATTAATTTTAGTCCCAGTGGAAAAGCTTCAGGCGGTACATCGCGGTACGTAAATGTTCCAAACAATGTTTCATATGTTTTTTTCTTTCTTTTCTCAAAAGTTGCATTTGTAACAGTATATACTGACTCCGGAATCAATCCATAATAACTTAAAGCGTACTCAAAGGAAATGTAAGAAGGTCCATAAATACTGCCTGCAAGAAGATATCCTGGTACATTCCTGTCCGTTTCATATAGTCCTCTCGTAATTGGAAAAATTTTTTTCTGCTTAACCATACGTGAAAGTCTGGTCTTAGGATTCGAATAATTACCTAATTCCTCCAAAAGCATATTTGTTGTTTTTATCATATTTTCACCTCTTAGTATCATTATATGAAACTAAGAGGTGAAAATCAAGCATTTTTATATTAAAACAAATAAAAATATTCCTGCATTACAATCATATTCCATTTGTAAAATCACAAAAACCGAGGTCTCCGGATCCGGATTTTCTGTATTAAGATTCACGGAAAAAGTTCTTCCAGCACCGTCAGTACGCCATCCTCCTCATTGGAGGGGCAGACATGCTTTGCTGCTTCCTTCACATTCTGCGGCGCATTTTCCATGGCATAACTGTAACCGCAGTATTTCAGCATTTCTATATCGTTGCCGCCGTCCCCAAAAGCCGCGCACTGTTCCGGTGTAATTCCCCATCGCCGGGACAGACGTTTCAGTCCGGAGGCTTTGTGACAGCCGGGAAGAATCAGATCTATGGAACCGTGCCCGCTGGTTACAGGTACTGCTTTCCTGCCTGTTTCTCAACATTCGACAGGCGTGCCGGAGTCAATTCCACGCCACGGACTGTTTTCATTCCTTCTCCTTCCTCATATGCAACAAAAAAGTTCCCGGCAGATGGGGACTTCCCCGCAAAATCAGAATCTGTCCTGTACGGGGCCGCCGCCATAAGCCGGAAACCTTTTTATTCAGAATATTTTATTTCTTCTCAATGTATCCCTTTGCTGTCAGAAGCTCTGCGCAGAGAACAGCGCCGCCTGCCGCACCGCGGACTGTGTTATGAGCCAGTCCGATAAACTTCCAGTCATAGATGGTATCCTCACGGAGACGTCCGATGCTGACGCCCATGCCGTTTTCATAATCCACATCCAGTTTTACCTGAGGACGGTCATCCTCCTCCAGATACTGAATATACTGTTTGGGCGCGCTGGGAAGATTCAGTTCCTGCGGCTCGCCTCTGAAGTTTACAAGAGCCTCAACCAGCTGCTCCTTGGTGGGGTTCTTTCTGAACTTCACAAAAACAGCTGCGGTATGTCCGTTTAATACCGGAACACGTACACACTGGCAGGTGATCTTCGGCTCCTCTGCCGGAACGATCACGCCCTTTTCGGGATCAATCTTACCCCAGAGACGAAGGGGCTCTTTCTCAGACTTCTCTTCCTCGCCGCCGATGTAGGGAATGATATTCTCAACCATCTCCGGCCAGTCCTTAAAGGTCTTTCCTGCTCCGGAAATTGCCTGGTAAGTGGTTGCCACTACCTCATAAGGCTCAAACTCTTTCCATGCAGTCAGTGCAGGGGAATACGCCTGGATGGAGCAGTTAGGCTTTACAGCCACGAAACCGCGGGTAGTTCCCAGACGCTTCTTCTGGTACTGGATCACATCCATATGCTCCGGATTGATCTCCGGAACTACCATGGGAACATCCGGTGTCCAGCGATGAGCGCTGTTATTGGAAACAACCGGAGTCTCTGTCTTTGCATACGCATCCTCAATGGCTCTGATCTCATCCTTTGTCATGTCAACGGCGCTGAATACGAAATCAACCTCAGCGGCTACCTTCTCCACCTCATTAACATTCATTACAATAATATCTTTCACAGCCTCCGGCATGGGAGTTTCCAGTTTCCAGCGGCCGCCCACTGCATCCTCATATCTCTTTCCTGCAGAACGGGGGCTGGCTGCGATGGTGGTCACCTCAAACCAGGGATGATTCTCCAGCAGAGAAATAAATCTCTGACCTACCATACCGGTTCCGCCTAAAATTCCAACTTTTAATTTCTGTTCCATAATTCTTCAATCCTCCAGTTTGCTATATACAATCAGCTTTTGTGTCCGCACGACACGTACAACTGTCGTTTCTGAAAGCTATCTTACGTCAAATTTTCCGAAAATGCAACCCCTATTTATACAAAATCTCCAAAATTATGTATATCTTACACTTTAAGACGGATGAAGCCGCTTTATTTGGGAATTATTTCGCCTGCCACTGTCCGCGGAATCAGTTTTCCGCCAGATAGCTTTTCTCCAGAGCAATCACCTGCTCCATAACGTCTTTTCCGGGACCGCCAAGCGTAAGACGCTTATTCACACAGGTTTCCATGGAAATTGCATCATAGATATCCTCCTCGAATACCGGACAGATTGCCTTCAGCTCCTCCAGGCTCATATCGTCAATGGCAATTCCTTTCTCAATACAGTAAAGTACAATCCGTCCCACAATTCCATGTGCGTCACGGAAAGGAACCCCATGATTTACAAGGTAATCAGCCGCATCCGTCGCATTGGTGAATCCGTGACGGGCGCTTCTGCTCATAACGTCTTTTCGGAACTTCATAGTGGAAATCATTCCTGTAAAGAGAGCCAGACAGCCTTTCACGGTATCGATGGCGTCAAAGGTCAGCTCCTTGTCCTCCTGCATGTCCTTATTGTAGGCAAGAGGAATCCCTTTCATCGTTGTGAGAATGGACATCAGCGCTCCGTAGACACGGCCGGTTTTTCCCCGGACAAGCTCCGCAATATCCGGATTCTTCTTCTGGGGCATAATACTGCTTCCGGTGCTGTAGGCATCGTCAATCTCCACAAACTGATACTCATTGGAATTCCAGATAATAATCTCCTCACAGAAACGGCTTAAATGCATCATAATTGTGGACAGTGCAGACAGAAACTCAATGACATAATCCCGGTCCGAAACAGAGTCCATGCTGTTTAAAGTAGGGCCATAGAATCCCAGCAACTCTGCTGTGTATTCCCGGTCCAGGGGATAGGTGGTCCCTGCCAGCGCTCCGGCGCCCAGAGGACAGTAATTCATCCGCTTATAAATATCCTGCAGACGACTCCTGTCTCTCTTAAACATTTCAAAATAAGCCCCTATATGATGAGCCAGAGTCACAGGCTGAGCTTTCTGCAGATGAGTAAATCCCGGCATAATGGTCTCTGTATTTTCTTCCATGATCTTCAGAAGCTCTTCCAGCAGCTCCTTCAGGAGCGCATCCGTATCAAGAACTTCCTGTCTGGTATACAGACGCATATCCAGGGCCACCTGGTCATTTCTGCTGCGTCCCGTGTGCAGCTTCTTTCCGGTATCTCCCAGACGGTCAATCAGATTTGCCTCCACAAAACTGTGGATGTCCTCATATTCATCTGTAATCTCAAGCTTCCCTGTTTCTACATCACGGCAGATTTCACTCAGAGTTTTTATAATCGCCTGAGCCTCTTCCTCTGTTAAAATGCCCTGCTTTCCGAGCATTTTCACATGAGCAATACTGCCCTCAATATCCTGTTTGTAAAATTTCTGATCAAATGATATGGACGCATTGAAGTTGTAGACCAGTTTATCGGTCTCCTTTGTAAAACGTCCTCCCCATAACTGTGCCATAAGGGATTCCTCCTTTTTTATGTGTTCAGACGGAAGCCGGACGCCTGTCATGACTCCGTCCGGGACTGAATTCTCCGGTCTCTCTCCTGTTTTGAATAGATACAGCCGCAGTAATCCTGGCGGTAGAGACCGTATTCCTTCGAAAGCTCCGTGGAACGTTTGTAACCGTTTTTCTTTTTAAAATCGGAATTCAGGAATCGACAGCCGTACTTCTCCGCCATCTGCTCTCCGATCTCATTGAGCTTCTGAGCATTTTTTAAAGGACTGATCGTAAGAGTCGTCGTAAAATAATCGTATTCTCTCTCCCGGGCAAGCTGAGCAGTTTTTTCCAGGCGCAGCGCATAGCATCTAAAACAGCGTTCACCGCCCTCCGGCACCTGCTCCAGACCCCTGGCGATTTCAGTAAATGCCCGGGGATCATACTCACCCTCCAGAAAAGAAACCGGATATTTTACGGGCATTTCCCCGATCAGACGCTTCTGCTCTTCCACCCGTCTGCGGTATTCTTCCGAATCTGTAATATTCGGATTATAATAAAATACCGTGATGGAAAAATACTGCGACAGATATTCCAGCACATAACTGCTGCAGGGCGCACAGCAGCTGTGGAGCAGAAGCCGCGGAACCCGCGCCCCTGATCCGTCTGTTCTTTCCTGTTCCCGATTCAGTTGTAAAATCAGCCGTTCCAGTTCTTTTTGATAGTTTCGATTCATAACTTATTCAGTTTAAACGATTCTCTCTCATTTTACAATAATAAAGAAGAATTTTTGTCGGAGTATTTTTCATATTATCTCTGTCTCTCCATCATATAAAATGATATAATGAAAACATTGAGAAACTGCAGGTAAAACACATCATGAATCTGATCAGAACGGATGTCCGACCATCCAGTGAGGTATTTTATGACTATTACACAAATCAAATGTTTTCTGACTGCCGCCAGGTGTCTGAACTTTTCAAAAGCTGCCGACCAGCTCGATACAAC
>CAMLYL010000093.1 GCA_946491665.1 uncultured Lachnospiraceae bacterium | reverse complement strand
GAGTATAGAGGAAGTTCTGACTGAGTGGGAAAAGACAAAGCGGGCAGCAGAAGCAGCTATTGCCGCGGCGGAGCAGAAAAAGCTGGATATGGCGAAGGAGCAGGCGCTCAGTGAGGCGAGCGAGATTATGAACCGTCTGAAGGCTCTGTTCCCGGTGCTTTCAGCCACGCCCGGAGAGGATCTTCCTGAGAAACCGGAGACAGTGGCGGATACTCTGATTCCGGACGCAGAGGAGAAAGCTGCTGCTGCCGCAGAGGAGCCGAAGACAGAGGAGAAAGCTGCGGAAGAAAAAACAGAAGAAGCGCAGTCTTCGGATTCAATGCAGGAATCTTCGGATATTTCTGAACCGGAGAGCAGCCCGGCAGAGGCGGAAACTGAGGAAATATTGAATACAGCAGAGACGGAGCTGGAGATGGAAGAAAGAACGCCGGATACAGCGGCAGAGACAGAGCAGGAAAAAGCTGCTGAAACACCGGATACAGCAGCCGCAGAAGCCGCATCCCATGAGCCGGAGAAGGCTGGTGAGACAGTTTCGGATGAGGTTGAGACAGTTGTGGATCAGACAACGAGGGAGATGCCGGATCTGTCAGGGGCAGATCAGATATCTGAGGAGGAACAGCCTGCCGAAGAGAGTCGGACGGCCAGATTTGAAGAGCCTTCTGAAGATGAGGAGCTGGAGAAGCTTCTGGCAACCGCGACCCGTGTGATGATGGAGAATTCCAGTGTGGAGGTGCCGGTCAGCGGTGGAAGAACGGCAGTGGATTCATCTTCGGAGGAGGAGACAGAGCTGCCCAGAATTCAGGATCCCGGGGAGCTTGAGGAGGAGCCGGCTGCGGCTCGTTTTTCCGAAGACAGAACTGCGGCCGCGAATGATGTTCTGACGGAGGAGGACAGGGAACTGTTTTCTTATTTCCTTCCCGTGCCGGGGATGGAGGAGCAGATCGTTCAGATACTTCAGGATGCCAGAAAATACAAAGGAACTTCTATTACTTCACTGAGGGGCAATCTGATTGTACAGGGTGAAGAAGGAAGTGGAAAAACTGTGCTTGCCACCAGTCTGATTAAGGCGATTCAGCGGGCTGTCGGCAATGAGGATGCGAAGATCGGAAAAATCAGTGCTGCAGCGTTGAACCGGAAGGATTTTGCGTCTCTTGTTCCAAAGATTGCCGGGGGATATCTGATTGTTGACAAAGCGGGCGAACTGACGGAGGAGACGGCAGTCCGGATGTCTAAAGTGATGGAACGCAATACACAGGGTATGGTAGTTATCCTGGAGGATGACAGCGCCGGTATTAAGAAGGCGATGAGTCTTGATTTCTCCTTTGCAAAGAAGTTTACCGGCAAGGTGAAGATTCCCATCTTTACCATCGACGAGCTGGTTGATTTCGGCAAGTCCTATGCTCATGAGATGGAGTGTGTGATTGAGGAGATGGGTGTGCTTGCGCTTTATAACCGGATCAATAATATTCAGAAGCTGGAGCGGGCGACCACTCTGGCAGAAGTAAAGGATATTGTGGATCAGGCGATTGAGAGTGCGGAGAGCGGCGGCCTGAAAAAGCTCTTTACCAAAAAATATAATGAGAATGATTATCTGATTCTTCGTGAGAAGGATTTCGAATGATAATTAAGTTAAGGAGGTTGTTAGTATGGGGAACATTACAGAGTACGATATGTATTTGTTCGGGAACGGGGTTCACTATGATATTTACAAGAAGCTCGGAGCTCATCCGGACAGAGTGGGCAAGAAAAGCGGCGTGAGTTTTGCGGTGTGGGCTCCTAATGCGGAGAAGGTATGGGTAATCGGTACCTTTAACGACTGGGATGAGACCGCAGATGAGATGAAACGTCTGGAACCCAATGGAATATATGAGCTTTTTGTGCCGAAGGCGAAAAAAGGAGATCTCTATAAATATCTGATTCTGACGAAGGACGGGCGCAAGCTGTATAAAGCGGATCCTTATGCAAATTATGCGGAACTGCGCCCCGGAACAGCTTCCTGTGTGGCTGATATCAGCAGACTGAAGTGGACTGACGATGTGTGGATGAAGAATCGCGCTGAGACAGAGAGCATCTATACAAAGCCCATGAATATTTATGAGGTTCATCCGGGTTCCTGGAAACGCCATGAAGGATATGAGGAAGACAACGGTTTTTATACATATCGCGAGATGGCGGTGGAACTGACAAAGTATGTGAAGGAAATGGGATATACTCATGTGGAATTGATGGGGATCGCGGAACATCCCTTCGATGGCTCCTGGGGCTACCAGGTGACCGGATATTATGCGCCGACTTCGCGATATGGGACACCGGAGGATTTCGCTTTCCTGGTGAATTATCTTCATAAGCATAAAATAGGAGTGATTCTTGACTGGGTGCCGGCTCATTTTCCCAGGGATGCCCACGGGCTGGCGGAATTTGACGGAACATGTCTGTATGAATATGCAGATCCCAGAAAAGGGGAGCATCCGGACTGGGGAACAAAGATTTTTGATTATGGAAAGACAGAAGTGAAAAATTTCCTTCTCGGAAGCGCTCTTTTGTGGGTGGAGCAGTTCCATGTGGACGGGCTTCGCGTGGATGCGGTGGCGTCCATGCTGTATCTGGATTACGGCAAACAGGATGGTCAGTGGGTGCCAAATAAGTATGGCGGCAAGGAAAATCTGGAGGCGATCGAGCTGTTCAAGCATCTGAATACGCTGATCTGCGGCAGAAATAAGGGTGTTGCTATGATTGCTGAGGAGTCTACTGCCTGGCCGAAGGTGACTGGAAATGTTGCCGAGGACGGACTGCATTTTACCTATAAATGGAATATGGGATGGATGCACGATTTCCTGGATTACATGAAGCTGGATCCGTATTTCAGGAAGGACAACCATAATAAGATGACCTTTGCCATGACTTATAACTACAGTGAGAAGTATATTCTGGTTCTTTCTCACGATGAGGTGGTTCATCTGAAGTGTTCCATGCTGAACAAGATGCCGGGGCTGGGGATTGACAAGTTCCGCAACCTCATGTGCGGCTATACTTATATGATCGGACACCCGGGCAAGAAACTGCTGTTTATGGGCGGCGAGTTCGGTCAGCTCAGAGAGTGGAGCGAGAAGCGCGAGCTGGACTGGGATCTTCTGGAGCAGCCGGAGCATGCTCATCTGCAGGCATTTGTAAAGGAACTGAACAGGCTTTATACAAGATATCCGGCCATGTATGAGCTGGACGATCAGCCGGAGGGTTTTGAGTGGATCAACGCAAATGACGCTTACCGCAATATTTTCAGTTTTGTGCGGCATGGCAGATCCGGCAGAAATAATCTTCTGTTTGTAATCAATTTCTCTCCCATGGAGCGGAGCGATTACCGGGTAGGAGTTCCCAAAAAGAAGAAATATACACTGATTCTGGACGGGGATGAGGAGCGGTTTGGCGGAAACGGAAAGGAAAAGCCGCTGATTTACAATGCGGAAAAGAAGGAGTGCGATGGAAGAGATTATTCCTTTGCTTATGAACTGTCTCCTTATGGAATTGCGGTGTTCAAGTTCTGATAAATAAGATGATAAAATACGGCGGAAATCCGATCTTTGAGAGATTGGCTTTCCGCTTTCAAAAAGAAATTATATGGCAGCGCAGAAGTGAGTCTTGAACTGATGGCTGCCATATTGTTTTTGAAAATACAGGAGAACGATATGGATACGATATTGAATACACTGCTGGAACTGGATGGTCAGGCGCTGCTGTTTATACAGAATCACCTGCGGTTTGAAGAATTGAATCCTTTTATGATTCGATTTACAAATCTGGGAGAGTTCGGGCTGATCTGGATTATCATTACCGTGCTGCTTCTGATACCCAGACGATCCCGGAGAGCGGGAATCTGTTCGGCTCTGGCCCTGATTGCGTCTCTGTGTGTGACGAACCTGTTTCTGAAAAATTATGTGGCAAGAGTGCGTCCTTACGAAGTGGTGGAGGGGCTGACCAGTCTGCTGGGGCCGGTCAGCGAGTGGTCCTTCCCTTCGGGACATGCATCCTCCAGCTTCGCGGCGGCGACGGCAATTTATAAGAGCAGGCCGAAGCGGGTGGGAGTTCCGTGTATCATTCTGGCGGCGCTGCTGGCCTGGTCCCGGCTGTATGTGGGAGTTCATTATCCGTCGGATGTGATCGGCGGAGCGGTCATCGGAGCTCTTCTGGGACTGATTGTCTTCTGGATTTTCGGTGAGAAATCATATAAGAAAAAAGCCAGACGGAGGAGACAGCGATGATGCGGCTGATACACTGCGCAGATTTGCATCTGGATTCGAGAATGACGTCAAACCTGTCAGGAGAGAAGGCGGGAGAGCGGAGACGGGAGCTGCTGCTGACCTTTGAACGTATGGTGAAATATGCTTCGGAACATCAGGCGGAGGCTGTTCTGATTGCGGGAGATCTGTTTGATACAAAGAGGATTTCTGCGGCGGCCTGCCAGGTGGTGTCGGAGGCAATAGCCGGACATCCGGAGATAAACTTTTTTTATCTGAGAGGAAATCATGACGCGGACTCGTTTCTGGCAGGACTGGAGCAGAGACCGGACAATCTGAAGCTTTTCGGAGAGGAATGGCGTTCTTATTCTCTGGGAAATGCGGGGAAAGTTGTGGTTTCCGGGATTGAGCTCTCCCGCGCAAATGAAGGGCGGGCATATCATTCGCTGATGCTGGATCCCGGAAAGTTTAATATTGTCATGCTGCATGGGCAGGAGGCAGAGACCGGAACCAGAGACCGGGCGGAAGTGATCCGTCTGAGAGAACTGAAAAACAGGGGAATTGATTATCTGGCGCTGGGGCACATCCACAGCTATCAGGAGGCGCCCCTGGACGGAAGAGGCGTCTGGTGTTATCCGGGCTGTCTGGAAGGCCGCGGGTTCGATGAGTGCGGTTCCCACGGATTTGTGATGCTGCAGGTGGATGAGGAGACCGGCCGGTGGGAGAGGCAGTTTGTTCCCTTTGCATCCAGAACACTGCACACGGTAGAGGCAGATGTCAGCGGCTGCAGAAATACTGCGGAAATGGCGGAGCGGCTGGAAGCGGTACTGAAAGAGCGGAGGATTTCAGATCGGGATCTGGTGAAGCTTGTGCTCGCAGGAAGCCTGCCCGTGGACTGCGGGAAGGATCTGGTTTATCTGGAAAAACGGTTTGAACAGGAGTTTTATTTTCTGAAGATCCAGGATATGACCAGTTTAAAAGTGGAACTTCAGGAGTTTCTGCTGGATGAGTCTCTGAAAGGGGAGTTTGTGAGAACCGTCATGGCAGATGAGGAACTCACGGAGGAGGAGAAGGCGGCAGTGATCCGCTATGGTCTTCAGGCAATTGCCGGCGAGGAGGTGGCGGTGTGAAACTGATTGAATGCCATATTGAGAATTTCGGGAAACTGCGGGATTATACCGTGAAGTTTGATGACGGCTGCAATATATTCTGCAGGCCGAACGGCTGGGGTAAGAGTACCCTGGCTGTTTTTCTGCGGGTGATGTTTTTCGGTTTTGAAGGGGAAAACAGACGGAAAGAAATGGAGAATGAGCGGAAGCGCTATCAGCCCTGGCAGGGCGGCGTTTACGGGGGAAGCTTGATCTTTGAAACCGAAGGAAAATATTACCGGGCAACGCGGGTATTCGGAATGAAAAAGCAGGAGGATGTGTTTGAACTCAGGGATGCGGATACGAATCTGGAAAGCAGGGATTTTACTGAAAATATGGGGGAAGAGATTTTTTCTATTAACAGCGAGTCCTTTCAGAGGACGATTTTTATCGGTCAGAATGACTGTGTGACTCATTCCACTGACAGTATTAACGCAAAAATCGGGAATCTGACGGACAATATGGAAGATCTGGATTGTTTTGAAAAAGCCGCAGGATTGCTCCAGGAAGAGCTGAACCGGCTGAATCCCGGAAGAAAAACGGGACAGATTTACCGCCTGAATAATGAAATTACCCGTATGCAGACCCAAATTGCGGCCGGAGAATCTCTGGAGGAATCTCTGGAACGTTTAAAGGGAATGATCCGTCGGGAGAAAGATCTGCTGGAAGCGCAGGCAGAGGAAAAAAAATCTCTGGAAGTTCTGGGAGAGAATGTCAGCAGGGCAAAAGATCTGGAAGGAAAACAGATGGTTTACCGGCAGATCTGTGAAGATTATGCTGTCAGGAAAGCGGCGGCGGAGGAAGTGCAGAAACGTTTTCCGGGCGGAGCGCCGGATGAAAAGAAGCTCCGGTCCTGGAGGGACGCATGTGCCGGAATGGAGCAGGCGGCCCAGGGAATGCAGGTAAGCCGTCTGACCGGAGAAGAGCTCTCGAAGCTGGAGCGCTGGGAGAGAATGTACGATCGGGAGATGACCGAAAACCGCGAAGATACTTATGAGGAACAGATCCGGCGGGAAATGGAGGAAGTATCTGATCTGATCCGCTGTATGAATGAAGCCGGAAACCGGGAAAATGTCCGCGGCATGAAGATGGCGGCGCTGGAAACGCTGAAGGCGGCGCAGTCGGAGAAAACATCGGAAAAGAGGAAGTTTTTGGTTCTGGTATGTGCGGGCGTAATTCTGGCAGTTCTGGGAGCTGCAGCCGGTATTGCAGATGTTTTTCCGGGGAGCGTTCTGATTGCGGCAGGCATTCTTCTGGCGGCTCTGGGAATTTTTGCAGGCGGAAGAAAAAAGGGCCGGAAAAATAAAAAGGGGCCGGATTTGTCAGCGGAACGGATCCGGGTCATGGAAGAAGAGATTCGGAAGGATGACAGATTTATCCGGGAGGCAGCACAGCGTATAAAGACTTATCTGAGCAGCCGGGGAGAATCTTTTTCAGATGCATCGTATCGTCTTCAGGATATTCTGAGGGAGCTGATGAGCAGGGAACGTGATGCGTCAGAGCGGCGCAGACAATACGGGGAACTGAAAGCCAGACAGGAGACATATGAAAAGTTCTGCCGCAGCTATGCGGGAGAGCAGAAAAAGGTGCTGGACGGACTGCAGGAGCTGCTTCTGGTCCCTTCGGAAAATCTCAGAGAACAGATGGAAGAGATCCTGAGTGACTGCATGGAGCTGAAATACAGGCTGGAGCATCTGAAAGAAGCTGAAAAGAAGAAGCGGGAGTTTGAAGCCGGTAATGATATGGAACGGATACGTTCTGTGCCTTCCGGGACAGAACTGCCGGAGATGGAGGAACTGAACCGGAGAGTCAGGCGCTCCGACGAATCTGCGGAGGAGATCCGGAACAGGCTGCATGGATATGAGGAGCAGCTGGCGAAGCTTCAGGAAAGTTATGACAGCTGGACGGAAAACAAAAAACTGCTGGAGACAGAGCAGGAACAGCTTTGTGCGCTGAAGGAAAAGTACAGATATATACAGAAAGCGCGGGAGCATCTGGGGAAGGCGAAGGAGAATCTGACCGTCCGGTATATGGAGCCGCTGATGAACAGTTTTTCAAAATATTACAAGCTGATTCTCGGCCGGGAAGCGGATCAGTATTATATGGATGCAAATACGAACATCACTGTGCTTGAACAGGGGATGCAGAGGGATACCAGGTATCTCAGTACCGGATATCAGGATCTGATCGGAGTCTGTATGCGTCTGGCGCTGGCAGACGCCATGTATCAGGGGGAGAAGCCGTTTCTCGTTCTGGACGATCCTTTTGTAAATCTGGATGATGAGAAGGCGCAGGGAGGCAGACGTCTGCTGGCTGCCGCCGCGGAAAAGTATCAGATTATCTATTTTACCTGTTCAGAGTCGAGCGTCCGGTGTTTCGGGGATACGCGAAGCTGCTGTGAACAGAGTGAACCGTAATGCGTGCCGGCCTGCTGTGAAAAATTTCTGAAAAAAGGAATTGATTAAATGCATTTCAGCATATATAATAGGGAATTGACTGAGGACAAAAGACAGATGTGTGTCTGACAAAAACAGAATGAAAGAGGTAGATAAAGAATGTTAAAGGTTGTAAAGTTCGGCGGAAGCTCTCTGGCCAGTGCGGAGCAGTTTCAGAAGGTTGGAAATATCATCCGGGCAGATAAGGACAGAAGATTTGTAGTTCCTTCCGCACCGGGAAAACGTTTTGACGATGATACAAAAGTAACAGATATGCTCTACGGCTGCTATGCGGCTGCGGAAGCCGGCGAGGATTTCAGTGAAAAGCTGGCGGCGATCCGTGCCAGATATGATGAGATCATCTGCGGCCTGGGCCTGGATCTTTCTCTGGATGAAGAGTTTAAAGTGATCGCCGGGAATTTTGCAGAGCAGGCGGGGGCTGATTACGCGGCTTCCAGAGGAGAGTACCTGAACGGCAAGGTGATGGCTGCTTATCTGGGCTATGAATTTATTGATTCCGCGGAAGTGATTCTTTTTGATGAGGATGGAAGTTTTGCTGCGGATGAAACCAATAAGAGAATGGCAAAACGGCTGGCTTCCTGTGAGAACGCCGTAATTCCCGGATTCTACGGCGCCTATGCCGACGGCCGGGTAAAGACTTTTTCCAGAGGCGGTTCCGATATCACCGGTTCTATTGTGGCGAGAGCTCTGAAGGCGGATCTGTATGAGAACTGGACCGACGTATCCGGTTTCCTGGTGACAGATCCCAGAGTTGTGAAGGATCCTGCCGTTGTGGAGATGATTACCTATCGCGAGCTGCGGGAGCTTTCTTATATGGGAGCTTCAGTGCTTCATGAAGAGGCGATTTTCCCGGTGCGCAAAGCCGGCATTCCCATTAATATTAAAAATACAAATCATCCGGAAAATCCGGGTACGATGATTGTGGCGACTACCAGCAAAAAGTCCAAATATACTATCACAGGAATCGCAGGAAAGAAGGGTTTTGTGGCGGTTACCATTGATAAGGATATGATGAACTCCGAGATCGGATTCTGCCGCAAGGTGCTGAGCGTATTTGAGGAGAATCAGATCTCCATTGAGCATATGCCTTCCGGTATCGATACCATGTGCGTACTGGTTCATCAGGATGAGTTCCAGGAATACGAGCAGGTGGTTCTTTCCGGTATCCAGCGGGCTGTTGATCCGGACAACATTGAGGTGGTGCCGGATCTGGCGCTGATCGCTGTTGTCGGCCGGGGCATGAAGGAAACCAGAGGTACTGCGGGACGTATTTTCTCCGCTCTGGCTCATGCAAAGATTAACTGCCGGATGATCGATCAGGGATCCAGCGAGTTGAATATCATCATCGGCGTATCCAATGATGATTTTGAAAAAGCGATCCAGTCTATTTATGATATTTTTGTTCTGACACAGATGTAATTTGTCTTTGAAACGGACGGAAAAAGCGGGTGCAGAAGCCGGTTTCGGGCTTTTGCACCCGTTTTCTGCAAATATCACAGAGATCCTATGTTAAAGCTGACTGTCTTCCAGATATTCTCTGTAGTCATCTTCACATGCGAAGAGCATGTAGGTTCCTTCAACAAATCCCATGTATCCGCTTTCTGTGGAATATCCTTTCATAATTGCAGCCTCACTTTCTTTTGCTTTATGTTTTGTTGTGTTCAGTATAAACGAAAGGGTGTCCCAAAATCGTCCCACATGAAACGGGAAAACTTTGTTTTCTTTTTGTGGTGGGGCGATTTTGGGGGACCGGGTTTTGTTAAATAAAAGCAGAACAAAAAGAAAAGCCAAAAGAGGGGGAAAATATGTGGCTGTTAGTTGCGGCGATTATTTTGTTATTATTTATCTGGGTGTTTGGTGAGATTGCGGATCGCCTTCCGGAAGATCACAGAAGCAAAAAACATGCAGTGAAACGGAGATGACAGAAAAGAAGTTGTTTTTCCTGTGGAAAAAGGGCAGCCGGTCAGATATAATAGTCCATATTAATTCCGATAATTCAGACAGTTTTGTCGGATGGAACGGACAGGAGGCGCAAAATGCCGGCGGCACAGGTTCAGAAAATGAAATTATTATATCTGATGAAGATTCTGACGGAGCGTACGGATGAAAATCATCCGCTGACCGCAGCGGAGCTCTGCACGATTCTTTCGATGGAGTATGATGTTCCGGCGGAACGGAAATCTGTTTACAGAGATATCGCGGCTTTGCGGGAGTTTGGGCTGGACATTGAACAGAGTACAGGCGGGATTCCCGGATTTTATATGGGTTCCCGTCTGTTTGAACTGGCGGAACTGAAGCTTCTGGTGGATGCTGTTCAGGCATCCAGATCGATTACAGGGAAAAAGACAGATGAACTGATTCAGAAACTGGAGAGTCTTGCCGGCCGTGAAGACGCCAGACAGCTTCAGCAGCAGGTTTTTCTGTATAAGAGAGCCAAAACGGAAAATGAGACGATTTATTATAATGTGGATTATATTCACACGGCGATTTATACAAATGTACAGATCCGTTTTCAGTATACAGAGTGGACCAGGCAGAAAGAGATCCGGCTGAAGCGGAACGGGGCCTGGTATGTAGTCAGTCCCTGGGCTCTGACCTGGGATGATGAAAATTACTATCTGATCGCCTATGATGAGCAGTCGGAGCGGCTGAAGCATTACCGCGTGGATAAGATGCAGAAGATGGAACTGCTGGAGGAGAAGCGTCTGGGAAAAGAACTGTTTGAAAATTTTGATATTGTTGCCTTTGAGAAGCGGACCTTCGGGATGTTCGGAGGCCGGGAGGAACGGGTAACAATGGTGTGCCGGGAGTATCTGGCAGGAGTGATCATTGACCGGTTCGGCAGGGATGTGATGATGGTTCCCCAGGGCGGGGAATGGTTTCGGATCAGTGTGCCGGTGGCGGTCAGCCCCCAGTTTTTCGGATGGGCGGCAGGACTGGGCACCGGGATTCAGATTCTGCGGCCGGAGAGTGTGCGCAGGGAGTTTCAGGAGTATTTGAAGGGGATTGCTTCGATGTATGAAAATGACGGGGAGCAGAGCCGGTTCTGGCAGTGAAAAAACAGTTGACTATATGCTGTTTTCCCCATATACTTATTGTATTGGTTACTGCGCGGCGGAAGGAGAGGAGACCGCGCGGATATTGATATTTTTCAGGTCCTGCGGGACAAATTGTATAAGGAGAAAATAGATGGACGTAGACCTTGGTCACTTAAGAAAGCCGTGCGCCTGCGGGAGAGAGCATAAGTCGGAGGCCAAGCGGTCTTAGGAAGACAATGACTAGACCCAACTCCTTG
>CAMLYL010000092.1 GCA_946491665.1 uncultured Lachnospiraceae bacterium | reverse complement strand
ACTCCCTGGAAACGCCGTCGTCATCATACAGTTCATAAGTGCATCCCGGATAACCGATGCACTGAATAGTGTCCGAATCCACCGCTTCCACATATTCCGCCGCATCCGCCACCGGAATGCAGCAGCCTTTCCGGATAAACAGTGGCACCTCGTTCAGGGCAATCTCCACGTAGTGATGCCCCGCAGACAGAATTTCCTCTGAAATGCTTCCATCCGGCAGAAACTTTACAAACTTCATTTCCTCCGGAAGATAAACATACCGTCCCGCAGCATTCTGTGTATAGACCGGAGCAATCATGATCTCATTCCCCACCATGAGCTGATCTTCCACCTGAGACGCAAATGCGTCCTCTCCATACACAAAAGACAGGGGTTTAAAATACAGATCATCCGTCAGAGCCGCCTTCATAAATTCACTGTAAATATAGGGAAGCAGACGGTAACGTACTCCTAAGACATGCCGGAAATCCTCTGTATCGCCAAACTGATAACACTCCTGTCTCCTGGTTTCCGCTGTGGTATGATTGCGCATCAGCGGCGTAAATACCCCCAGCGCCAGCCATCGGAGCAGAAGATCCCGGGTAGTATTATTATTAAATCCTCCCAGATCCGCGCCGATATACAGAAAACCGCACATATTCAGCGAAGGCAGCATCTTCAGATTCAGCAGCAGATGAGACCACCAGGAAGCATTATCCCCGGTCCAGACTCCGCCGTACCGGTGCATTCCGATGTAAGAAGAACGTGAGAAAAACAGGATTCTGCGGTCCGGCTCCAGCTCCTCCATGGCTTCTCCCGCCGCCCGGGTCATATAATACCCGAACAGATTGTGTACCTTCTCATGGCAGACCATTTCCCCATTTACATTGTGATAAAAGTTCGCGTAATCCACCGGGTTGTTTGCCAGGGTGAACAGTTCTTTCTGTACATCCATGATGGAATATTCTTCCTCTGAGGTGGACAGATATTTCTCCATCACCTCCCGGCAATGATCCGCGCCTTCCCTGGAATAGAAAATCGAAGGCTCGTTCATGTCATTCCAGAAGCCTTCCACCCCGGCGTCCGTCAGTGTTTTGTAATGATGACCGAACCAGCGTCTGGCTTTCGGATTCAGAAAATCCGGGAAGTGGGTATATCCCGGCCACACAGCCGCCACAAAATCACTGCCGTCCCCGCGCTTGCAGAAATAATTGTTCTTTACCCCTTCCTCATAAATGGAATATCCTTCCTCGATCTTTACCCCTCCGTCAATAATCGGAATCACCCGGATATGCCGCTCCTTCATCTTCGCCACAAACTCCGGGAAATCGGAAAAATGCTCCTCATTGAAGGTAAAGTCCTTATAATCCTGCATATAGTCAATATCCATGTAGATCATATCCAGCGGCAGATGATTTTTCCTGTAGCCATCCGCCACCTGGAAAAAATCCTCCTGGGTTTTATATCCCCAGCGGCTCTGTCCGAAGCCAAAGGCAAACTTCGGCGGAATATAACTTCTGCCAATGATTTTCCGGAACTGCTTTGTGATATCATACGGGGAATCCCCCTCGATCACATAGAGAACCAGATCCGCCTCCCTGCAGGAAACCCGCAGAATATCCAGGTCCGTATATCCCACATCGAGCTCCATTGCCGCCGGATAATCAAAGAAAAATCCCACATTCTGCTCTCCGGCTACAATCAGAAAATTATGGGCCGCGTAAAGAGAACTTTTGTCCTCTGTGTGGTGGGGATCATCACTGGCGTTGCTGATATAAAGGTACCCCCGCTTATTAATTCCCCGGATATTTTCTCCCAGACCATAGACGACGTCCTGTTTCTTCATGTCCATGGTAAAAGAAAATCCATCTTCCAGCTCTGTCCTTCCATATCCGGGAACCCCTGCTGTCACCGGAATTTCTGTTGTCACTGCCTCTGTCTCAAAAGGCTTTCCAAATACGTATTTTCTGATCATCCTGTTTCCCTCTCACATTCCGATTTTTTCTGTCCTGTACAGATTTGTATCTGTCTCTCCGATTATAATCACTTAAGACAGAATATCACTCCCGTCCTCTGTCTCCATAATATTCCCCCGGCTCTCCCAGAACTCCCACAGCATTCCCGGCAGCGTCTTTAAACTGCACACCCGGCAGTCGTCCCACTCCCTGGGAAACAGTCCTCTATAGTCCCGCCGCAGAAACCGCTCATCCAGCAGCCCGATTACGCCGCAGTCTGTGGCAGTCCGGATAACCCGTCCCGCCGCCTGCAGCACCTTATTCATCCCCGGATACTGATAGGCGTAGGCAAATCCCTCCTTCTGCTCTCCGCCATCGTAAAAGGACTTCAGCACTTCCCGCTCATTGCAGATCTGGGGAAGTCCGGTTCCCACGATCAGCACGCCGATCAGCTGCTCATGTTTCAGATCGATCCCCTCCGAGAAAATGCCGCCCAGCACACAGAAGGCCACCATAGAACTCTCCCGCTTCCCGGAAAATTCCTCCATAAATGCCTCCCGCTCATCCTCCCGCATACTGCTGCTCTGGATGATGCAGTCCATCTTCTCCGGCCTCACCGCCAGAAACTGTTCATATACATCCTCCATAAAGCGATAAGAGGGAAAAAACACAATATAATTTCCTTTTCTCGCCTCCGCCACAGCCCGGATATAAGCGGCGATCCTCTGAAACTCCGTCAGATTCCTTCTGGTATAAAGGCTGCTCACATCGCCAGCCGCAAACAGCAGCCTCTGCCGCTTCTCAAACACAGACTCTGCGTAAACCGCGTAATTATCTGTCCTGGAACTGAGCAGATTTTTATAATACTGCACCGGAAGAAGGGTGGCGGAAAAAAACACCGCGCTGCGGCCCTTGTCCAGACATTCCTGCAGATTTACCGCCGGATTCACACAGTACAGATGAAGGCAGAAGTGATCCTCACCGTCAAAATCTCCGTAAATCCTGTAATTCTCATCCACCCGCTCAAACATATTCATAAAGTGGCGCAGATTCAGATAAAACTCCGAGATTTCCTTCCGCTCCGGAAATTCCGTCCGTCTCTGGAGAAACTCATCCAGCAGAGACATGAGCCGCATCAGAGAAAAAGCAAAATTTCCAATACTTTCATAAACCGTGTAAGATTCGCACTCCCGCTTCCATTCCAGCATCTGGCGGTTACATTTTTCCAGGACAGAAGTAATTTTCCTGCTGTAATTTTTCATGATCCGCTTCATGTGAAGAATGTCCTCCTTCACCAGATGTGCGCTGTACATGTTTCTTCCCCGATCCACCAGATTGTGGGCCTCATCCACCAGAAACAGATAGTCTCCCTTTTCTCCGTCCGCAAAAAAACGTTTCAGATACACGTTGGGATCGAATACATAGTTATAATCACAGATAATCACATCGGACCAGAGGGAAGTATCCAGCGCCATCTCAAAAGGACAGACCTGGTGCTTTTCCGCCTGCGCCAGCAGGATCTCCCTGGTAAAATCATGTTCCTCTGTAATCAGCTCATATACCGCGTCATTCACCCGGTCATAATGACCCTTTGCATAGGGACAGCTTACCGGATTACAGTCCATCTCCTCACAGGGACAGAGCTTTTCCTTTGCAGTAATCGTCAGCACCTTTCCCTGGTAACCGCAGGTTTTTAACAGGTCAAAGGCGTCCTTTGCCACGGTCCGGGTAATGGTTTTTGCCGTCAGATAAAAAATCTTATCCGCCAATCCTTCCCCCACCGCCTTCACCGCCGGAAAAACCGTGGCGATGGTCTTCCCCGTCCCTGTAGGCGCCTGCAGAAACAGAATCTTTTTCCGCGCCATTGTGCGGTATACATCTGTCACCAGTTTTTTCTGTCCTTCCCGATAGGAAAAAGGAAATTCCAGCATTTTGATGGAATCCCTCCGGATCAGACGCCACTCATACTGAAAATCCGTCCACTTCCGGTAGGAGGCGATCACCTCCTCAAACCACCGGCTCAGCTCCTCAAAGGAATACATCTCCTCAAACCGCTGAATCTCCTCCGTATCCAGGTCGCAGTAGGTAATCTGAATCCCCATCCGCGTCAGCCCGTTCTGCAGCGCAAAAATATAAGCATAGCACTTTGCCTGAGCCATGTGCACCTGAAAAGGAGTCTCAAAACGGGTAACATCCGTATACATGCATTTGATTTCATCTATAAAATATACCTGCTCTGATGATACTTCCGCGGCTTCACCAAAATCCGGTACCGATATCTCCCCGGCCGGAATTTTCTGCTCTGATTCCCCGGAATCCGGAGTCAGAAGCTCTTCAGCGTTCGCTTCCTCCTTCGATTCCAGTTCACCGGAGGACTGATATCTCCAGAAAATCCCGTCTGCCCGGCCTTCCACAGACAGCAGATAATGCCCCATGATCATCTCATGCTTCAGCGCAACCTCCGACCGGTACTCTGCTCCCATCCGCTTCTGGATCTTCCGGTGCATCCGGCTCCCCTGCTGCATGGCTTCCTTCTGAACGCCCTTTCCCACGCGGTTGTCAATATCTCCCGACCGGAACACAAACTCCACCAGATTCCGGACAGAAATACGGATTTTTTCTTTTTCTATCACTTCGATATTCTGTTGTTCTTCCGGCAGAAAAGATTCGTCCATGTTTTCTCCTGACTTCCTGTTTTTCTATTCCTAAGTATACAAATATTTACGTTTTTTTCAACTCGTAAGATGAACTCTGGGACCAGTTCGTTGAATTTAAAAGCAACATATAATAAAACTCCCCCATATAAATGCACTCCGCACTTATATGGGGAAATATTATATTCCGGAATTCCCTGAACATCGTCTGACCATTCTGTCAGAAAGGCCGGAAGCAGCATCCGCCAAACATGGACATAATACAGCACATGGTCAGACACATGCCTGTAGCTCCGGAGAAAGGTCTCTGGTACTCGGAACCCATATTCTGATACCAGGTGCCGCCAAACTCCAGATTCTGCAGAAACTGCCGGTACTCCATGTTGCTGGGCTCCATCTGCACCGCCTGTCTTGCATACTCCATGGCCTGGACATTATTCCCTGCGCCCTGGTTAGCCGCCGCTGCAAAATAATACCAGCGGGCGCTTCGCTGGTTTGACGGCATACGGTTCAGAATATTCAATGCTTCCTGAAAATAACCATTATTAATATAGTTCGCTGCTGCACGCATCTCGGCAGAATCGTTGGCATAAGAGCCGCTCTGGCCGCCGTAGCCGCCCTGGCTCTGCCCATATCCCTGGCCGCCGTAACCACCCTGGCCGCCATAATATCCGCCTTGACCATAAGGATTACGGTTCTGAGCGCTGCCATTCTGATATCCGCCGGAGTAGCCCTGCTGCTTCTCCTTCATAATCTGGGTATACGCCTGCTGAACCTCCTTGAACTTCTCCTCAGCAATCTCCGGATGCGCACTGTTCACATTGGAATCCGGATGATACTGACGGCTCAGCTTCCGGTATGCTTTTTTTATCTCTTCATCTGTGGCTCCATGGGGCACGCCCAGAACCTCATAGGGATCTCTCACTTGGATTTCCTCCGTTTTTTCTTCTTTTCCTGCAGATATTCATACTTTGACCAGACGCCGGAATACAGAATATTCCGGATGATATCTGCATGTAATAAAATCGGCAGACGCTCAAAGGACTTGGCGCACTCTGACATCATACTGGTCAGAATCAGCTTGCTTAAAGTCTCAAAATCCTTGTGGTTCTGCTTTGCCAGCTTCATAAAAGGATTGTATTCGTTTTTCTTTTCATCCTTTTCCAGATCCTCATAGGCATCCATCAGATAAATAAACTTGCCCATGTAAAATCCCAGGCAGTGAAGCTCCTCTGCCCAGATATCATCCCGCCAGGCGAAAATCTCACCCAGCATCTCTCCGGTAAGCCCGGAAATGGCATCGATATTTTCTTCCTTTTTCCGCTCCAGCATATCCAGATGGCGAATATAGGTTTCCACCGCCTGAACCTGTCTCGGATACTTCCTGGCAATTCTCTTATAATCCTTTTTCAGCATCTGTGAAATAACATGCTTCGGCAAAGAATGGTCGTCCTTCCAGTCATCCACCAGATTATAATAGGACAAAAGTACATTCATATCAGAAGCATACACAGATGCCTCATTAATATATGCCAGCTTCTTCTTCCCCGGATGGAGGGGACAGATAAATGTCTTTTCCTGATTCTGCAGCTCATACAGACCCGTCAGCAGTATAATCAGAAATGTCATATCATAATTCAAAAGAATCTGTCCTTTGACCCCGCTGCTCTTCTTCAGCACCTGACAGAGCCCGCAGTAATAAGCCTGATACTGTTTCTTGCTTTCTTCTGATAAATCCTTTTGATTCACATAAATATAACCAAACATAAAGCGACCCCCGGAATTCATTCAAGATTTATCCGGAACAAAAGACCAGCCCCATCCGGGGCTTTTCCTTTTGTCCGGCATCTTTCTCAGCCGTATCTCAGGTTTTCCGTATAAAGGAAGTCCTGCATTTCGGACAGGTAATTTCAATCTTTCCCTTGCCCTTCGGCACACGCACCTTCTGACTGCAGTGGGGGCATACAAAAAAGCGGTAATACTTTCTCTGCTCTCTCTGCGCTCTCCGTTCTGCGGCAGACCGTCCGCCGCTGTAGCCTCCATAGCCTTCCCGGCGAAACCGGGAAATCAGACTTAAGAAACGTTCATTCTCCGCATATCTTTTGGATGTATTCCTTGAGCACATCCGGAAATATGTCCAGATCAGAAGAGCCAGAGCTCCCAGCCATAAAAAGGGAACCTTCACAAACAGATTAACAATCAGAACCACAAGCGCAGCTACTGACAAAAACTGGTTTAACTGATCATTTCCATATCGGCCATACATAAAATCCTGAAAACGGTTTCTCATAATAATTCCTTTCTCTCCGGGCTGTTTTCTGCCCCTTCAGGTATTCTCTGGAGGATGTGCTCCTTTTTAATATCTGTCTTTTACGAAAACACTCCACCTGGCAGTCAGTTAAAACACATCCCCTGGAATCTCCGCCAGATGTTTACAATATACTATATACTGTACCTTTTGATAAAAATGATGTCAACTATCCCTCCTTTCTTTTTATAAAATTTTCATTTTTGAACCGCTTTCCCAAAACAGAAGCAAAAATTTTTACCTGAGAGAGGAATATTCAAGACCCGCTCACGGGTCTTGGCGCGGGATTCGGGTCAGCTTCAGCTGACATCTTCCTTAGCGAATCCCTGGGCATCTCCGCGGAGCGTATATCAGGCGGGGGATTGACACCCGCCACTGATACTGATTTGTTGCTCACCGCTTATAGCGGCGGGAGTCATCTCCCCACCTGATATATAAAAGGAGCCATAATATGGATATTCCTGATGCCATATTATGACTCCTTCTGTATGCCCTGTCAGAAGATTACCTGAAATGCAATTCCTCTTCTGGTCTTACTCATTTAAAGAATTCCACCATTCCATGATGGCTTCTTCCGATCTGACAGTAATATTTTCCGTCTCCTCTGCGGTATATGTTTTTTTCTCAAATATCCGATTGCTGTCGTAATCGGCAGTACTATTGGTATAATCAAGTATACAATCTTCGCTGATATATGATCCTCCCTGTCCTCTCAGTTTTTCCGGAAATCCATCAAAAACAAGGTCAAATCCTGTTGTACTTAATTCATAAGGATATATAAAGCCAACTCTAGTAGCAGCATCAGCTGAATTAATTAATATAGAAGAATAATCTAATGTAATATCACCAGTATTTGCGCAATTGGTAATATTATAAGTTCCAATTCCTGCAATAGATACAATTTGCGCATGTGGTTCACTACTCTCATTGACTATATTCGCATCAATATCCCCGGTATTTAAGCAGTTTTCTATAGTACCTTCGGACCATGGATCTCCGCCAATACCGGATATAACATACCACCATGCACTCTGGTGTCCGACTATCGTATAGTCTACGTTACTTCTGCAATGTGAAATTTCTCCATTATTCACTACAGAAAATGTTCCAATCATGACATTCTGGCCTGAATAATATCTACTTAGAATTATACTTCCATTAGCTTCACATTTTGAAATAGTTCCATTATTGTCCAGCGCAATACCTCCAAAATCAAAACCAGACTCATCATCATAATAATTTGCAGGAGGCATTGTAGAACTATAGGTACCATAATCAATTATACAATTTTCCACAACTGCCTGTTCACCGAGCGTGCTGAACATTCCGTTATTTTCCGAAAATGGAATACTGATTGTATATCCATTTCCATCAAATGTACCGTTAAACTCAATTCTGGGGGATTCTGTCAGATCCAGATTCTGCATAAGGATGTAAGAATCTGAACTGCCGTCCATATTTTTAAAATCCTCTGCTGTCCAGATTTCATGCTTTTCTGCAACAGAACTCCCAACCATAATTACATCCGCCATCTGATAAAAGTCATCAGTTATTGTAATATCTGAACGTATCTCCGTCTCATAACCTTCTTTAGAGAACGTCACTTCATACTCAGCTGGTGCCAATGCTGCAGAAAACGTCCCACTTGCGTTAGTCATTACAGATGCGCTTATCTCCCCTGTAATACTATTGCGAACTGTTACAGTTACATCATCAATCGGATCTCCGTTATTGTCAATGACATTTCCGCTGATATCAGATAAATATTTGGGCTCTAATAATACCGGTTCTTCTAAAATAAGAGGCTCACCACTGTTAACAGTAATACTGGATTCAAGATCATAATATCCTTCTTTCCAGTATTTTACCTGGTAACTGCCAGGCGGCACACAACAGACAAATTTCCCTTCTTCGTCAGTAACAGTCTCAAATGTTCCATTTTCCCCAGAGATTTCTACATGAGCGTCTTTTATTGCAGATTCAGTTTCAGACGCCACTTTTACATAACCGGAAAAATATTCATTTGCAAGCATGTAATTTGGTGCATCTTGACCACCGAACAGCATAGCATATGCACCCTGTCCGTCAGTATATTCGATATCAGTATATCCGTATAATTCCTTCGCCTTATTTAAAGCTTCTCCCAGTTTATAGTAGTTCCCGGTATCCGGATTCACCTGAGACAGAAGCGACGTCGTTTTATATTGCATCATATCACTGTAACGGCAACGTACACTTGTACTGAATGCAATAACGGCATCAGCGCCTTTATGCAAAAAAGACCAGGGAAGTGAACCGTACGTTCCGCCATAACAAGATCCGATGAAAATATATGTACCATCCAAATTGCCGCAATATTCATCAACATATTTTGACGTAATGGCTTCTTTGGCTTTGGTCTCTCCGTCCTCTTCTGTATACACATATACAATCAGGTCCTGAGTATAATCCAATCGAGAAATCGGGGATGCTTTTAAAGCCTCAAAGTCATAATCACTGGCAGTAACCAAAGCGGAACCCACTTCTTCTCCGCAATCCTGTCCATGTCCCTGCCATACAATTATCTGGTTCGAACCAAATTCCTTCAAACTCTCAGGTGTGACATCAGAATCTTTATGAAGATTTTCCTCAGAATAAGATACATTATATAAATTATCATCCAGTTGCTCTGCTGCCGCCATAGGCATGTCTGCCTGATTATAAAAACCATCCGGAAGCGGTATCTCTGTATTTTCGGGATCATTTGTAATTGTGCCGATCCAGCTGTATACTGGCTGATATGATTGGAATTGTATTACCGGATCATCCCCGTTACTATAAGCGCCCTTAACAGAAGGTGCATAAACAAACGAAATGCCGCTGGACAATTTTAAAACAACGCTGCTGTCTGTCACCTCACATTTAATGGCATCTCCATTTTCCAGAAGTTCATTTCCGTAAGCCCCTGCCTCTGCCAGAATCTCATCTACATCATCTATAGACACATATCCCTGCTCATCTTCATAAGGAGCTTCAATCTGGGCAAATGTTTCTTCCATTTTCTGCATAAATGCATTGTCTTCTTCCGTAAGCTCACCAAAGAAATAGATTGTTATCTCGTTACTGCTTGCTCCGCCGGCTTCCGCATGATAATCCGCAAACTGCTCCTCATCAGATACCGTAGTCCATTCATACGTATAAATACCATCACCGGCAGTTTCATCACCGGATGTTCCATCATCCAGCATTGTATGAACGACATTCCCGCTTTCATCACAAAGATTTACAGAATCAAATTCACCTTCGGCTTCAACAGAAAATGTAATCTTAGATTCCATTCCGGCCAGAAAATAAATCTCATCCGCACCAAAATTTTTCAGAACTGCCGTTGTCTCTTCCCCAACGGGAGCGTCATATTCAACAATGCCCTGTAAAGTCAAAGTCTCTGCTCCGCTGCTTTTCAGCAATGTCACATCGGTCGAAATTTCAATACTTTTCCGTTCCGCATCCGCTGCGCTTGCGGAAAGAGAGAAACCGGCGAGAGATGTCCCGACTACGGCAAAGCTTAATACGATGGAAATAATCTTTTTATGCTTTCTCACAGCCAGAATAATAACTCCTGCAGCTGCTCCTGCGATAACCAGTAACACAACTATATTAGAAATATCTCCTGTTTTCGGTGATTTTGCCGCAGAAATATTTTCTGAATTCTGCTGTGTATCAGAAACCTGTGAACTGTTATTTTTGTCTCCGCCGCTGCTGTTTCCATTCTGCCCGTTTTGTGAACCGGATCCGCCCGGCTGTCCCTGATCATCGCCTCCCGACGGCGTCTCCCCGGAATCTCCCGGATTTTCCTGATCCTCTCCAGAAGAACCATCCCCCGGATTTTCCTGATCCTCCCCAGAAGAACCATCTCCCGGCTCTTCGCCGGAATCGACTGCCGTTATGACAGTCGTCAGAGAAATATTTTCTCCTGCTTCAAGAGATATATTCTCCATACGATCTGCAGATGTATCTGCCAGCTGGTAACCATCCGGAATCAGATTCTCCAGAGATACATTCGTAACAGTTACATCTCCAGTGTTTGTCACAGTAAGATTCACGCTGATATCTTCATCCTGACTGTAAGCTGACTGGTCTGTTGTAAATGTAACTTCCAGGTTATCCTGGACTGCAGTTGCCGCCTGAGCTGCTGTCGCCGTCGTACAAATGCACAATGCCATCACAGCCAGGGCAGCTGCACACTTTCTCAGCCTTTTCATACACACCCTTCCTTTCTCAGTTAATATATGTTCTATATAACATAGACCATGTTTTAATATTATTACCCCCCCGGGTGGTAGGTAGTGTCAAATACTACCTGTTTTTTTGTTTCAAAATATAATAAAAACCTTG
>CAMLYL010000091.1 GCA_946491665.1 uncultured Lachnospiraceae bacterium | reverse complement strand
AGCGGGACTTTCACCCACCGAATTTCAAGCCCTTAGCTGGGCGCACCCTATAAAATTAAAATTTTTATGAATGTATTGCTTTTGTCCACACATTCGCGTACAATAAAGATGTAATTAGAAACACTAAACCCGGAAAGGAGTTTTTTATATGGCAAAATCAGCGAATCTTTATGCACGAATCGAACCGGAAGTGAAAGAACAGGCAGAAACCATTTTAAGCGCCCTGGGTATTCCGGCGTCCAATGCCATCAACATGTTCTACAAGCAGATCATTCTCCACAAGGGCCTGCCCTTTGAAGTGAAACTGCCAGATCATCCACTGGATGTCAGCCACATGACAGAGAAACAGCTAAATACAGAACTGGAGAAAGGATACGCGGATATCCAGACGGGGCGCACCCGTCCGGCATCGGAGGTGTTTGCCGATATCCGTAAGGATTATGGCGTATGAGCTATGAGGTAAGATTAACAACAGAAGCAGAAAATGACCTTCGCGGCATTTTTGAATACATTGCCTTTGACCTGCAGTCTGTTCAGAATGCCGCAGGACAACTTGACCGGCTGGAACAGAGTATTACCTCTCTGGATCAGATGCCGGAACGGTTCCGCGCCTATGAAAAAGAACCGTGGCTCAGCCGTAACCTCCGCATCATGCCGGTGGACAATTATCTGATATTCTACATACCGGATCATGAGGAGAAAACAGTCAAAGTCATGCGCATTATGTATGGCGGCCGGGACATAGACCGACAGCTGGAACAGCTTTTGTAACCTTCCTGCCTCAGAAAAATTATCACCGCAGGAATATCTGCTATGGATTTCTTTAATCATCATCTTTTCTCAGCTCTTCTGCCAGATTATCCTTTCCCCGACAGGAAATACCGGTGAACACAACGCACACCCCGATCAGTACCGCCGCCAGAATCAGAAGGATCTGCCAGGGATAGACAAATCTGAAATACTGCAGGCGTGCTGCGACAGCCTTCCCCAGCAGCCACAGAAATCCGCTGCCCGCTGTAACCACCGCCGCCATCACAATCATCCAGTATCCCATTCCCTCCAGAAAAATCATTTTCCATCGCTGATCCTTTGTCAGCCCCAGGCTCTCCATAACCGCCAGCTCTTTTCTGCGGACAGACATTCCCGCCCAGAGGGTATTTCCATAATTCATAATGCCGATCACCAGAATAACTGCTGACAGTCCGCCCAGAATCCGGTTGGATGCCTGGATTCTGTTCTGCTCTGCCTCCAGCAGCGTATAATTGGCGTTCAGATAATAAGTATCCATCATCCCCGCATTCTGGTTCTCCTTCTGGACCAGGCGCACCAGCTTCTGGTTTACAATGGCATCCTCCTGTCCTTCCTTTACGTCAAAGGAAATGTCAAAGACCTTTCCGGGAAATCCCAGTTTCTGAAAAGCATTCTCTGTCATAATAAAATAATTGATATTATTTCCTATGGAAGTCATGGGAAGATCCGGAAAATATTTTTCTGTCATATCCAGATATCCGGCGCAGACAAGACTTCCCTTTTCATAAACCGGAGCATTTTTTTCTTCATCCCCGTAAGCATCCAGGGAATAAAAAGTAACCGGCATTCCCTGCACCCTTTCCGCCTGGCTTTCCAGCTCCCGGGACAGTTCATTATGGTGAAGCAGGATACAGCCCTCCCCGGTCTTGAAACTGTCCAGATTTACGGGAAGCTGATTTTCTTTTATATAAACTTCCAGTGCAGAAACAAAGGAATCATCCACCACCTGCAGAGTGGCAAAAGCCAGCTCCCCGGATGGGTCGTCCAGGGATTTCCTCCGGGGCTGCAGAGCCTCATCCC
Source organism: uncultured Lachnospiraceae bacterium (assembly GCA_946491665.1). Lineage (GTDB taxonomy): Bacteria > Bacillota > Clostridia > Lachnospirales > Lachnospiraceae > Eubacterium_I. The sequence goes on along the minus strand of CAMLYL010000091.1, from coordinate 9,798 downwards.
GCCGGAAGTCAATGACCGCATAGCTTCCCTCTGCCATCTCAACTGTATCCTGGTCAATCTCATCCATCTGCCCGATGGTTTCCAGCATTTCCGCGGAAAGCACCGGAGTCCCATCATTGACTTTCTCCGGCACCAGCTCCGGAAAGCGGAAAATCCCTGTAAGAATTCCGATCTGGAAATCCGGATTCTGTTCAATCCGGTTTGTGAGATCCGTTCCTGTGACTATGACCGCCGCTCCCAGCGCGGTGACACATCCGGTCAGCAGGGATATGCAGCTGATCAGCAGCCGCTTTCCGGATCTGGTAATATTTCTCCAGGCAAGTCCCGGCAGCAAAAACCGCTCTGAAGATCTCCGCTTCCTTTTGCATATACTTCCGGTCTCTGTATAACGGACGGAATCCATAGCGTTCCATCTTTTTACTCTCCGGAACGCCAGCCCCGACGCGAAAAATGCTGTCAGAAATGAAAGAAATGATGCTCCCAAAAGGAATAACGGATAAAATCCTGCCACATCACTTTTCCCCAGACCCTCCATAAACAATTTCTGCAGCACAAAGGGCAGAAACATCCTCACAGCAGCGGCGCCGGCTCCTGCTCCCAGAAGGATTCCCATTCCGATATTCCGGAAATTCTGCCGGAAAACAATCCCCTTAAGCTGTATGTCTGTGGTTCCCAGTACCTTCAGCATTCCATACTGCCGGATATTTCTCCCCATGGTAATGGAAATCACATTAAAAATCAGCATAAATGCACACAGAACCACCAGGATCCCGCAGCCCGCCGCTATGGAAACGCTCCCGAATACGCCCTCCACGCTCTGTTTTGCCATGGGATTTTCGCTGAACACCTGCTGCGCTTCCTCTTCCATGGTGAGATCCGCATACAGATTTCTCTCCACATCGACGGCCGCCTGCCCCATACCGGACGCCGCCATAACCTTGTCCGCCGGGAAAACGGGAATATCATAAGCTTCCAGAAACTGTCCGGATACATAAGCCTCCGGTTCCGCCACAGAAAAATCGATATAATCTGTATAGTAGCCGCTTAACAGAAAGGAAATACTGTCTTCTGTTCCATTCTCCAGAACAGCCGTCAGATCAATCTCCATTCCCGGCTCCGGCCGGGAGATTCCCATCTGTTCAAGACTTGCCGCAGACAGCATCACTTCATTTTCCTTACGGGGATAGGTTCCCACCACATCTGTGTAAGCCGGAACCATCAGCTTCTCATAGGCGGTATCATCCAGATACACCAGATTCCCCGCCCAGGAATCTTCATACGTTCCTGTACCCGCAGTCTTTTTTACTCCCACATCCTCCAGATAGGAAAGCTGTCTCATCTGCTCATACTGTGTCTGGCTTCCCCGCTCCAGAGACACTGTGGCAACCGTTCCCATTCCCCGGACATCAATCAGATAGTCCGAACGGATCTTTCCATAGGCAATAGCAAAAGCAGCATAGAGCAGAAAAACAGACATGGCGGCAGCCGTAATCAGAATTCTGTTCTGTCTCCGGTTCTGCGTCCCATAGGCCCCCGCCAGTTCCCGGATGACTTCCCGGTTGTTATTACGCGTTCTCATTCTGTTTCCTCCTCCCGGAAAATTTTCCCGTCCTCAATCCGGACCATACGGTCGGCCATCTGGGCAATCTCTTCATTGTGGGTAACAACCACCAGTGTCTGATAAAATTTCCGGGAAAGCATCTTCATCAGACGGATCACCTCCATCCCCGTATGGGAATCCAGATTCCCGGTAGGCTCATCCGCCAGCACAACCGCCGGACGTGTGATCAGCGCTCTCGCAATGGCGGCCCGCTGCTGCTCGCCGCCGGACAGAGTATAAGGCGTCTGATGCATTTTGTCCCAAAGGCCCAGGGACCGGATCAGCATTTCGGCGAATTCCCGGTCAGTTTTCCTTCCATCCAGCTTCAGCGGAAGAACAATATTGTCATAAATATTCAGAACCGGAATCAGATTAAAATTCTGGAATACAAATCCGATATTGCGCCTTCTGAATATAGTCTGCTCATTCCGCGACATGTCGGCCAGAGCCATTCCTCTGACATATACCTCCCCCTCCGTTGGCACATCCAGCGCCCCGATCAGATTCAGCAGGGTTGATTTTCCACTGCCGGAAGATCCCACAACAGCCACGGACTCCCCTTCCTCCACGCAGAAATCCACGCCGTTCAGTGCATGTACCTGGTTCTCTCCCATCTGATAAACCTTTTTCAGATTCTTCGTCTCAATTATCTTCATCATTCTCCCCCTTTCCTGTTATGGAAAGAATAACAGACAAATCTCTCAAATTAGTAACAGAAACCGGAAAAACAAAAAGGGCTCCTGGAATTTCTGAACCAGAAGTCCTCGCTATAACAGACATATTCCCGTTTTTATACCGCCCTGGGCAATATAATCGAAAAAATCAGTCCCTGCTTTTTCCGTTTTACTTTGATAAATCCGTCATGTTTCAGCACAATCTCCCGGGTAATGAACAGCCCCATGCCGTACCCTTCCTGCCCGGAAACATTTTTCCCCCGGTAATAGAGCTGAAAAATCTGGTTTTCTTCTCCCTCCTCAATTCCAGTGCCGCTGTCCTCCACCCGGATCTCCGCAAACATATCATCAGAGGACAGAGTAACCGTAATCCCGGATCCTCCGGGAGAATATTTAATACTGTTATCCAGCAGATTATAAACCGCCTCGCAGAGCCAGTTCCGGTCATGGGGCACCTTCTTTTCCAGCCTTTGTTCCTGCACGACTATATTTATATTTTTCTCATCCGCCTTTTTATATACCTGAAAAACAGCCTGCGCCACAGTTTCTTTCAGATCCGTATCAGACTTGCGGATCTGGATGATCCGATTCTCCAGACGGGCAGCCACAATAAACTTTTCTATGAGAAAACTGAGCTTTTTCTCAGACTGCTCCATTGCGCCAAGATACGCCTTCTTATCCTCTTCTCCAATACCATCGTCCTCCAGCAGCGCAAAATACGTTTCCAGATTTGCCAGAGGCGTCCTCAGCTGATGAGCCAGCTCCGCCAGAAGACGCCGGATCCCGTCTCTCTCCTTTTCCAGCAGGGACTCCGTACCGCTGTACATCTGCTCCGCCCTCTGGATCTGGAAAAAGATCTTGCCTGCCAGGGTATCTGTCCCGGCCCCGTCATAAATGGCAGGACTGTAAAGAAAATCCTGTTTTTCATCACCGCCGGTTTCCGCTCCGTCGTCCCCGACAGTCTCCTCCGCCACGGTCTTCTGCCCGCTGTTTCTCTTCCGCAGAAGATCATCCAGACATCCGGAAATATCTCCCAGTTCTTTCATATATGCTTCCCGCCTCCACAGCCACAGAAAAACCATCGCCGTCAGAAACACTCCCCAGAAACATAGAATCAGCCAGTTTTCCTGGCTGATCAGAATAATTGTAAGGCATACGCCTGCCGCGGCTGCAAAACCTGCCGCAAATTTTTTTACCATATCGTTCCTCTTATTCACCGAATGTATATCCGATTCCAAAAATATTCCGTATGTAAACGGGATTTGCCGGATCCTGCTCAATCTTCTTCCGCAGACGGTTCATGACAACCGTAACCGCATGACTGTCCACAAACTGATTGTCCGCATCCCAGATCTTCTCCAGCAGCAGATCCTTTGTCACAATATTTCCCCGGTTGGCGGCCAGAATATAAAGGACCTTCCACTCCCTGGGAGTAAGCCGGATCTCCCCATCCCGGTTCCATACCTTTCCCTTTTCAAAATCAATCCGCAGATCACGATATTCCAGAATGTCTTCTGCTCCGCCGCTTCTGTTCAGAATCACCTCGATCTTCTTCAGCAGAACTTTCGGCGATACAGGCTTTGTCACATACTCCTGGCATCCGGCTTCATAGCCCTCCAGAATATCCTCCTCGTCATCTCTTGCGGTCAGAAAAATCACCGGGATTGTCCTGTATTTCAAAATCTTTTTGCAGAAATCAATCCCCGACCTTCCCGGCAGTCCGATGTCCGCAACCACCACATCCGGTTCCTTTCTGACACACTGCTCCGCTTCCTCCGCATTCCGGGCCTGGAACACCACATGCCCCGCCCTGGAAAAAAAGATACTCAGCGCATCATTCATCTGCACATCATCTTCCACCAGCAGAATTCTCATACTTTCCTCTTTCCGACGCGCCTGCCGCGTCATAAGGGCAGATTTGAAAGTTCACGTTCAGACTTTCCATTCCTTCCGTCCGCTCTTATCGGGAATTCCCAGAATGCCCCGGTATTTATTTACCGTTCTTCTGGAAATCGGAATCCCGTACTCCTGCTGCAGCATATCGCAGATCTTCTGATCACTGAGAGGCTTCTCTTTATTTTCCTCCGCAATAATCTTCTGGATCATCGACTGAATCTGCTCCGGCGTCTCTGCCTCTGTTCCGGCGCTATTTCCGGCATTGGAAACAGGCGCTGTACTGTGGGAAACTGCGCTGGTCAGAAAATATCCCATAGGGAAAATTCCCCAGGTACATTGCAGAAACTTTCCCTTCAGTGCACGGCTGACCGTTGATTCATGTACGCCCAGAACCTCAGAAATATCAGAGAGTTTCAGCGGGCGCTTATGTCCTGGTCCATACACAAAAAAGTCAAGCTGCTTGTCCACAAGAACCCGGAGTACTCTGGACATGGTGTCCGTTCTCTGGGAAATACAGTTTTTCAGCCAGTCTGCCTGTCTCATTTTTTCTGTGAGATATTTTTTTGTCTCTGCATCTGCCGTTTCTTTTGCCAGTCCGCTGTAATACTGATTGATCTGGAAATATGTCCTGCGGGAATCATTGATCAGAATCTCAAAATAATTGTCCAGCTTCACCACGAGGGCGTCCGGCACAATGTAGTGAAGCCTTTCCCGGTTTCCGAATATACTTCCCGGTTTGGGATTCAGCTGCCGGATCTCCTCCAGCCCGGCGGCCACCTCCTCCGGAGAAACAGACAGCTTCTCCGCAATCCGGGCAATATGATGCTTTGCCAGCCCCGGCAGATACTCCTTCACCAGTACCTCTGTCAACGGCGACACATTCCCTTTCCGCTCCATCTGAAGAAGAAGACATTCCTCCAGAGATCTGGCTCCCACCCCCGCAGGCTCCAGACTCTGAATTACAAAAAGCAGATCCTCTGCCAGGTTTTCAGAAACATGAAAATGCTCCGCCACGAAAGAAATGTCTTCCGTAAAATACCCCCTGTCATCCAGAGAATAGATCATAAACTCAATTACCTCTCGATCCTGCTCCGGCATAGTCGAAGTCAGAAGCTGCGCCAGAAGATACTCCGCCAGCGTCTCTTCCGTCCGGCTCTTGTCCTGCCAGTTTGCCTCTATATTCTCCGATGAACGATCCTGCTGATAATAAATCCGGTTCTGTGCGTCACTGGCTTCCAGCCAGTCCAGCTTCCGCTGCAGTTCCTCCTGCCTGTCCCTGTATTCCCCATAATTCTCTTCCATGTCAATTACAGGATTTTCCAATGCCAGCTCGGAAATATACTCCTGCAGCTCAATATAATTCATCTGCAGAATCTTCATAGACTGAATCATCTGCTGGGAAATGATTTGCTTTTGTGATAAATCCAGTTCCAGTCCCATTTCTTTATCCCCCTGTAAATACCATGACATTTCATTTGCCTTCTATAGGAAACGTCATAATGATTTTTATTATGACGTTTCCTGCGCCGATTTTTGCTGCGCAAAGCGCAGATATTTCCTTACAAAAATCGTGCGCATCCCCCGGAGGGTTTATAGCAAACGACAAATACATTTGTCGTTTGCTATAGTTTAACACGGATTTTCATAGTCAACAACTCCCTACTTTCTGAATTCTTTCTGGGAAATTTTCCAGTATCGTCTGATTCATACGCTGATCATCCATAACAGCCCTTGGAATATGCCGAGTCCTTCCTGGTCCGGGACGTGGCCCATACCATGATTCTCAAAGTATCCGATGATGTGGATTTAAAGGACGCCGTATTATTCGATGTGATCTGCGTTGCGCTCCATGGGATCCGGATGTCCCGTTTCAAAATCGGCGATGCTGTCGTCGTATCCGGAATGGGACCGGTAGGGCTGTCTGCCGTACAGTTTCTGAAAGCCGGGGGAGCCAGGAAAGTGATTGCCCTGGATATCGACGACGCAAAAGAGGCCATTGCGAAAGAATACGGGGCGGATCTGTATATCAATACCTTAAAATGTAAAGACATTCCCGAAACAATCCGCAAAGCCTGCGGTACCGGCGTCGGAGCAGATGTATCTGGATATGCTGGCCGACGGCAAGGTGAAATTCCCGGGAATGGTCACCAGCATAATTAGTCTGGACGAATGCGGCGAAAAAGGTCTTGGACTGAAGGATCGCAGTAAAGAGCTGAAAATTCTGATCCGGCCGGACAAATAGTTTCCTGTAAAAAGAATCCTGCTTCGCAGGATTCTCCGCCTGCGGCGGGCTGCCTGAGCAGCGCCTTCCATTCCGCCGCAGCGCGATCCTCGCGGAGCGTTTTTGTCTTACAGGAAACAAAGTTTCCTGTAAGACAAAAAGGACCGCCCTCTCCGGACGGTCCTCAGATCTCATATCATACTTATAAATTATTATTCAGAAACTCCTCCATTGCGGCAATCGCTGCATCCTCATCCGGACCTTCTGCCGTAACCGTCAGTTCATGTCCCTGCTTGATTCCCATACTCATCATTGCCATCAACTTGGTCGCTTCCGCAGACTTTCCGTTCCCTTCCAGTGTAATTTTGGACTGGAACTTCTTTGCCTCTTTCACAAGCAGTCCCGCCGGTCTTGCATGAATTCCAAGTTCATCCTTGATTGTGTAGTTAAATGTTTTCATGATTTATTACCCCTTTCATTTTTTATATAAAATCATGGTTTCATACGGTTTTAAAGTGATTTCTCCGCCCTTCATGATCTGCTGTTTGTAATTTCCCAGCAGACATACATAGTCTGTCAGATCTTCTCCGGCATCCCAGCTTGTCTGCATTCCATAGAAATTGCCGACCACCAGCAGTTTTTCCTCACGGTAACAGCGCTTATAGGCAAATACAGCCGGATGCTTTTCCGCCTCAGGTTCGAACGTTCCGTAAGCTATTATATCATATTCTTTCCTGAGCTGTATGAGTTTTTTGTAAAAATTAAAAACAGAATCATCATCTTTTGCTTCCGCCGCGGCGTTGATGGTACTGCAGTTTTTATTCACCTCAATCCAGGGCGTTCCCTCTGTGAATCCTCCGTTGGCTCCGTCCGTCCACTGCATGGGCGTTCTGCTGTTGTCCCTGGAGTGGATCTGCAGGATCTGGTATGCATTCTCCCTGCTCAGCCCTTTTTCCTGGAGAATCCGAAAATGATTCAGACTTTCCACATCTCTGTACTGGCTGATATCTGTAAATCCGGCATTTGTCATTCCCAGTTCCTCCCCCTGGTAAATATAGGGGGTTCCCCGAAGGCAGTGAATCACAGCCGCCAGCATTTTTGCCGACTCCTTCCAGTACTGTTCCGCATTTCCAAATCTGGATACCACCCGGGGCTGATCATGATTGCACCAGAACACAGCATTCCATGCACGGTGCTCTGCCATATGCACCTGCCAGTCAAAAAGGATTTCCTTCAGCTTCCGGAAATCGAAAGGTACAATGACCCATTTCTCATTTCCCATAAAGTCCACTTTCAGATGATGGAAGCTGAACACCATGGAAAGTTCATTTTCGTCCTGGCCTGCATAGCGGTAGCAGTTTTCCATGGAAGTACTGGACATCTCGCCCACCGTAATAATCTCCGCATCCGTTCCGAAGGTTGTCTCGTTCAGTTCTTTCAGATATTCGTGAATATTGGGACCGTCTGTATAAAAACGTCTTCCGTCCCCCTCATAATCATCTTCAAAAGCGCCCTTGCTGATGAGGTTGATCACATCAAAACGGAAACCCTTCACACCTTTGGACATCCAGAATTTTACAACCTTCTGAATCTCTCTGCGCACCTCGGGATTATCCCAGTTCAGATCCGGCTGGGACACATCGAAGAGATGCAGATAATATTCATCAAATTTTTCCACATACTCCCACGCACTTCCGCCAAACTTGCTTTCCCAGTTTGTAGGCGGCACACCTTTGCCCTTTCCTTTTTTGAAAATATAAAAATCTTTATACTTCGGATCCCCCGTCAGAGCCTTCTGAAACCACTCATGACGGCTGGAGGTATGATTGAAAACCATATCCAGCATCAGTCTGATTCCCCGTTTCCCGGCCTCCGATGACAATTCCTCAAAATCCTCCATGGTTCCGTACCGCGGATCAATATTATAATAATCCTCCACATCGTATCCATTGTCTTTCTGAGGAGAGACAAAGAAAGGAGTTATCCAGATATAATCTGCCCCAAGCTCTCGGATATAATCCAGCTTCGCCGTAATTCCCTTCAGGTCTCCCAGGCCGTCCCCGTCCGTATCGTAAAATGATTTCGGATAAATCTGATAAACGACACTTTTCTTAAAATCTGCCATAGCCTTCCTCCTCTTTGCTACTCAAAGCGAATCACCGTTGTTTTGCCAGCTTCCGCATGGATTCCCGATAAATATTCGATATTTTTCGCATTTCCTTCTTCAGTCACAATAAAGACTGTCACAGAAGGATGTCCTGCCGCATGAATCTTTTCCTTATCAAACCGGATCAGGGGCTGTCCCGCCTTCACATGATCTCCTTCGTTCACCAGCAGCTCAAATCCATCGCCGTTCATGTCTACCGTATCCACGCCTACATGAATCAGAAGTTCCATCTCATTGGCAAAAACAAGTCCGCATGCATGTCCGGTATCCGCCATTACCACACCCACAGTGGCGTCCGCCGGAGCCAGCACAGTGTCACTTTCCGGCTCAATCGCAATTCCATCGCCCATAATATGCTGGGAGAACACATTGTCCGGAACATCATCCAGCGGAATCACCTTCCCGGAAAGTCCGGCCTTCAGCTCTCTGAGCTCTGCCGCTGCCTCTGTCTGTCCGGAAACAGCGCTTTCTGCAGCTGCGTCTGTACGCTCTTCGATAACATTATCTGCAGTCTCTGTCTCCGCTTCCACTGCATCTTCTCCGACAAGATCCACTTTTTTCAATTTTCTGCTGCCTATAAGCAGGGTGAGTACAAAAGGCACTGCCACAGCCACCGCCATTGCCAGCAGGAATCTCAGATAAAACTCCGGCTTGATGGAAAGGATACCCGGAAGACCGCCGACACCGATGCTGAAAGCTTCCACGCCTCCGCTTACGGAAATCACTGCGGCGCCTGCGGAACCGATCATACCGCAGAGCAGCGGAAAACCGTATTTCATATTGACACCAAACAGAGCCGGCTCTGTTACGCCCAGGTAACAGGAGATGCAGGCCGGAATATTTACCTGCTGCGCCCGCTCATTTTTCTTCTGCAGGATGGACATAGCCAGCACCGCGGAACCCTGAGCGATGTTGGACAGCGCGATCATGGGCCACAGAATGGTTCCTCCATATAAGCTGGTAAGCTGGGAGTCAATGGCGTTGGTCATATGATGCAGACCGGTCATAACCACCGGCGCATATACGAAGCCGAACACCGCCGCGAATACCACTCCGAAAGAAGACATCAGACCATTGTATACGCCGCTTGCAATGGCATTTCCGATAGCCCAGCCGATGGGTCCTACAACAGTATGCGCGATAATAACAGCCGGAAGCAGGGAACAGAAAGGAACCACAATCATACTGATTAAGTCGGATCGTAGCCATGTCGTTCTGTGAGCCAAGGAGTTGAGTTGCC
>CAMLYL010000090.1 GCA_946491665.1 uncultured Lachnospiraceae bacterium | reverse complement strand
TATCCGTCTGCCAGACTCTGCTCGTAGGCATCCCCTATGGTTTTTACAATCCCCACCGGCCCGGAAAGATCATTAAAGCTGACCTGATTTGTTACCAGCATTTCCAGACTCCGGATCGTGTACTGAATCCAGAACTTCACCTGGTAAACACCGTATGCCAGCGTCTCTCCCGGTCCCAGCTTCGTATATCCCTGAACAGAAGAAATACCGTACTGATATCCGCCGCTTTCTTCATTATAAGCCGGCGTCAGGTCTGTGGTATAACGGTTTCCGTCGCGCTCATAGGTAATCTCTACGGTATCTCCGTCATGGAACAGCGCGTACATACTGATTTCCTGAAAAAAATGGATATTCTTATAATTTATCTTTACAATCTCATCTCCGGCCTCAAGTCCTGCTTCCTGCGCCGCACTGCTTTCTGCCACCCCGCCGATTACAGGCTTGCTCACACCGATGCATGCAATAATAATGACAGAAAAAATAAAAGCCATAATAAAATTAAACACAGGCCCGGCCGCCACAACACTGATTCTGGCCCAGACAGACTTTTTCTGGAAAGAACGGCTGTCGTCACTCTCCTCGTCTTCCCCCTCCATAATGCAGGCGCCTCCAATGGGAAACAGTTTCAGAGAATATTTTGTCTCCCCCCGGTTAAAACCCACAATTGTCGGTCCAAGGCCCAGACAAAATTCATTCACCCGGATACCATTGGCCTTTGCCAGAAGAAAATGTCCCCATTCATGAAAAAGAATGATAACACCGAATAAAATAATGGCAACAATATATTTGACCAACCTACCACCTGCTTTCTATAAACTCATAAACAGACTGCTCCGTATCCAGAATATCAGAAAGATCCGGGTTCTCCCTGCACGGAATCTCCTCCATGGACCGCCGGATAATTTCCGGAATCTGCAGAAAACGAATCTTTTCTCTCAGAAACAGAGCCACCGCTTTTTCATTTGCGGCATTAAAAACAGTCGGCATATTTCCGCCCTGTCTCATTGCTGAAAATGCAAGAGACAGCCCCTCAAAGGTCTCTGTATCCGGCTCTTCAAAAGTAAGCTGCGCCAGACGGTAAAAATCCAGCCGCTCGCCTTCGAGGAATCTCCGTTCCGGAAAATAGAGGGCATACTGGATCGGAAGCCGCATATCCGGAGTCCCGAGCTGAGCGATCACCGCACCGTCCCGGTACTGCACCATGGAATGAATCACGCTCTGGGGATGCACCACCACCTGAATCTGATCCAGCTCCACATGAAAAAGCCACTTCGCCTCCATCACTTCCAGCCCTTTATTCACCAGAGTAGCGGAATCCACTGTAATTTTCTTTCCCATAGACCAGTTGGGATGCTTCAGCGCATCCTGCAAAGTAACTGTCTCCAGATCCCGTTTTGTTTTTCCCCGGAACGGACCGCCGGAAGCAGTCAGAAGGATCCTGTCGATCTCATTTCCATGCTCCTTCTCTCCGTTCAGTGACTGGAAAATGGCGGAATGCTCACTGTCTACCGGCAGAATCTTTACTCCATATTCTTCAGCCAGGGGCATAATAATATGTCCGGCAGTTACCAGTGTCTCTTTGTTGGCCAGCGCGATATCCTTTCCCGCTTTGATAGCCGCAATGGTCGGACGGATCCCCAGCATTCCCACAACTGCAGTTACCAGCACCCGGGACTCCTCCTGAGATGCCACAGCCAGCAGGCCGTCCATGCCGTGCCGGATCTCAATATCCAGATCCACGGTCTTTAACTTTAATTCCTTTGCTTTTTCCTCTGTTCCCACAGAAACCAGAGCAGGATGAAACTCCCGGATCTGCTGCTCCAGAAGGCTGATATTTCCTCCGGCAGTCAGGGCCGTCACCTCAAAATCTTCCCGGTGCTGACGCACCACATCCAGCGTCTGGGTTCCAATGGAACCGGTTGAACCAAGTATGGCAATTTTTTTCATATGAACCTCTGTGACTGCTGTTCACAGCCTGACAGCACATGCAGGTTTAACAGCAGCTCTATGCTTTCTAAAACAATTTACATCAGGCCGCAAATGACATACAGAGACAGGAAATAAATAACCGGAGCCGTAAAGATCACACTGTCAAAACGATCCAGAATTCCGCCGTGTCCGGGAATCAGTTTTCCGTAATCCTTGATGTCATAGTTTCTTTTTATGGCAGAAGCCGCCAGGTCTCCTACCATGGACAGCAGCGCGCCGGCTGCGCAGATTCCTGCCATCATAAATATATATGGCACATCCTCGCCCATATATCCCTTAAAAATAAATCCGTATATAAGAGTCAGCACAGCAGCGCCGATCACACCGCCCACAGCACCCTCCACAGACTTCTTAGGGCTCAGTTTCGGAGACATTTTGTGCTTTCCGAACAGCATTCCCACGCAGTATGCGCAGGTGTCGCAGCCCCAGGAACACAGGAAGATCAGCCACACCAGATAGCGGCCTCCATCCAGGGACCGGGTCAGATATATGCAGGAAAGCATTACCGCAACATAGAAAAATCCGAAAAAGGCAGCAATGATCTGACTGGCATGAAACCGCGGATATCCGAAAACAAAAAAGCACATGCAGACAATCAGAAGTCCCATGATCAGAGCCATGATATCCGGCAGGAATCCGAATGCCAGGTTCAGGTAATAAAGCACCGCAGCAATATATCCCGCAATTCCCACTGTCTTTTCCACCTTGAACACCCGGTAAAATTCATACATGCCGATCAGTGAAATGATTCCGAGAACCGCCAGCAGCAGATATCCTCCGTGTATGATAAAAACCAGAGCCAGTATCACAAGAATGATACCGCTTATTAATCTTTGTTTAAACATTCTTTTACTCCTCTGTTACCTTTCCGTATCTTCTGTCCCGTCTGGTGTAAGCCTCAAGAGCCTTCACCAGCTCGTCTTTATTAAAATCCGGCCAGGCCGTGTCCGTAAAATAAAATTCGCTGTAGGCATGCTGCCACATGAGATAATTTGACAGGCGCTGTTCTCCGCTGGTCCGTATCATCAAATCCGGATCCGGAATATCCGCCGTGTCAAGATAGGAAGAAAAACGGGCCTCATCCAGCTCCTCCGGAGTAAATTTCCCGTCTTTATAGTCCACCATCATCTTCCTCATGGCCCGGAGCATCTCATCCCGGCTGCCGTAATTAATAGCAATCTGCAGATAAAAACCGTCAAATTTCCTGGTATCTTCCTCCAGAACGCGGATACTCTTCTGAAGCTGGAGCGAAAGCGCCGATTTATCACCGATAATGCGCACGCGCATATTGTTTTCCATTGCTTTGTTATAACATATTTTCAGATACTTCCCAAAAAGAAGCATCAGTGTCCTCACCTCAGCCGAAGGTCTGCTCCAGTTTTCTGTGGAGAACGCATAGATCGTCAGATATTTTATTCCCAGATCATCCGCGTCCTGACAGATATCCATGACTACCTCCGCACCTCTTTTATGCCCGAAAGTTCTCGGCATGCCGCGCTTTTTCGCCCAGCGTCCGTTTCCATCCATAATAATCGAAACATGTGTCGGGATTTTTAAATCTGATAATTCCATAAATCTTTCCCCTCTGATTCTACACAAAGACGAGGACACAGCGCCGCCATGCCCCCGTTTTATTCTGTGCTGCCCTGTCTCCAACCGCATGAAACGTTGAGACCCGAGCGAACAGCAACATTAAACTGTCATAATTTCCTTTGTCTTTTCCGCAACCGCGTCATCGATCTTCGCGATAAACTTATCGGTCAGCTTCTGCACCTCATCCTGAAGATCCTTTACCTCATCCTCGGAAATCCCCTCTGTTTTTCCCTGCTTCTTCAGAGATTCATTGGCATCCCGGCGGATATTGCGGACAGCCACCTTAGCTCCCTCGCCCTTTTTCTTCACATCCTTGGAAAGCTCTTTACGCCGCTCCTCTGTCAGTTCCGGGAATACAAGACGGATAGTTTTGCCGTCGTTGGTCGGATTCAGTCCCAGATCTGAAGTGAGAATCGCTTTCTCAATCGTCTTCACCATAGACGCCTCCCAGGGCTGAATCTGGATCATCCGCGCCTCCGGCACAGAAACGTTAGCCACCTGCTGAATCGGCATGGGTGAACCGTAATAATCCACACGGATCTGATCCAGAACATGCGGATTCGCCCGCCCCGCACGGATAGAGCCGAACTCTGTCAGCAGATTATTGTAGGATTTCTCCATTTTGTCATTATAGGGTTGAATCATTGCATTCATATCAAAAACCTCCGGTACATGAATTTTCATTTAAACGGTTACCTTTGTTCCGTTAAAATCTCCTGAAATCGCTTTTACAATACTGTTTTCCTCATTGAGCGCAAATACATACATGGGCATCTTATTCTCCATGGCAAGAATCGACGCAGTCAGATCCACCACCGCAAGCTGCCTGTCAATGACCTCCTGAATAGAGATCTCATCATAGCGTACCGCCGCCGGATTCAGTTTCGGATCACTGTCATAGACTCCGTCCACCGCCTTTGCCAGAAGGATCACATCCGCCTCAATCTCAACAGCCCGAAGCAGCGTGGCCGTATCTGTGGAAAAATAGGGATGTCCCGTTCCTCCTGCGAAAAATACCACCATGCCCCGTTCAAAATATTTGTTCGCCCGGTCCTTGGAAAAAAGCTTTGTAAAAGAACCGCATTCGAAAGGAGTCAGCACACTTGTCTTCATCCCCACAGAACGGAAAATCTCGGAGACATAAATACAATTCATTACCGTGGCCAGCATGCCGATCTGATCTGCCTTGGTGCGATCTATGGTCTCGCTGGTGCGTCCTCTCCAGAAATTACCGCCGCCGATCACAATTCCAACCTGAACTCCCTGATCCACAAGCTGCTTTACCTGGTTCGCCACCACTGTAACTGTAGGCTCATCAAAGCCTGTCTTCTTCTCTCCCGCCAGAGCTTCTCCGCTCAGCTTCAGTAAAACTCTCTTCATGATAACTCCCTTCGCAGTTAAAATTTTCCTCGCAATAAGCTCAAAAACACCTCGCTCAGTGTTCACATTATACCATATGTAAGTTCAAAAAAGTAGTCTCTATCGGATAAAGTTTCCGTCTTTTACCACATCGGCCACAAGCTCCCGCTCATCCATGTGATACTTTTTGCCGCAGATTTCCTGATAATCCTCATGTCCCTTTCCTGCCAGCACAATAACGTCGCCCTCTCTGGCATGCTCGATGGCATACCGGATTGCCTCTGCCCGGTCTACAATGGAAATGTACTCTCCATCCGCCTTTTTCACTCCGGTAATAATATCATCCACAATCGCCTGGGGATCCTCATTTCTCGGATTATCCGAAGTGACAATGGTCAGATCCGCCAGTCTGGAGGACACCTCCCCCATCTGGAATCTTCTGTCACGGGAACGGTTTCCGCCGCAGCCGAACAGGCAGACCAGACGCTTCGGCTGATATTCCTTCAATGTCGTGAGCAGACTCTCCAGACTCATGGCATTATGGGCATAATCAATCATCAGAGTAAACTTTGAAGATACCGGAAGGATCTCCACTCTGCCCTTCACATGAATCTTTGCCAGAGACGCTTTTATGGTTTCCGGTTTTACGCCGAAATGCCGGCAGATGGAAATGGCCGTCATGGAGTTATATACGCTGAACTTGCCCGGAATATCAATTTCCACATCCATATCCAGCTTTCCGCTCAGATGATAGGCAACGCCCAGAACGCCTCCCTTGTCAAAGAGATGAACCCCCTGCGCCCTGAGATCCGCATTCTCAGAAAAGCCGTAGGTTTCCACCTGGCAGGTATGCCCCTCCATGATCTGCTCCAGATGACTGTCGTCAGCATTGAAAATACCATAGCGGCACTGACGGAACAGCAGACTCTTGCAGTAAATATAATCATCCAGATCCCTGTGTTCATTCGGACCGATATGATCCGGCTCCAGGTTCGTAAAGATACCGTAATCAAAAACGAAACCTCCTACCCGGTGCAGCATCAGCCCCTGAGAAGAAACCTCCATAACCACACATTTGCATCCGGCATCCACCATTTTCCGGAAAGTTTCCTGAATCACATAGGACTCCGGCGTAGTATTTGCCGCGGGAATCGTTTCATCTCTGATAATCATCTCAATCGTTCCGATCAGTCCGGTTTTATATCCAGAATGCTCCAGGATCGAACGGACCATATAAGTAGCCGTTGTCTTGCCCTTTGTTCCCGTGATGCCGATGGTGGTCAGTTCTCTGGCCGGATGTCCGAAATAAGCGGCGGATGCCTCCGCCAGAGCCAGCCTGGTATTCTCCACCCGGATCACTGCCACAGAATCGTCCACCTGCACATCCTTTTGGACAATCACGGCTGCCGCTCCCTTTTCAGAAGCCTGCGAAACATATTCATGACCGTCACTGACGGCCCCGCAGATGCATACAAAAACCGATCCCGCCACTATTTTCCGGGAATCATAAACCAGCTCAGTAATCTCCCGGTCCACGTCCCCCTGCACACACTCGTACTCTATTCCCTGTATCAAATCTGATAACTTCATTGTCCTTACTCCTCTATCTGCCATTCCTGTTTTTACTATATCACAGCCCGCTTACGCTCCGGAGAGAACTATCGGTCCACTTCACTGACATCAATCTCTCCGTCAAAAACAACGGCTGCCGGTCCGGTCATCCAGACAGTATCGGCCGCCCGGTCATAAAAAATCTGAAGATCTCCTCCCAGCAGATGTACCAGAACATGTTCGTCTGTATACCCGTTGATCACACAGGCCACCACAGAGGCGCAGGTTCCCGTTCCGCAGGCCCAGGTCTCCCCGGATCCCCGCTCCCAGACACGCATATTCATCTCTGAACGGCTGATCAGCTGGACGAATTCCGTATTTACTCTGTCCGGAAACATCTCATGATTTTCAAAAAATGGCCCGATCTTTTCTACCGGAAAGGAAGCCGTATCCTCCACCACGGTCACTGCGTGAGGATTCCCCATGGAAACACAGGTAATACGGTATTCTTTCCCCTGAATCGTCACCGGCTCATCGATCACTTTTTCCTTATCTGAAATCACGGGGATTTCCTTTGCCAGAAGCCCCGGCGCCCCCATATTTACTTTCACAAGAGATACCTTTCCATTCTCCACCGTCAGTTCCAGATATTTGATCCCGGACTTAGTCTCAACAGAAATCTCTGTCTTGTCTGTCAGGCCATAATCATACACATATTTTGCCACACAGCGGATTCCGTTTCCGCACATGCTGCCTTCAGAACCGTCGGCATTATACATAACCATTCTGAAATCCGCCGTCTCTGACGGGCAGATCAGGATCAGCCCGTCAGATCCGATTCCGAACCGGCGGTCACTGACATATTCAGACACGGCGGCGGGATTATTCACGGTTTCCTCAAAACAGTTGACATATACATAATCATTCCCGCACCCATGCATTTTGGTAAACTTCATATATCCTGTTCCTCCTTTAGAACCCCTGTCAGCCGGAAACCGCATCGGTCTCAGCAGATTCCGCCGAACTGCTTTCCGGATAATAAATATAGTTACATTTCAGTACTTTGCTCTTCATTCCATTTTTGTCGATGGCAACCAGGGAAAGAATATTATTTCCCTCGGGGATATCAATAGGTCCCGTGTACCTGGCAGAATCTTCGCCCGGTTCAGAACCATCCCAGGTATAATATACAGTCGTTCCTTCCGGTACATTTACAGTCACCGTAGCAGGCATGGAAAACTGTCCGCCGTCCGGAGACACCGTAGGCATATCCGGCATATTCAGTTTTACCTTATACTCTGCGCTGACCGGTTCACTGTACTCTCCGTTCTGATCCATACAGACAGCAGTAAGCACAATGGTCCCCTGTTCGGAAATCTCCACCGGCTCCTCATACAGAGTATCCTCTTTGTCAGGCGTTGTGCCGTCCAGAGTATAGTAGATTTCCAGTCCCTTCCGGGGCGCGGTAATCTCCACAGTAAAATACTCGGAGAAGTTTCCGCTTTCCACACTGATCTCAGGTCCAGGTACAATATAATCCTCAAACAGAGCAAGTATCTTCTCATCTGTCACTCCGTCCATCAGATCCCGTATTTTCCCCGTATATCCCTGTGCATCATAAAGGGTGATCAGTCCCTCATAAGCCTCTGCGCAGGACGGATCCAGCGAGATCACAGCCAGGAACTGCGTTTCAGCTTCCTCATACTCTTTCATATCGAGGCAAACCTGCCCCTTCAGCAGTAAAGCATCCTGGTTCCCGTCATTTAATCCAAGAACCCGGTTTGCATACTCCAGCGCATCTGTATACTCCTTCTGACTGTAAGCGTGCTCCGCTCTGCTCATCAGATAAGTTTCCGAGTGATTCTGACGGTGCCGGATCAGACCGAAAACCACAACCACGGCCGCTGCCAGAACAATCACCATAATCAGGAGTTTACGCTTCAGATTTTTTGTTTTTTCCGCTTCTTCCCTGCCTCTTTTTCTGTCATCCCTTCCGGGCTGACTTTCTCTTTCTTTTTCTGAACCGCTGCCGTGTTCTTTCTTCTGCTGATCCTCGTCATCCATAATCTCACGCAGCAGGTCGTCCTCCAGGATATTGATCTCTGAGACAATCTGGGCTTCCTGCCCGCACTGGGAACAGTAAACGCACCCTTCCTTCAGCTCGGCACCACATTTTGAACAAACCATCGCTATCCTCTTTTCGCTTTAATTCAGAACAATCCCGTAATTACACCATTGGAATCCACATCAATGTTATTCGCAGCCGGCATTTTCGGAAGTCCCGGCATGGTCATAATCGCGCCTGTAACAGCAACCACAAATCCGGCTCCCGCATTTACATAAACCTCACGGACATTTACGGTAAAATGCTCCGGCCGTCCCAGCTTGCTCTGATCGTCTGACAGAGAATACTGCGTTTTCGCCATGCATACAGGGAAATCACCCATGCCAAGATCTGTAATCCGCTTCAGCTCCTTAACGGCTGCATTGGAATATGTCACTCCGTCTGCCCCGTAAATTTCTTTCGCGATTGTTTCAATCTTATCTTTCAGAGAAAGCTCATCCTCATAGAGCACTTTAAAATCACTCTTTTTATTTTCAAGGACATCCAGAACTTTATTTGCAAGTGCAATACCGCCCTCGCCGCCTTTTTCCCATACCTGAGACAAAGCAAAGTCGCAGCCCCGCTCCAGACAGAAGTCTTCTACGTATTTAATCTCTGCATCTGTATCCGTCACAAAGGAGTTCAGTGTGACAATGACAGGCACACCGTATTTCTGCAGATTCTCAATATGCTTCTCCAGATTCACAATACCCTTCTTCAGAGCGTCCAGATTCTCATGAAC
The DNA here is from genome assembly GCA_946491665.1 of uncultured Lachnospiraceae bacterium. GTDB lineage: Bacteria > Bacillota > Clostridia > Lachnospirales > Lachnospiraceae > Eubacterium_I. The sequence goes on along the minus strand of CAMLYL010000090.1, from coordinate 3,337 downwards.
CAGTTCCGCTTTCGGCACACCGCCATTATACTTCAGGGCCCGCACAGTAGCAACCAGCACAACCGCATCCGGTTTCAGCCCAGCCATCCGGCACTTGATATCAAAGAACTTCTCCGCACCCAGATCCGCACCAAAGCCGGCCTCGGTAATTGCGATATCTCCCAGCTTCATGGCCATGCGCGTAGCTCTCACACTGTTACATCCATGAGCAATATTCGCAAAAGGTCCCCCATGGACAATCGCAGGCGTATGCTCCAGAGTCTGAATCAGATTCGGCTTCAGAGCATCTTTCAAAAGAGCCGCCATAGCTCCGGTAGCCTGCAGCTCATCGGCAGTAACCGGCTTTCCGTCAAAAGTATAAGCCACGATCATTCTTCCAAGACGGCGCTTAAGATCATCCATATCCGCCGCAAGGCAGAGCACAGCCATAATCTCCGTGGCAACAGTGATCACAAAATGATCCTCCCGCACCATGCCGTCCATTTTGCTTCCCAGACCAACTACCACATTCCGCAGTACCCGGTCGTTCATATCCAGGCAGCGCTTCCAGACCACCTGTCTCGGATCTATGCCCAGAGTATTTCCCTGCTGAATGTGATTATCCAGCATTGCCGCCAGCAGATTATTGGCAGAAGTAATCGCATGAAAATCTCCGGTAAAATGAAGATTCAGATCTTCCATGGGAACCACCTGCGCATAACCGCCGCCGGCGGCTCCGCCTTTAATTCCAAAACAGGGTCCCAGAGAAGGCTCGCGCAGCGCCAGAACCGCTTTTCTGCCCAGTCGTCCCATGGCCTGTGCAAGACCGATACTTGTTGTTGTCTTTCCCTCACCGGCAGGCGTGGGATTGATCGCAGTTACCAGAACCAGCTTTCCGTCCGGGTTATCTTTCACCCGTTCCATCAGCTCATCGGACAATTTCGCTTTATATTTTCCGTACAGCTCCAGATCATCCTCAGTGATTCCCAGCGTTTCGGCAACCTTCGCAATATACTCCATCTTCGCTTCCTGCGCAATTTCAATATCAGTTTTCATATTATCTGTCCTCCTGAAAGTAAGTTAAAAAATGTACTCTATCTGAAAAAACAAAATCCGTTTTTGAGCAGCCATAATTACTGCAAAGCCCGTCAGCTCTCCTCCGAAGCCGACTCTCCCTCATACTCCGCCATGGTCATCAGCACCCGCCGGGGTTTTGTTCCCTCCTCCGGTCCTACAATACCGGCCTCCTCCAGCTGATCCATAATCCTGGCCGCGCGGTTGAAGCCAATTCGGAAATTCCTCTGAAGCATACCGATAGACCCCTTCTCTTTCTCAATAATAAACCGGGCCGCCTCGTCAAAATATGTATCACGATCATCGGCGGAAGCCGTAAAGCCGCTGCCGCCTCCCATGAGAGATTCAGAAGCGCTCACCTTTCCTTCTATCTCAGAATTATAAGATACCTGGCCGTTTTTATCAATAATATAATCCACCACATCTGAGACTTCCTTATCCGTGACAAAAGCTCCCTGTACACGCAGAGGCTTGGAATATCCCTGAGGATAAAAAAGCATGTCGCCCTTCCCCAGCAGTTTTTCCGCGCCGTTCATATCCAGAATCGTTCTGGAATCCACGCCGGAAGTCACAGAAAACGCAATCCGGGAAGGCATATTCGCTTTGATCAGTCCCGTAATAACGTTAACAGACGGACGCTGCGTCGCAATAATCAGGTGGATTCCCGCAGCTCTGGCAAGTTGAGCCAGACGACAGATTGCGTCCTCCACATCGCCCGGAGCCACCATCATCAGATCCGCCAGCTCATCCACGATCACAACGATCTGCGTCATCTTCCGGGGCTTATCCTCCCCCGGAAGCTCCTGTACAGATTCCACTTTTTTATTATATCCCTTAATGTCCCGGACGCCGTACTCCGCAAACTTATTATAACGCTCTGTCATCTCGGCTACCGCCCAGTGCAAAGCTCCCGCCGCTTTCTTCGGATCCGTCACTACAGGGATCAGCAGATGGGGAATATTATTGTAGACACTGAGCTCCACCACCTTGGGATCAATCATGATCAGTTTCACTTCACTGGGATCCGCCTTATATAAAATACTCATAATAATCGTATTAATGCAGACAGATTTTCCGGATCCTGTCGCGCCGGCAATCAGAAGATGCGGCATTTTCGCAATATCCGCCACAATTACATTTCCGGCAATATCCTTTCCCACACAGAATGAAATCTTCGAGGGGTGATTCTGAAATTCCTTCGATTCCACAAGATCACGGAATGCGACAGTCACATTTTCCTTATTCGGAACCTCAATTCCAATGGCTGCCTTTCCCGGAATCGGCGCCTCGATACGGATATCGGGCACGGCCAGATTCAGCTTGATATCATCTGCAAGATTTACAATTTTGCTGACCTTTACCCCCATCTCCGGATGAATCTCATACTGCGTTACGGAAGGCCCACAGACCACGTTGGTCACTCTGGCATTGACTCCGAAGGTTTCCAGGGTTCTCTGCAGTCTGGCAGACATTTCCTGCAGATGCTGTCTGGAATCCCCTGTCTTTCTGGGATCTCCCTTCTTCAGCAGCCGTAAATCAGGGAACACATAGTCTGCCGTCTGTTTCCCCGACGTCTCCTCTATTGTTTTGTTGATATCGGAAACCCCGGAATCCACCTGAGCCTGTGTCTGCTTCGGCTTCCTGCTTTTTTTCTTCACCTCAGGCTGAACGGCAGATTCCCCGGACTGTACAGCGGCAGCTTTCTCCGACTGCTCTGCCTTCTCCTGCTCCGGCATATGAATCTGCGGCTCCTCATAATTCTCCCAGAACTCTCTGGCCTGCTGTTCTGTGGCGGCTTCCGCGCCCTCATATTCCACGCCGGACATATCCACCTCTTCCAGCCTGTCCGAAGCAGTCCGGTCTTTCCCCGGTTTCAGCCCGGTATCCAGAGAAACGCCGGACACTTTCCGGTCTCTTCTGCGGATAACCGGTTCCTCCGAAGAAATATCCTCCTGTTCTTCCCGGACCTTTCGTTCTCTCTCCTGCTCACGCTTTCTGGCCGCAGACTCCCGCCTGCGCCGGGAGTCCTCTCTGGCAGACTGGTATACTTTTTTTCCGCCCTTTGAAATTCCCTTAAAGAGAGACTTTTCTGTAATCAGAACGATGCAGAGAATCAGAATCGCAAAATCAATCACATAGGTTCCCCAGATACCGAATGCCCGGACCAGGCCGTATCCGATCACGCCGCCAACCAGTCCTCCTCCTGCCCTGGCGCCGGCGCATTCCTGATAGAGACTGATCAGACCTGTCATATCTTCTCCCATATAAACCAGATGAGAAAATA
>CAMLYL010000089.1 GCA_946491665.1 uncultured Lachnospiraceae bacterium | reverse complement strand
ATTCATTCTTAAAATCTCCAGTTTAGACTTGACTTTTAATAGTTAGTCTTTCCTTAATCCCGGGCTGCCTTTTGCCTGTTCAGGTACTCTCCGGAGAGTTTCTCCGTTATCGGCCCGGCGTCCCCGAAGCTATCCTTATATAAAAATGGGCTTTCGCGACATATTATCTTATTTTTTAATATATCCCAGTTTTGTGGAAAAGTCATCAACCAGAGCCATTATTTTATAATGTTTTTAGAATTGTTTCACAAATCTTTTCCTTCCACTGGAAATCTCTCCAGAAATGCTTTCAGTATTTTTTTCCCATTCCCCTTTTTCCACACACAGATGATTCCGTTCTCGAACCCCTGCAGAGGAATTTTTTTACTGAAGTCAGTTTCATGATATTCCCAGAAATCGTCAGTAATGTGAATCTGTGTCTTCGTCCTCTGAGCAAAGCGAATCTGAAAATTCGAACGGTATACCTCTCCCACCACCGGTTCTGCCCCGATTGCCCGGTACAGTTCCCGCAAATCATGCAGGAAATTCGGATTAACTGCCGGATCGATCAGTGTAACCGGCTGATCCTTAATATCCTCCAGTGTCAGCATACTCTTCCGCGTCAGCGGATGATTTACAGGCACGATCACCTGTACCGGAGCTTTCGCCGCATATTTCCACTGATATCCGGGAAGCTGTACCGAATAACGCTCAAAATCCGGAATAAAAATCACGTCATAAACATCATCCGCCAAACTATTTTCCAGCACTTTCATATCTTCGGCTTCCACATTTAACAAAATCTCCGGATGCGCCTTCTGAAATGCGCCCGCTGCATTCCAAAAGTATCTGGCGCAGTCCGCCGTATTGACCACCCCGACATTCAACCGTCGTATTCTATTGTCATGAACAGACAACGCTTCCATATAGCCGCTTTGAACCATATTCAGAGCATACTTCCATTTCTGATACAGAAGAGTTCCCTCTTCTGTCAGACTCACCTTCCGGCTGGTCCGCTCAAACAGGGAAAATCCCAGCAGACTCTCCAGCGAAACAATACTTTTGCTGATTCCCGGCTGAGTCATATTCAGCTGTTTTGCAGAACGGCTGAAACTCAACGTCTCCGCCACCGACAAAAAGACCTGCATCTGCTGTAAAGTAACAGGTGAAATTTCATAAGATACCATTCCGTCTTCCTCCGCAGCTCTATTACTGCTTTATATTATAAAAAAAATAATCTATAACTACAAGTTATAGAAAAAGAAAACCAATTATTTTTCTTTTTTTCCTTCAGTATCTATAATATGTTTATACCATATCAGGAAAAACGGGAGACTTTGCGATGAATAAAAGAACAGGTATTACAGAAGAACAGAAGAAACTCAGCTATGCAAAATATTATTATGAACCGCTGGCAGAGGTTCCAAAAGAAAAGCTTGCCGCGCTGGACACCCCCATAGATCCTGCAAAAGCTCTGAAAATCCAGGACAGAAACCGCTTATTTGAGGAGGGCTATCTGGATGCCGAGCTGGGTTACTGCGTCATGGAGGACGGAACCGGATATATTGCCAATCTGACTCCCATGCCCGGCGTAACCGTTGAAATGTTTGACTGGTGGTTTGCATGGCACGGCCTTGGAGATCTCCGCTACACCATCTGGGATCCGGAAGATCATTACAGCGCCGTCAGCTGCAGTCTGGCCCAGGGAAGAGCCGCCAATCTTACCTTAAAAGAAAAATACTGGGGAACTACCCATCTGATCCGGGAAGACATCGGTTTCGGACCGGATGAATTGTACGCCAATTTTACCCGCCCCGCATATATGGGCTTTGATGAGTCCAAAATCGGCACAAAGGCCTGCGGAACCATCGTCACCTCCAATTCCGGCATGCGCCTGGATCCCATGGCCAGCGCCGAATGCATGTGTCATTTTGTCCGGGAAACAGAAGACGGCATCGAGCTCCGTTCCCGGTTCTGGCTGGGATGGCATATTATCGGCGGAGAGCCGAAAAAAATCCTCCCTGACGGCGAGGTCACCCCGCTGGAGAAACCCCGGGCATTGCTGGCGCACAACATGAAGGAGTTCCAGAATCTGGCCAAACTGCTGCCGAAGATTTATCCGGAGGAGAAGAATAACTGGGATTAATAATTTTCCGATGCAGTTTCGGCTTCTTTTCTGAAAACGTTCAAAAAGGATGCTTCACAGAGCGTAAAAACGCTTCTGCAAAGCATCCTTTATTGTTTGAGCCTTTCCTCTCAGTTTTTCTAACTATTCATCAGCCCTGATTTTCAATTCTCTCCGCCAGATCATTCAAATAAACCCACCGCTCCATCTTTTCATCAAGAGCCGCCTGCGTCTTTTCCTGCTCCTCCAGCAATTCCCGCAATTTCACAGAATTTGTGGCATTCTCTTCCATCTGATGCTCAATGGATCTGATTTTTTCTTCCAGATCCGCAATATCATCATCAATTGTTTCATACTCCCTCTGCTCTTTATATGTGAATTTCAGTTTCTGGGAGTGTCTGCGCCAGTCTTTCGCCTTTTCCTTCCGGTTCTGATCGGACTCTGTTTTCGCCGGCGCTGCCGCTTCAGGTTCAGACCTCATTCTCTGCTTTGCCGCCAGATAATCGGTATAGCCGCCCTCATACTGAGAAATGTGCCCCTTCCCATCCAGTTCAAAAATCCGATCCGCCACATTATCCAGAAAGTAACGGTCATGGGAAACTGTAATCACAATTCCCGAGAAGGAATTCAGATAATCCTCTAAAATAGTAAGCGTGGGAATATCCAGATTATTGCCCGCCTCGTCCAGTAAAAGTACATTGGCATTTTCCGCCAGAACACTCAGCAGATACAGTCTGCGCTTTTCTCCGCCGGAAAGTTTCCCGATAGGCGCATACTGCATATCCGGAGTAAACAAAAAACGCTCCAGCAGGGAGGATGCACTGATCTTCCCGTCTGTTGTCGTGATATATTCCGCAATATCCTTCACGTAATCAATGACCCGCTGATTTTCATCCATATGCTGTTCTTCCTGGGCGAAATAGCTGATTTTTATGGTCTCTCCGACCTCAATCTGACCAGCGTCCGGCTCCACAAGTCCTGCTATCATTTTAATCAGCGTTGACTTTCCGCAGCCGTTCGGACCAATAATTCCCAGACGCTGATTTTTCAGGACAATATAACTGAAATCCTCCAGAATCTTTTTTTCGCCGTAAGCTTTGCTGACATGATGAAGCTCTATGGTCTTTTTTCCCATTCTCCGCTCCACAGATCCCAGTTCCACCTGCTGATCCTGAACGGGCGCTTTTCCGTTCTTCAGGGCTTCCAGCCGCTCCAGTCTTGCTTTCTGCTTTGTGCTTCTCGCCCGGCAGCCCCGTTTTGCCCACTCCAGTTCTATGCGCAGCAGACTCTGGCGTTTCCGCTCTGAGGCCAGCTCCATCTCCTCCCGCTCCGCCTTCAGCTCAAGGAATCCTGAGTAATCCGCATCATACCCATACATCTTTCCTCTGCTGATCTCCAGAATCCGGCTGCATACCCGGTCAAGAAAATACCGGTCGTGGGTCACCATCAGAACGGTTCCGCGATACGCACGCAGATATTCTTCCAGCCATACAATCATCTCCCCGTCCAGATGATTGGTCGGCTCGTCCAGAAGAAGCACATCAAAATCCTCCGCCAGCGTTTTTGCCAGCACAACTCTCCGCTTCTGCCCTCCGGACAGACTGGAAATTTTCTGATCGTACTGTGTAATTCCCAGCTCCAGCAGATTCGCTTCCACCTGCCAGACTTCGCCGGCATCTTCCGACAGCGCATACGTCCGGATATCCGCATCATCCGGGAAAACCGGGTTCTGAGGCACATATGCAATCTTCAGACCGTTCTGTTTTATAATCTGCCCCTCGTCCGGCGTTTCCTCCCCCGCAATCATCCGCAGAAGTGTAGACTTTCCCGTTCCGTTGATCCCTACAATGCCGATCTTATCCCCCTGCTGAACGCCAAAAGATGCATCCTCATAAATAATCTTCTCCCCGAAAACTTTGCCGATATGCTCTATATTGATAATATTCATAAAAGCTCCTCTCCGATTCTGTCTGAACCTGTCAGCAGTCCGCCGGGCAGATCCTCACTCTGCCCGGCGGCTGCAATATCCGACACTTTGTTTATCATAACACAGAACCTGAAATTCCGGGAGACCGATTTCTTAATTCACCTCCTTCTGTGCAGCAGTTCAGCCCAGTAAATCAGGATGTCATTCATCCTCTTCGATAAAATTGAACGCATTCTTAAACTTTTCTTTGAAGATCTCAAAAACAGCGTTCAAAGTCTGTTCATCCTCTACGGAAACATACGACTCCAGATCGGGATGCCCCTCAACTTCCTCCAGTCTCAGAATCACAACCTCATCCGCCTCCTGATCTTCTGTCGGCAGAAGAATCACATAGTTCTCATTCTCATAGGTTATAATATCCAGGAATTCAAACTTTACTGCATTCCCCGCTTCATCATTTAAAATGATTATGTTGTCCATAGCTTCCATTTCATCCATATTGTTTCCCATACCAGCGACCTCCTTATGCTGCCTGCTCCATTCCGGATTCATAAATCACGGAATCAATCGTTACCAGAATATCTTTGTGATCTTTTGCCCAGCGCTTGATGCTGCAGACAACTTCCGTGCCCGCCTGCACCGGTCCGGTCCAGAATCCGAAAACCGGAACACATTCTTCCTCCTCATCAAGCTGAAGATCAATGAAAAGTCCCCAGCGATTCTGACCTCTTACCCTGCCCCTCAGAGAATCTCTGAGATTCATAACCGCGTCTTCTTCATAGCCATAATTCCACATATCGAAATCCTCCTTAAACTTTATGATATAGTTATAACACCATACCTTCCGTCTTTTGGGGAGGGGAATTCAGTCATTATGCATCCTCATGAACCTTCCGGAACTTCTGATGCGCAGCTTCTTTCTTTTCCTCCAGGATCTGCATCAGCTTTGACAACTCTCTGTCTCTGTTATCCCACCAGTCCATTGTCCAGATGCGGTGCAGATCCCAGCCGAGTCCATTCAATACACTGATCTGCGCCACTTCACGGTCCTTTGTATTCTGCGACTGCCCGTAAGATTCTCCATCCAGCATTATGCCAAGCAGATACTCCTCCTCATTGTAAGGATTAACTACTGCAATATCCACTTTAAACTGCGAATGGCCTACTGCCGTCTGGTATGTATACCCCTTTTCCTGAACCGCCTGGCAGATATGTTCCAGAATACCCTGATCCTTCTGGTCTCTGTTTTCCGCATACTCGCCCTGCAGCCTGCCTTTCTGCGCATATTCCAGAAAATCCCTCAGGGCTTCCACACCTTTGGATTTCGTCCTCTTCAGATTGATCATATCTGCCGTCATGATGCTGAAGACCATCATTTCCGATCTCGCACGGGATACCGCGACATTCAGTCGCTTCCAGCCGCCGTTTTTATTCAGTGGTCCGAAATTCAGCGTCAGCTTTCCTTCCGCATCCGGCCCGTATGTAATAGAAAACAGTATCACATCCCGCTCATCACCCTGTACATTCTCCAGATTCTTGACAAACATGGGCTCCGCGCCGTCATTCGCCCATTTATCAAATGCCGGATCCTTCTGATACTCCTCCTGAAGCAGATCCTCTATCAGTGTCTGCTGGCTGATATTAAAGGTAACCACTCCGATCGTCTGATTCATCCGTTCCGGATCCTGGTATCTTCTCCTGATCTCAGCCACAATCGCTCTGGCTTCGCCTTCGTTTACACGGCCCTTTCCACGCTCAAAAAATCCCTCCGCCTGAACCAGGCTGACTTTCTTCTCCCGGTCATTGACGGACGGGAAAGTAATCATGGAATTTTCATAAAATTCATGATTACTGAAAGCGATCAGACTTTCATGGCGGCTCCGGTAGTGCCAGTGCAGATAAGAAGACGGCATTCCCAGCGCCAGACAGTCATCCAGAATACTGTCCAGATCCTCAAGCTCCAGATTGTCCTCATCCACTGCGTTCCCCGCAAAAAAGCTGGTTGGCGGCATCTGATTCGGATCTCCTACGATGACTGCATTTTTACCTCTGGCCAGCGCGCCTACCGCTTTGCAGGTAGGAATCTGCGAAGCCTCGTCAAAGATAACTATATCGAACAGATCATTCTCCGCTCTCAGATACTGCGCCGCAGAAATAGGGCTCATCAGCATACACGGACACAGTTTCGGAAGAATATGAGGGATCTGCTCAAACAGTGTACGGATAGATAACCCTCTCCCATTGCTGCTGACTGCGCGCCGTAAAATATTGAGTTCCCTGCTGATCTCCACAGAATCATTGTCCGTGGGAAGCTGGTGCGTCAGTCTGTAATACATCTCATCTTTGGTCAGATTCATAAATTCCTGATCCAGTTTCTTAAACTGCGCAATTTTTTCATTAAATCCGATACCGGTAAAGCTGTTCAGCACCGGTTCCTTCTCTATGACCTCCAGAATAATGGCTCTGTAAATGGATCTCAGGTATACATCCATCACTTCATCATGAGGCAGTCCGGCTTCATATGCATCACAGATCGGCCCAAGTCCTTTCTCTCTGCATCCTTCTGCAAACTGCCGGTAAATAATCCAGTCCTTAATGGACGAGGCATGATCCAGAATACATTCGCAAAGTGTAAGCCGTTTATTCATCCAGTCCCCATCGTTACTCTCAAAGGAAAGCTCCAGAAGCCCTGCTGCTTCCGCTTCAGCCTTTTCCATCCTTTCAAGCTCTTCAAGCAGCTTTTTTGCCTCCTGAAGACATGATTGTAATGTTCCCTCTGCCTCCAGTCTGCAGATCTGCTCCGCAAACTGATTCAGGATCTGAAGTTTCGCTTTCACGCTGTCCTTATAATCCTGCAGCTCATCTGCAGAAGAACAGTTCTTAAGGATTTCTCTCCACTCGCAGGAAAGCGCCGCTTCCGCTTCTGACATCTCTCCTGCTTCCCGCTGATAAAATGTAATGTCTGCCAGATAAACGGGGATCCGATCTGTCTCCACCGTAAAGGAAGCAAATGCCTGGATTTCCGAAGTCAGCGCTGTCAGAGCCCTTTTTTTGCCAAATAGTTTCTTATTCGCCTGTTCATACTTTTCCCGGTAAGAATTCATATCCATGCGAAGGAAATTTTCATTCCAGTTTTCCAGGAATCCGGCCTTTTTTGCGTCAAATGCCTGACGCTTCACAAGATAAGCTTCCGGTATCATAAAATCACGTTCAACATTCTCCGAATCCCGCAAAAACGACGGAATCTCCTCCACAGCTTTCACGCTGCGGGCGCAGCCGAAGACGCTCCTCCACTCATCTTCCGTTACCGGCCTGCGCATCTCTGTCAGCCCGGCAAATCGGAAGGCTTCCTCCCGCAGCCGCTCCAGAGATTCTGTATATCTCCGGATAACATCGTTCAGATCAAACTTCATCCGCTGACTGTATTCTGTTTTATGTACTGCCTGCAGAGGATGATTATGGGGATGGCCGATCCCCCTGCCGGCCGCAATCAGCCGTTCCAGACTGTAGGTCATCTGATCCAGATCGCTTTCCGTCAGCGAAGCCGCATAAGCGGAATCAAAGCGTACATTTTTGTTCAGCTCCGGAATCATTTCATAGACATCTATGAGCTGCCTCAGACTTCTGCCAAATGGCCGCTTAACGTGCAGCGCCCTGGCATAGGCGTCCAGTTCCCCGCGCATGTTCCGGATATCCTGAATCTTCTTTTCATAATCAGTCTTTACTCCTCCGACTTCAATTTCCAGTCCGCGGTTCAGCTGATCCAGCACCATTTTCTTTGTTGCCTTGTTGGAATGCAGTTCCAGGCAGAAATCCTGAATGCCAAGAGCCGCCAGCCTTTTCTGCACCACCTCCAGCGCCGCCATCTTCTCCGCCACAAAAAGAACGGTTTTTCCCTTTGTAAGCGCATTTGCGATCATGCCGGTAATCGTCTGCGATTTTCCGGTTCCCGGCGGTCCGTGAAGGATAAAGCTCACATCTGCCGCCGCCATATTAATTGCCCGAAGCTGAGAAGAATCCACTGTTATCGGCAGATAGGCCTCATCCGTACCGACACTTTCAGGAAATGTGCAGTCCCAGTCTACAGTGCCGGCCATCAGACTGCGAACGATTTTATTATTTTCAAGGAATGCATTATTGCTGTGCACATCATTCCACATCACAAACTGTGAAAAGGAAAAGTTTCCTACAAACGCAGCTTCCACAACATCCCACATGGGAAGCTCCATAACCGCATGGCGGATCATGGCAAATATTTTCGGCAGATCCAGTCCGTGCTCATCCACGGGCGGCGGATTCAGACCGTAAATCTTTATACCATAATTCTGCTTCAGGAATTCCAGAAGGGTAATATTAATCTGCGCATCCTCATCACGCATGTACATTGCATATCCCTTTCTGGCAGATTTTCTGACAATGTCAATCGGAACCAGCACAATCGGCGCATATCTCGCCGTGGTGCTTCTTTTCCTCTCAAACCAGCGCAGAAGTCCCAGCGCCAGATATAAGGTGCTGGCGCCATTCTCCTCCATAGAAGACTTTGAAGAACGGTATATCTGCGTGAGGCAGCGGTTCAGTTCCTTTTCTGTATACACAGAATGCAGACGCTTATGCCTTGTTTCCAAAGCAATAAAATCCGCAAATCCTCCCAACTGTCCCATCGTTTCTATGGAAAAAGCGCCGCTTCCGGGCACAGTCATCTCCGCCGGCCGGGGCATTACCTGAAATTCCTCTCCTTCTGACAGCGCATCCTCCAGAACGCCGATATCAAACGACAACAGCGGAACAATCGCTTTTGTTATGCGCATATTGATCAGCATGTTCCGGAGACTCAGATCCAGGAGTTTTCTCTCCCACTGAGTCAGCTTGGTAGCCTGATCTTTTTTCGCCGGATCCGGAAGATCAAATATCTCGAGCTCATTCTTTGACGCATCCGTAACATCTTTTTCTTCCCGCTCTTCATGCAAAACCTCAAACCCATCTGCTGCTTTTATACGAATCGGCAGCGGCCGGATTCCCATGCTTCTGGCCCGGCTGACATCAATCACAAATCTGAAGTCATCGTATTCTGAAACTTCACGCTCCGCCAGAGCACATGCCTCATCAAAACTCCTGCTTTTCCCGGCGCACATGGATGTACATTCCACCACCAGCAGCTTATGAATTCCCCTGGCCATGCGCTTCTCAAGCTGAGACGGATCATCCGTCAGCATCTCTGGAAAGGATTCGTCTTCCAGCCAGACGCCGGCAAAGATATGCCCTCTCACCAGCACCATGACAGGATTTAAAGACATGGCTTCCAGACACGCCACATACAACAGCGTTATATCCATGCAGTTGCCCAGATGCTGATCCAGAACCGCATCTGCAAGACGGATTCTCTGTCCGGTTTTTTCAAAACTTGCCGGAAGCGCCGCATAAGTAATATTCCTCTGCTGAACAGCCGCGTAGGCTGCCGCAGCCATATCTCTGATCCGATTCGGATTCTTATAGTGATATCCTGACAGTGACGGATCCCCGGTCCATTTTTCCAGATATTGCGCTGCCAGCAAAATCAGACTGTTCACAGCAGGATGATTCGGCATGACAAATGCCGTCAGGAGTTCCGGCGTATGCCAGCAGCCCGTCCACTGATCAAAAGCCAGCGCTGTGATTGTAGCCGTTCTCGTAACCAACTTCCTTTTTTCCCAGTAAATTGACACCGAAATGCGGCAGGAGCTTCGCTCATTCAAAGAGACCAGATATTCTGCGCGAACCGGAACATCCAGATTCCTCAGATGAATGTCTCCGCCCGGCTCAAGCTTATCAACACCAATTTCATAATTTCCAATCAGATCATTATTGGAACGAATCCTGACCATCAGATGATCCAGATCCATTTCAGAAACATTTTTTATATAAATATCCCGGATCATATGATATCCGTTATGAACAGACGCAAAAGACAGCACCTTATTTATGTCGCAGACCACCTCCAGACTGTTTTTATCCGGCTTTTTCTCTTCCGGCGTTTCTCCGGCGGAAGCCTTCCCTTCATTTTCCCAGGCCAGCATTACCGCGGCCATATGCCCGCATCTGCCGCCTTTTTCAGCGTCGGGACAGCTGCACTTCATCTCAGCTACTGCATCCTCTGCCACCCGGATCTCCACCTGGAATTCTTCCGTATCTGCAACTCTGGCTGTAATCCGATTTTCCTCCACGGAAAGATCCTGCACCGCGCTGCCGCGGACCTCTTCCTCCGCCTCATTCAGTACATTTTCTTCAAAAAGTTCTCTCCATTCCACTTGCATGCCCTCTTTTCGTTGTATACTGTCTGTTATTTCTTCTCTTTAAAAAATGCAGAAACAATTTCTGAATCATTGCTTCTTTGTATTTAAAATATATCATAGGCAGGGAATTAATTAAATATTGTTTTGTAACTTAGGTGGAGGAAATAAACTGTCTGGTAACAAATTTCGCACTCTGATACTTTTCTGATTACAGGTATCCTTAATCAGCGGCAGGCAACCCCATAGGCTTTTCGCCGCAATTAAACTAACCGTTCCACAATCTGATAAATCCCTTCCACTCCACTGTTTTTTTCAAATAAGAACAGCGCCTACATTTCTGTAAGCGCTTAACTTCAAATACATAATTTTTCAGATATCTGGTTTCTCGTTTATGATACTCTCAATGATCTTCCCAACATTGCTGCTGACATTCCCTTTCAGTTGATAAATATCCTGATTGATCATCTTTTCCTGAGCTATCGCTACAAACACATTATCCGCAAGTTCACCAATTTTTGAATTAGTTTTTGCATTTATCCCGGTCAGTTCAAGCAAAACATTATACGCATAACTGTACCTTCCCCTCTCATCCATACTCAAAAACTCTGTTTCATGACCCTTAATGTTTCGCTCATAACTTCCCTCGACATGAAGAATAAGAAATAATTCAAATCCCGGATTAGTAACTGCAGCAATATCGTTTTCTTCAATTGATGCAATCAGTTCATCATATCCCTGCACCTTTTCCTCAAAGATATCACCATCAAAAACAATGACCATCTTATCACGTTCCGAATCAAAATCATTATCCGGATTCTGTTTTTGCTTCTCGGCGAAGTCTGCAAGCTTCTTGGCAAAAGAAAGGTTCCTGTCTTCATCCGTCTTTTCCCACAGGCGGATATCAATCAGCGGGTGAATCCCCAGTTGCTTTCTCAAATCAATCAGGCGTTTAAAGTAAAACGTCTCAGTATTAGCTCCCTCACAGATGAAAAAATATTTGCGATAAGGCTCAATCTGCTCCTCCAGATCAGAAGGACGACTGTTCCAGTTTGTATAAGTGTGTACCGGCATACCTACTCTCCTTTCTGGAAAGAAAACTGTCGGAATACAGGAATCGCTCCATATCTTCCTTCAAGATAGGCCTTACTCAGCTTTTTATCATATCTTTCTTTAAATCGATCCAGAGAATAAATCTTGCTGGCATTATCTGCATCTCTCTCAACAAACCAGATCTCGTCTCGACGAAAAAGGCTCTGATCCATAATCGTGTCCTCATGCGTTGTAAACACCAGCTGCATTCTGACTCCATCGTGAGCTTCCATAAACAGCTTCAGAAAATGTTCTGTAAGCTTCGGATGCAAACTGCGCTCAAGCTCATCCACTACAAAAACTGTATCCGGGCGATCTGTAAGAAGCATATCAATCAGATCAAACAACCGCTTCGTTCCATCCGATTCTTCAAAAAAATTGAAATCAAAAACAGATTTCCCATGCTTTAATACAAGGGTTGTAATCTCAGGCTCTGAATTCTCCTTTATACGAATATTAAAAAATCCCCCTTCCACTCTCCATGTCATCTGAATACTTGGAAGATTCGTCATCTGCATCTGTGTCTTCAAATGAGTAAAAATACTTTGTACAACCTCAGCCGGGATCATCTTACTCATCTCATCTACAGTAATCTGTCTTGTCTTAATATCAGTTATACCTGTATCAAATGTCTGGATCAGCTTACTGATGTTATCCAGAGACTCATCATTATAATAGGCTTCCGTATTGGAAATTCCAATATTAGGATTTATCACAATGATATTATTCATAATCCACCAAAAAGCATCAGCGAAAAAGATTAACTTTGAATTCTTGGCATACTTTTTACCCCGATTCATTTCTGAAAGAAACAACTGCATATCATGACCTGCAAAATCCTCAGAATATACAGTAAATCTGCTCTTTTCCGCGGCCGAAAGCTTTACATCTTCTCCTAATGACGGCGCATTTCCACCTTCTCTGATAAACAATTGATGTGCTCCACCATCCTGCATCAACTCATACAGCCACTCTTCCGTAATCTTTCTCTGACTGAGTATCGCAGAAAAACCATAGGCATAGAAAGTATCGCCTACCGTAAATTGCAGCTCAAACACACTCTCCCGCGTCTTATTCGTTTCTTTGTTTCTGCAAAAATCATTTGCGGACGCAATAGGAAGACCGCCCATCAGCGTAGTCTTAATAAATGCAAATGCCGCAACCAAATTAGATTTACCAGAAGCATTTGCGCCATAAACAACAGCATGCTTCAATAGCTGTGTCTGCTTTATCTTCATTCGATGACTCTTATTTCCCTGCATCTTGCTGGATGAAATCATAGACAAGTCTTCCTGCTGATCGAAAGACTTGAAATTCTCAATAGATATTTTGATCAACATAACTGTGCACCTCCATTCCTGGTTGCGCTTACATTATAATATGCATCCAAAAACAAATCAATATTACTTTTTCTTATTTAGAGATTTTTTCTCTAAATATTCATTTTTATTTGATATTTTCTTAAAAGTCTAATGTCATTTAAACTCATTTTGACCACTTTTCCTGTTCTTCATACTCCCTTCTCACATTTCTCATTTTTTATTATGACAAAAGGGCAAAAAATGAACTGCCTAAGCGACAGTCCAAAAACATCGACTCTATATAGTTACAGATTTCTTTATCAGATGTGAGAAGTCTCCTGCGCCAAGACCCGTAAACGGATCTTGAATTATCCTGACTTCCAAATGAAAAACACCCTCTTTCAGATATAAAAAAATCGGCACCTTCAGTCAAGTGACGATTTTCATTCTTTATGTTCTGTTGTCAGCGGATAAGCCATCCGTAATCCTGCCTGCAATCCACCACATAATCCGCATAGACGGTA
>CAMLYL010000088.1 GCA_946491665.1 uncultured Lachnospiraceae bacterium | reverse complement strand
ACGTCCGGTTCTGAGAGGGGTAAGCCCTGTAAGGGGCTTACCTACTTACCAAATTCCAATTTTTTAGAAATAATATGAAATTTCTGAAAAGTCTGTAGTTTTTCTTTGCAAAACCGTAGTATATAGATAAAGCAGGAGGTGAGTCAGATGGAAGATGAAAAAATTATTGAATTATTTTTTGCGCGGTCCGAGCAGGCGATCCGGGAACTGGATCAGAAATATGGAAAAGTCTGTCATAAATTATCCTGCAATATTGTCAATGACAGATCAGATGCAGAAGAGTGTGTCAATGATGCCTACCTGGGAGCCTGGAATACCATTCCGCCGGTACATCCCAATCCTTTGCTTACATATATTTGTAAAATAGTACGGAATATCTCCCTAAAGCTTTATTATAAAAAAGGCGCTGCAAAAAGAAATAGTACTTATACTGTGGCTATGGAGGAAATAGAAGACTGTCTGGCAGGCCAGAGTACAGTGGAGGCGGAAATAGAAACCCGGGAACTGGTCCGGATGATTGAGAATTTTCTCGATATTCTTACAGTTGAAAATCGCGTAATTTTTATGCGTCGTTACTGGTTTGCCGACAGTTACAGAGATATTGCCGGGCGGACCGGGCTGACAGAGAAAACTGTATCTGTCCGTCTGACACGGATGCGCAGGGAACTGAGGCAGTATCTGAAAGAAAGAGGGGTGCTTCTATGACTGGCAGAAGATTTTCGGAAATTATAAATGAAATTGACGGCAGATATATTGAGGAGGCTGTTTTTTATCAGCAGGAAAAAAAGCAGAGACGCCATTTTCGTCATCTGTCCGCTGCCTGGGCTGCCGTATTGCTGATTCTTGGTCTGGCAGCCGCAGCGGCCGTTGCCGCCGGAATTTTTGGTACAAAACTGCTGGATTCTTATACATCACGCAGAGAACCGGGAACGGATTTTGTGGAATCCGGCTATGATCTGGCTGTTGAAATTCAGAGGATTCCACATGAAGAATTGTCAGAGCAGGTAAGGAATGCAGGCCAGCTGATCGTACAGCAATTTGAAAACTACACGCCGACGAACAGCTGGTATGCTGGTCTCTGGCAGACCAGTTTTTCATCCAGGGAGCAGGCCTGCGATTATATCGGTTTCCCGTTTTTAAATGAACTGGACTGGGATCTGAAAGAGCAGAATTCCGTATTGAATATACATGGAAACAAAGAGGGGGATATATTGTATCTGAATCTGGAAACGGATTATGCCGTGGATAAGATCCGGCTTCAGTGCTTTTCCATCATTTATACAGACAACTATCAGGATGAAATTGTTATCGGAAGCAGAACAGCAGAAGCAGTGAAATTTTCAGAATCTTTTTATGAGACTGCCAGCGGGAAGAAGTGTCATATCATTTCCTCAACTGAAATGGACAGCGGCTATCTGGGAATGGAAGGATATATTGTGGATGATGGTATTTTGTATTCTGTGAATATCAGTTATCTGAAAGAAGATGCCGGAAAGGCGCAGGAACTGCTGCGTCAGTGGGCAGATCTTTTCTGAGGACAGCGGCAGTCCCGGAAAAGATATTTTCTTCTGTATGAAATATCGTACTGTTCACAACTTTTAAATATAAAAATTTCATTGCCGGAACCGGAAAACTCATGTAAGATAGAAGCATAAACCGGACAGGAAAGAAGTTCTGTTTTTATGGATGATCTGATAAATTAGTATTTAAGGAGGGGAAGATTCCCATCTGTCAAAGGAGTTATGTATGGAAAAAAGGATAAAGAACGAGATTGCTCCGGTGCTTCCGGCAACGCAGTCCGAGTACGGCTTTTTGATCCGGCCGGGGCTGTTTGAGGTAAACGGGGCAACGCTGGTGCCGGGCGGCGTCAGTTTTACGATTTCCTCCCGGGGCGCCACATCCTGTGAACTCTGTCTGTTTCACAGAAATGAGGATGAACCTTTTGCGGTTCTTCCATTTCCGGAAGACTGCCGGATCGGTCATACCTATTCCATGATCGTTTACGGACTGGACATTACAGAGATGGAGTATGCTTACCGCATGGACGGTCCTTATGCTCCGGAGAGAGGAGTGATTTTTGATAAAACAAAATATCTTCTGGATCCTTATGCCAGGGCGGTGACCGGACAGAGTGTCTGGGGCAGAAAGCTGGAACCCGGGAAGGCATACCACGCCCGGGTGGTGCGGGATGTTTTTGACTGGACAGATTTTCACGATTCCAGGGTACCTTTCCGGGACATGATTATTTATGAACTCCATGTCAGAGGTTTTACAAAGCATGAAAGCTCTGATGTCAGACACCGGGGAACCTTCCGGGGACTTATGGAAAAGATTCCGTATCTTCTGGAACTGGGTGTAAATGCAGTGGAACTGATGCCGATCTTTGAGTTTGACGAGATGGAAGACGAGAGGATTGTGGATGGGAAGCAGCTTCTGAATTACTGGGGATATAATACGGTGTGTTTCTTTGCCCCCAACACCAGCTATGCATCGGAGAAGGAGTTTAACCGGGAGGGCACGGAGCTGAAAGCCCTGGTGCGGGCGCTGAATGCCCATGGAATCGAAGTAATCCTTGATGTTGTATTTAATCATACGGCAGAGGGGGATGAGAGAGGGCCATTCTTTTCCTTCAAGGGGATTGACAACAATCTTTATTATATGCTGACGCCGGATGGCAAATATTACAATTTTTCCGGGGTGGGGAACACGCTCAACTGCAATCATCCGGTGGTTCGCCAGTTTATTCTGGACTGCCTGCGCTACTGGGTGGTGGAGTACCGGGTGGACGGGTTCCGTTTCGATCTTGCTTCTATCCTGGGACGGGATGAAGACGGTTCACCTCTTTCCAGACCGCCCCTTCTGGAGAGTCTGGCCTTTGATCCCATTCTCGGCCGGGTGAAACTGATTGCGGAAGCCTGGGACGCCGGAGGTCTGTACCAGGTGGGATCGTTTCCGTCCTGGAACCGGTGGGCAGAATGGAACGGGAAATACCGGGATGATATGCGGAAGTTTCTCAAAGGAGATGGAAATATGGCTGGCGCGGCTATTCAGAGAATCCTAGGTTCACCGGATCTCTATCCTCCGGAACACCGGCAGGATGCCTCTGTCAATTTTTTCAACTGTCACGACGGATTTACGTTGTACGATATGTATGCCTATAATGAAAAGCATAACGAGGCCAATGGATGGAATAATACGGACGGAGCCAATGATAATAACAGCTGGAACTGCGGTGCAGAGGGGGAGACGGACCAACTGGAGGTTCTGGCGCTGCGGGATCGGATGAGAAAAAACGCGATGGCTGTTTTGTTCTGCAGCCGGGGAGCAGTGATGTTTCTGGCAGGGGATGAGTTCGGAAACACCCAGTACGGCAACAACAATCCCTACTGCCAGGATAATGACATTTCCTGGCTGGACTGGAGACGTCTGGAGCAGTACAGGGATCTTTATGATTTTACGGCCAGCATGATTGCGTTCCGCAAGAAGCATCCGGTGCTCCGGAGCAGTCTGTCTCCGGCCCGCTGCGGCTGGCCCGATGTCTCCTTCCATCACGGAATCGCCTGGAACGGGCTGGTGAATGACTATACCCGGCAGATCGGGATCTTATTTGCCGGCCGGCGGGAGGATGGAAAAGATGACTGTGTGATGCTCTGTATCAACGCCCATTGGGAGGATCATGAACAGGAACTTCCGGAACCGCCGGAGGGAATGGAGTGGCGCATGGCTTTTCACACTGCCTGCAAGGAACCATTCCAGCAGGATAGCCGGCTGAATGGCAGTCGTTTTATGATCAGCGCCAGATCTGTGGCGGCGCTGGAGTGCGTTTTTTCCTAATAATTATAGGACTAATTCTACAGGTTCTTGTTGCGAAAATTATTTCCTGTTATACTTTATAACAGAAGAGATCATGCAGAAAGACAGGGGAGTTTGTACTATGATGCGGAAGAAGAACTGGAAGAAACTATGGATCGTATTTGTGCTTGCAGTATTTACTGTGTGCATGGTATCTTCCTGTGGAGGGACAGGGAATATACAGCAGGACAGCGCACAAAAGGAAATTTCACAGGGCAGTATTTCCGAAAATGAGGAAGAAAATCTGCAGATGCCGGATGACATGTCGGAACAGGATAATGCCCAGGCAGAAGACGATGCGCTGGAACAGGATAATACGGAAGAGACAGAATATATTTTGCCGGACAGTGATACCCGGAGGATTGCAGAAAGCGATCTGGAGACATTGTCGGAAGAAGAACTGCGTCTGGCAAGAAATGAAATATATGCCAGACGGGGGAGAAAATTTGACGATGAATCTCTCACAAATTATTTTGAATCAAAAAGCTGGTATCGTGGAACCATTGAACCATCTGATTTTACAGAAGAACTCCTGAGCGAGATCGAGAAGTATAATGCAACTTTCATTGCGGAATATGAGAGCGGTCTGGAAAATGAAACGGCAGGGAGTGTGTCCCGGAACGAAAATTCTGCGGAGCAGAATGATTCGGATGAGCCGGGGAATATTTCTGAGAGCGGGTATACCGCAGAGGGAGGAAGCCCGGATGGTATAAAATGTTCAGAATGCAACGGTCTGGGGCACTGCGCAGAATGCGAAGGAGGTCTTTGTCCTACCTGCGGCGGTACCGGGCAGATGATGTGTACATCCTGCGGCGGTCTGAGTTACTGTCTTTTCTGCGGCGGTATGGGATATTCCTATTCCGGTGTGGGATTGTCTTTCAGTAAAGACACCTGTATTATGTGTTATGGTTCCGGAAGGTGCAGCCGCTGCGGCGGCGGCAGGGTAATAAGATGCAGTAAGTGCGGCGGCAGCGGCGAATGCAGCAAATGCTACGGCTTTTATTACTGCAGTCACTGCGCAGGCCGGGGATACTATTACTATTGATATTTCGTATATGTGTTGCCGTTTCAGAAAATGTGGATATGCCGGTCAGTTCAGGGCCAGAAAAGAGGGAGAGCATTTTTTACAGACTTTCCTTCTTTTTTCTGTTGCGGCTTATTGTAAAATTTTATATGTTAATTGTTTGTCAGTTTCTGCGGCTGCGTCGGGATTTTGCGGAAGCAGACCTTTATGAGTCCACGCCGAAAAATGTATTGCCACTAATTTTTAATTAACCCATTGCATATTTACCAGGATTCGGTATAATTAAATAATGTTTGAAATACCTTGGTTGAATAAAGTTGGAGGATATACATGTCACAGGCTGTAGTAATAAAAAGTAACAAATATGGTATAAATCTGATTTTGGACAAGGATCTGCCTTTTGCGGAACTGTTAGATGCAATTATTGCCAAGTTTCGGGAATCCGAGAAGTTTTTTAAAGATGCTGAGGTTGCAATTTCTTTTGAGGGAAGGGAACTGAACCGGGAGGAAGAATATCAGATTATTGAGGCGATTACTCTGCAGACAAGCATAAAAATTATCTGCATTGTCGATAATGACGAGGCACATGCACAGTCCGTTAAGAATCAGATTGATGCTTACTGTGAATCGGTTGCCGGAAGTGACGGAGAATTTTATCGTGGTACGCTGCGATCTGGTCAGGTATTAGAGAGCGTTTCGAGTATAGTTATAGTGGGTGATGTCAATCCGGGAGCCAAAATTATTTCCCAGGGAAATATTGTAGTACTCGGTGCATTGAATGGAAATGCATATGCAGGAGCTGCCGGAGACGGAAGCTGCTTTATTGTTGCACTGGATATGGATCCGATACAGATACAGATAGGGGATGTATTGGCGAAAAGCCCTGATAAACCACAAAAGACGAAAAAGCCACGCAGAAGGGCAAAGACACCTGCGGCTGTGGAACCGCAGATTGCAATGGCAAAAGGCGGTAATATTTATATTGAGCCTATCACGAAGGGAATTTTAAACAATATTTAGTACGGAGGATTGGATGAAATGAGCGAAGTAATTGTTATAACATCAGGAAAGGGCGGTGTCGGTAAGACAACCACCACAGCCAATGTGGGTACAGGCCTTGCCCAATTGAATAAAAAAGTAGTGCTGATTGATACCGATATTGGTCTGAGGAACCTGGACGTAGTCATGGGACTTGAAAATCGAATTGTCTATAATCTGGTAGATGTAATTGAGGGGAACTGCCGGATTAAGCAGGCGTTGATTAAAGACAAAAAGTATCCGGAATTATACCTGCTTCCGTCGGCACAGACAAGAGATAAGACGGCAGTTACACCGGAACAGATGCAGAAACTGACGGATGAACTGAGGGAAGAATTTGACTACATACTGCTGGATTGCCCGGCTGGCATCGAACAGGGATTTCGGAATGCGATTGCCGGTGCGGATCGTGCGATTGTTGTTACAACACCTGAAGTATCTGCAATCCGGGATGCGGACAGAATCATCGGTTTGCTGGAGGCAAATGAATTAAAGAAAACAGAATTAATTGTCAACCGCCTGCGTATGGATATGGTAAAACGCGGCGATATGATGTCAGTGGATGACGTGTGCGATATTCTCGCGATTCCGCTTATAGGCGCAGTGCCGGATGATGAGAATATTGTTATTTCCACAAACCAGGGTGAGCCCCTGGTTGGAAGCAGTTGTCTGGCCGGACAGGCTTATATGAACATTTGCAGACGTATTCTCGGAGAACAGGTGGAGTTTTTAAACCTGGAAGAGAAACAGGGCGTGTTGAATAAGTTAAAGGGCCTGTTCAAGAAAAACTAGGAGGGTTTTGACATGGGATTAATAGATCTCTTCAGAAAAAAGAGTTCCGGTGATGTAGCAAAAGACCGCTTGAAATTGCTCTTGGTGTCAGACCGCGCGAATTGTTCACCGGATGTTATGGAAATGATAAAGAATGATATCATACAAGTGATATCTAAATATATGGAGATCGATGCCGAAGGGCTTGATATTCAGATTACGCAGACGGAGTCGGAGGGAAGTAACGGTACAGTTCCGGCACTGTTTGCGAATATTCCGATTCGTGATATGAAGCATCGTCCGTCAAAGTAGGATAAAATGCCGCCAGTCTTTTTGTGATTGGCGGCATTTTGTTTGCCCGGTATGGGCGTTTTATTGAGGGCGAAAGTTCCGGGTGCGCGTAGGCAATCAGGAAAAGGAGGCTGAATCAGGCCTCCTTTTTACATGCTTTTACCGGCTGTGCCGGATCCTGGCTTGTATGCGCCGCTTCCTGCCTGCGGAAAAGAAAATATATTTTATATATGGATTGTATTGAATAAGTCATAATTGCATGCATATATATTTTTATTGCTTGAAATTGGAGGTTCATGGTATAATGTCCGGATGAAAGCACTGACTTTGATGAAAAATGATTCGTGAAGAACATAGAAAGTAGGCAGTTGTAGATGATTGAAGAAAAGAAATGGAAAGAGATATTTAACAATATTGAAGATTCAGATGTTCCGCCAACTACGGAACCAGAACGGCAGTATTATTATATAGAAAAAGTCCGTCAGATTGTAGACAGGAAGAAGGAGGAGCTGGGGCGGCCACTTACCTATAAGACAGTCACACTGGGATGTCAGATGAATGCCCGGGATTCGGAGAAACTCTGCGGTACACTGAAAGCCATGGGGTATGAGGAGGCGGAGACAGAGGAGACGGCAGATTTTGTGATTTATAATACCTGTACCGTCCGGGAAAACGCCAATAATAAGGTTTATGGACGGCTGGGCTATCTCAACGGCTTCAAGAAAAAGAATCCTCACATGATGATTGCCCTCTGCGGCTGTATGATGCAGGAGGAAAAGGTGGTGGAGAAGATATGCCGCAGTTATCCTTTTGTGGATCTGATTTTCGGAACTCACAATATTTTCAAGTTTGCGGAGCTGACTGCGAACGTTCTGGAACAGCAGAAGATGGTAGTGGATATCTGGGACGGAACCGACCAGATTGTGGAAAAGCTTCCCAATGAGAGAAAATTCCGTTTTAAGAGCGGTGTGAATATTATGTTCGGCTGCAACAATTTCTGCAGTTACTGTATTGTTCCCTATGTGCGGGGGCGTGAGAGAAGCCGGAAGCCGGAGGAGATTATCCGGGAGATCCGTGAGTTTGTGGCAGACGGCGTTATTGAAGTGATGCTTCTGGGACAGAATGTGAATTCTTATGGAAAGAATCTGGAGCATCCCGTCAGTTTTGCGCAGCTTCTCACAGAGATTGAAAAGATTGACGGTCTGCAGCGGATCCGTTTTATGACTTCTCATCCGAAGGATCTGTCGGATGAACTGATTGAGGTGATGAGCAAATCAAAGAAGATCTGTAAGCATCTGCATCTTCCCCTGCAGTCCGGAAGCAGCCGCATTCTGAAAATCATGAACCGCCATTACGACAAGGAACAGTATCTGACCCTGGTGGATAAGATCAGAAAAGCAGTTCCGGATATTGCAATCACCACAGATATTATTGTGGGCTTTCCCGGGGAAACCGAGGAAGATTTTGAAGAGACCATGGATGTGGTGCGGCGGGTACGCTATGACAGCGCCTTTACCTTTATTTATTCCAAACGAACCGGTACTCCGGCGGCGGATATGGAGAATCAGGTTCCGGAGACGATAGTGAAACGCCGTTTTGACCGGCTGTTGAAAGAAGTGCAGGCCATTGCCGCCGAAAAAGCAGAGGCCCTGACCGGACAGGTACAGGAGGTTCTGGTGGAGAGTATCAACCATCAGGACAGCAGTCTGGTGACGGGACGTCTCAGCAATAACAGTGTAGTGCATCTGCCGGGGGACGCGGATCTGATCGGCAGGATCGTTCCGGTGCGGCTGGAGGAATGCAGAGGATTTTATTATTATGGAAAAGAGATTCGGTAAGAAAGATCTGATTTTATTGATTGTGATCGCGGCTGCAGTTCTGGCTGTCTGGTGTCTGTATCATTTCCGGGCACAGACGGCAGGAGGACAGGTGGAGATCACAGTGGACGGGGAGACTTACGGAATTTATTCTCTGGATGAGGATCAGGAAATTTCCATTGAGATAGACGGGGAAGTGCGGAACACGCTGGTGATCCGGGATCATGAGGCGGATATGACAGATGCAGACTGCCCGGATCAGCTTTGTGTGGATATGAAGGCGATTTCTGCTGAGGGGGAGACGATTGTCTGCCTTCCCCATAAGGTTGTAGCGGAAGTGATTTCCTCAGATGAGGAGTCTGAATTTGATACGATAGCGAATTGAAAATGAAGAAAAAAGTTGCGTTTCTTGGAGTATTTCTGGCCCTGGCCCTGATTTTTTCTTATATTGAAACCTGGATACCGAACGTTTTCGGCGTTCCGGGCATAAAGCTGGGTCTGGCCAATATTGTAATTATAATTCTGCTGTTTCGTTTTGGAACAAAGGAGGCGTACGGTATCTCCGTAGCCAGAGTAATTCTGGCGGGATTTCTGTTTGGAAATCTGGCCAGCATTTTGTATGGACTGGCGGGAGCTATGCTCAGTCTGACTGTGATGCTGCTTCTGAAAAAAACAGGAAAGTTCAAGGTGATTACAGTCAGCGCCGTGGGCGGTATCTGCCATAATGTGGGACAGCTGATTGTGGCTATCCTGGTGCTGGAAAATTACAGGATTTCCTACTACCTGCCGGTGCTCCTCATTTCCGGGCTGGTGACAGGCATTCTGATCGGAATTGTAGCCCAGGAAGTGATTCTGAGACTGCGGATGCAGTATCGCTGATCGGAAGCCCGGTGAAAGCAGATATGTCTGACAGAAAGGATTCTTTTATTACGAAGGAAAGGAAGTTCTATGTATTCTTATATAAAAGGGACCATCCAGGAGGTCTATGAGGATCTGATTGTGGTGGAAAACAATGGTATTGGCTATAATATACATATTCCCATGCGGATTCTGGATGAACTGCCGGGAAGAGACGGACAGGTGAAAATATATACCTATCTGCATGTGCGGGAAGAGGCTTTTTCGCTGTTCGGATTCCTGTCCAGAGATGAACTTGATATGTTTAAGCTATTGCTGAATGTATCTGGCATCGGTCCCAAAGGCGCTCTTTCGATTCTGTCGGTTCTTTCGGCCAATGACATCCGTTTTGCTGTGGTCAGCGATGATGTCAGGACAATATCTACCGCACCCGGAGTGGGAAAAAAGACAGCGCAGAGACTGATTATGGAACTGAAGGATAAGGTCAGTCTGGACGACGCTTTCGGCGCCGTGCAGGAAAGCGCCGCCCCGGTTTCTCATGGAGGAAGCACTGTGAAGAAGGAAGCGGCGGAGGCGCTGACAGCCCTCGGCTACAGCAGCGCGGAAGCGGCCAGAGTTCTTGCGGATATTGAGATTACGGAGGACAGCGATGTGGAGTCTGTTCTGAGACTGGCTCTGAAGAATATGGCATTTCTTTAAATTCGTCCGTCTGCCGGGGATTTTGACTGAAGATTATGGAAGACTGGGAATAAGAGGAAGACACAGATGGAAAAGCGTGTGATTTCGACACAGATTCAGGAAGAAGATGTGAAAAATGAATTCAGCCTGCGGCCCCTGACTCTGGATGAGTATATCGGACAGGAAAAGATCAAGGATACGCTGCGGGTTTATATTGAGGCTGCAAGGCAGAGAGGGGAAGCGCTGGATCATGTGCTTTTTTACGGGCCGCCGGGACTTGGGAAAACCACGCTTTCCGGTATTATTGCCAACGAAATGGGAGTTCACATGAAAGTGACTTCGGGTCCGGCCATTGCCAAGCCGGGCGAAATGGCTTCTATTTTGAGCAACCTGCAGGAAAATGATATTTTATTTGTGGATGAGATTCACCGGCTGAACCGGCAGGTGGAGGAAGTTCTGTATCCGGCCATGGAGGATTACGCCATTGATATTGTGATTGGAAAAGGGGCGGGCGTCCGCTCCATCCGGCTGGATCTTCCGAAGTTCACGCTGGTGGGAGCAACCACCCGGGCCGGGCTTCTGACCGCTCCGCTCCGGGATCGTTTCGGCGTTATCCAGCATCTGGAATTTTACTCGGTAGATGAGCTTCAGACTATTATATTTCAGTCGGCCCGAAAGCTGGGGGTGGAGATTGAAGAAGCGGGAGCTCATGAGCTGGCCCGGCGCTCCAGGGGAACTCCCCGGCTGGCGAACCGTCTGCTGAAGCGGGTGCGGGACTTTGCCCAGGTGAAGTATAATGGCGTGATTACAGAGGAGGTTGCTTCTTTTGCTCTGGATCTGCTGGAAGTGGACACCTGCGGTCTGGATAAAAATGACCGGATGCTTCTTCTGACAATTATTCAGAAATTTGCCGGGGGACCGGTGGGACTGGATACTCTGGCGGCGGCCATCGGAGAAGACGGAGGGACCATCGAGGAGGTTTATGAGCCCTATCTGGTGAAAAACGGCTTTATCAACAGGACGCCGAAGGGGCGGGTGGCGACTGATTTTGCCTATGCTCATTTCGGCCTTCCCAGGGAATAAATCAGGTTTGTATATATGAATGGATAGGAAATCCGGAAAGGAAGATTTCATGACAAAAACACATCTTGTACAGGTCGTGATCGGGGGAAGAGTGCTGACCATGAGCGGATCAGAGGATGAATTACATATTCAGAAGGTGGCGGCCTGTGTCAATCACAAGCTTCAGGAGCTGGAGGATACGGAAAGTTATCGGGCGCTTCCCATTGATCTGAAACCGACTCTGGTTGAACTGAATCTGGCGGACGACCTGATTCAGGCTCAGGACACCATTGATATTCTGGAGAGCGATCTGCAGTTAAAAGAAAAGGAACTGGCGGAGGTGAAGCAGGCCCTGGTGGAAGCCCAGATGAAACTGGAGAGCCTGGAAGAATCATATGCGAAGCTGGAGGAAGAACGGAATCTGCAGCTGGAGAGAACAGCGGAGGCGGCCCATGAAGCATGAATTGCTGGCTCCGGCAGGATCGCTTGAAATCTGCAGGGCGGTGATTGCCGCCGGAGCGGATGCCGTCTATCTGGGAGGGGCGAAATACGGCGCCCGGGCATTTGCGCAGAATTTTTCCGAAACAGAGGTGCTGGAGGCTCTTGATTTCGCTCATCTGTATGGAAGAAAAATTTTTCTGACGGTGAATACTCTGCTGAAAAACAGAGAGATGGGCTCTGAGCTTTACGATTATCTGAAACCTTTTTATGAACATGGGCTGGATGCCGTGATTGTGCAGGATTATGGCGTGTTTCAGTTTATCAGAGATTATTTTCCGGAGCTTCCGGTGCACGTGAGCACACAGATGTCTGTGGCGAATGTACACGGCGCCCGTTTTTTGAAGGAGCAGGGAGCGGCGCGGATTGTGACGGCCAGAGAACTTTCTCTGGGAGAGATCCGAAGAATTTATGATGAGACGGGCGTGGAGATTGAAAGTTTTGTCCATGGAGCTCTCTGTTACTGTTATTCCGGTCAGTGCCTGATGAGCAGTCTTCTGGGAGGGCGCAGCGGCAACCGGGGCAGATGTGCCCAGCCCTGCCGTCTTGCCTATCAGGTGACGGATGCGGCCGGGAAAGTATACCACAAGAAAGAAAAATATCCGCTGAGTCCGAAGGATCTGTGTGCTGTTGAACTGCTTCCGGAACTTTGCCGGGCGGGAATTTATTCTTTTAAGATTGAGGGGCGGATGAAATCCCTGGAATATGCGGCGGGAGTTACTTCTGTTTACCGGAAATACCTGGATCTGTACGAAGACTCTCCGGAAGCATTTCAGGTGGAACAGGCAGATCTGGATTACCTGATGCAGCTGGGCAACCGGAACGGATTTACCGGAGGCTATTATGAGATGAGAAATGGCCGTTCCATGATGACTCTGACGGAATCTTCCCACAGCAGCGTCAGTGCAAAAGAAGTGTTCCGACCGGTTAAATTGGAAAAGATTCCTCTTGGCGGTTCTGTCGTTCTGCGGACCGGAGAGCCTATGCAGATGTCGCTCTGGCTTGAAAATGCCAAAGCAGACGGAGAGCAGAATGTCCCGGATCAGACGAAAGTCTGTTTTGCCGGCGAGGAGGTTCAGACTGCTCAGAGCAGGCCTCTGACACCGGACGGAGTGCGGGAGCGCTTTTCTAAGACCGGGGATACGCCTTTTGAGATTGCCCGGATGGAACTGGAAATGGGAGAGCATTGTTTTGCTCCGGTAGGTCAGCTGAATGCGCTGCGAAGGAATTCTCTCAGGCAGATGGAAGAAAAGCTTCTGGATCCCCACAGAAGAGATTATCTGCCGGAGACCTTTATCCGGCGGGAAGCAGAGTTTTTGCGGGAACAGAGGAGTGCGGAAGAGAAAAGTGCAGAAGCGAAACCGAGGCTGAATGTGCAGGTG
>CAMLYL010000087.1 GCA_946491665.1 uncultured Lachnospiraceae bacterium | reverse complement strand
AATATGGTGGGTATAGCGCAGCTGGTTAGCGCGCCAGATTGTGGCTCTGGAGGCCCAGGGTTCGAATCCCTGTATCCACCTTTTTGGGCTATCGCCAAGCGGTAAGGCACAGGACTTTGACTCCTGCATTCGCTGGTTCGAATCCAGCTAGCCCAGTTCTGATTTTATATACGGGTGTGTAGCTCAGTTGGTAGAGCACTTGACTTTTAATCAAGTTGTCCCGGGTTCGAGCCCCGGCACGCTCACTGTTAAGGATATCTGAAGAGATATCCTTTTTTTGTGTGGGCGTGCGCTCATTCCAGATACCGGATCTCAAATTCCGCCCTTTTTCCTCTCTCCCATTTCATCACGATATAGGAAGGCTTTCCATTCTTCTGCCGGGGATCCGATGCACTCCCCGGATTTAAAATGGTCAGCATCCTTTCTTCCAGAAGCAGCGGTACATGAGTATGCCCGAACATCACTACATCTGCATTACGGCGCAGTCCTTCCATATAAATTCTGTCCAGATTCGTATTGACGCCATAGCAGTGCCCATGCGTCAGAAAAAGCTTATGATTATCCAGAACAATTTCTTTATCCCGGGGAAGATCTGTATTCCGGTCACTGTTGCCCTTAACCAGTTCAAGCGGACACTCCGCCAGACTCTGCATGTACTCTCCGTCTCCCAGAATATCTCCCAGATGAATCAGCAGATCCACAGGCTTCTCCCTCTGAATAATTTCCCGGATTTCCTCCCTCCTTCCATGCGTATCACTGACAATCAGAACCTTCATCTTCTCCCCTCCTCCCAAAAAGAAAAAAGGCACAGAATGTCTCTCCATTCTGCACCTCTCTGTGCTGTCTGAACCGCAATTTATATACTTGTACCTGTTCTTATTCTATTACATCCCTCAGTCTGTCACGCATCATACGAAGCGCATTGCCCCGATGACTTCTGGCATTCTTTTCTTCCGGAGAAAGCTCTGCAGTAGAACAGTTCAGATCCGGCACATAAAAAATCGGATCATATCCGAATCCATTCTCTCCTGCCGGTTTGTCGCCAATATAACCCTCTATGGTACCGCGTACCACAATCGGATCCTTTCCCGGAACAACCGCTGCAATTGCACAGACAAAGCGTGCCGTACGAAGTTCCCGCGGCACTCCCTGAAGCCTGTCAAGAAGCATCTGATTTTTTATCTCATAAGAGGTATCTTCTCCGGCATAACGGGCAGAATAAATCCCCGGCTCCTTATTCAGATAATCGATCTCCAGACCGGAATCATCAGCCAGAACAATGTCATCACAACAGGCTGCCACAGCCTTCGCCTTAATCAGCGCGTTCTCCTCAAAAGTTGTCCCATCCTCTACAATATCTACAGAGATACCGGCCTCTTTCATAGACACAATCTCCAGGCTGAGATCACCGAGGATCTGACGGATCTCTGCCATTTTATTTTTATTTCCTGTTGCAAATACAATTTTCTGACTCATATATACTCCTTCTGTCTGTAATTTTACTGCCCGTCACTGACACGGCTGCGTTTCGGCGGTTTCGGTCCCAGGTACTGATACAAAGTCGTCCGCAGCATCCCGTTATAAATCTTCCTCTTTTTATCTGCCTTTTTCCCAATATATCGCTCTGTATCCTCATAGGAAGAAATCAGATATTCTGACCAGCTGTCCAGCCTTGCGAATGCCTGTCCGATCTCCTGATAAAGTTCCGGCAGCGCCGACTTCTCCTCCAGCCTCTCCCCGTAGGGAGGATTTGTTATAACAAAACCGTATTTTTTCGGATGATTCAGTTCCTGTACCGGTCTCTGTTGAAAATGAATCATATGATCCACTCCGGCCCGTTTTGCGTTGTCCCTGGCAGCTTTGATAATCTCACCGTCGATATCATACCCCTGAATGTGAGTTTCAACTGACCGGTCCGCCATCTCCTCTGCCTCATCAAAGCAGTCCTGCCACAGCTTCGGCGCGATCAGATTCGTCCATGCCTGAGCCGTGAAGGTGCGCCTCAGTCCAGGGGCGATATTAGCCGCAATCATAGCTGCCTCTATGGGAATCGTTCCGCTGCCGCAGAAAGGATCCACCAGAATCCGGTCTCCCTTCCATGGCGTCAGCAGAATCATGGCCGCCGCCAGAGTCTCTGTGATGGGGGCTTTGCTGCTCAGCACCCGGTAGCCCCTTTTGTGCAGCGAATCTCCGGATGTATCCAGACCAATCGTCACCTGATCTTTATTTAAAAATACCCGCAGCGGATAAGACGCTCCGGTCTCCTGAAACCAGCTGATTCCATAGGAAGCCTTCAGACGTTCCACAATGGCCTTTTTTACAATTGACTGAATATCTGAAGGACTGAACAGTTTACTCTTAACGGAAGAGGCTTTTGCCGCCCAAAAACGGGCGTCTTCCGGCAGATACCGCTCCCACGGCAGCGCTTTTACCGCTTCAAACAGCTCATCAAAAGTCTCTGCATGAAATTCTCCCACCTTCAGAAGTACCCGTTCTGTGGTCCGCAGGTTAATATTGGCCCGGCAGACAGCTTCCGCGTCGCCCTCAAAAGTCACCCTGCCATCCTCCGTTTTCACAACATCATATCCCAGATCATAGATCTCCCGTTTCAGAACAGCTTCCATTCCAAAATGACAGGGTGAAATAAATTCATACATTTCCATAGAGTTTCTCCTTTTTCATCTGTCTATTATAAGCTGTTCCGCTTTCTGCTGTCAACCTTATCCCCTGCCATCGGGTAATCTGCCCCTCTTTCACTCAGCCTCCCGGCTGCCGCTTCTGCCACTCCCGATATCCGTCCAGACCTCCGGCCAGTGAGCAGATTTTAAACCCTGCTCGGGCGTATTTTTTCCCTTCCTGAAAACTCATACTGCCATGCTGACAGTAAAAAATGTGAATTCTGCTCCGATCTGTCCGTCTCATAAAAGCCTCAAGCCGTTCTGCCGGAATATTAACCGCTCCGGGAATATGACCGTTCTCATATTCCGATGGCTCCCGAAGATCTGCCAGAACCGCATCTTTTTGTTTCATATATACTGAAATATCTTTTGCTCCAATAATACATAATGCCATACTGCCTCCACTGACGAAAAAGCAGGCCGCTTTCCGCAGCCCGCTTCTCTGTCTCATGCCACATCAGCTTCTGATATAGCATATGCATCCTGTATTATTTTGTTCTATCTGCAGTTCTTGCTGCTGTTTGTTGCGTTCTGACCCGCATCTGCCGAATTCTTTCCACAATTTGATGTCTTGTTTGTGGACTTATTCTGGGATTTATTCTGAGACTTGTTCTGAGACTTGTTTGTACCAGTCCCGTTTGTATAATCATTTTCTGCAGAATAATTCTTTGCCATGTTTTTTTACCTCCTTCCTGGGCAGATCTTTGCCCATAGAGACATCCCCTTGGGGATTACCTCCTGTTTTGTAACTTACATGGCTATTATCTGTACTTTGTGAAATCTTATTCATGAACAAAAGAAAAAACAAACTGTTTCTTTTTGTTTAATGGGTCAGCTCAGAAATCAATATAAAGACCACAAGCACAATCCCCAGAATAATCAGCGTCCCATACCAGCTGTTCAATTTGAGCCTGCCCAGACGGATATCCCATCCCTCATTCTCCTTAAACTCAGCATGGAACCCCCGTTCAGGATTATAAACCTGCTCGTTAATCTCCTCAGCAGTCATCTCTCCCGGACGCTTCCTGTGCTCCCGGGGCTGTTCTTCCGTCTCCCCGAACGCTTCCTGTTCCGGGGTCTCTTCCTGTTCCGAAGACTCTTCACCATTTTTATGAGCGATAATCATCTCCGCCACTTTTTCGGGATCTCCCAGCTTCCGCATAACCTGTTCCAGAGTCTTTCCTCCGGCAATTTCCTGATTAATATAATCTTCATAAAGAGCAATCTGCTCATTTAACTCCTGCGGCATCAGGTGATCCATCAGCCGCAGTTTTAAAACATACAGAAATTCATCCATTCTCATTCTCCCCGTTTTCGTTTATATCCTTTAACTATTCAAGACCCGCTCGCGGGTCTTGGCGCGGGATTCGGGTCAGCTTCAGCTGACATCTTCCTTACCGAATCCCTGCGCATCCCCGCGGAGCGTATATCAGGTGGGGGATTGACACCCGCCACTGATACTGATTTGTTGCTCACCGCCTATGGAGGCGGGAGTCATCTCCCCACCTGATATATTTTACCAGAAACTATACCCGTTTCCCTGACCGCTTCCGGAACCGAAATTTTCCTGACTGCTTCCATTCTGCCCGCTCTGTCCGGCTGATTCCTGTAATGCGGCGGTATCCTGCTGCGAAGCATTATCCAGCGTTACAGAAAGCGTCTGTTCCTCGTAACCGCTTCCGCTGTTTCTCTGAATCGTAAGCTCTACAGTCTCGCCTGCCGCATAATATTGAAGTTCATCCTGTAATTCACTGACACTGCTGAGAGTTGTTCCTCCAATAGAAGTAATAATATCGCCCTGCTGGATACCTGCATTCGCGGCCGCGCCGCCTTCCAGCACGGAATAAACATATACACCCTGCGGAACACCATACATCTGGGATGTCTCGGAAGAGACATCCTGTGCTGTAATATTCAGACACCCATAATTTTCAGTCAATTTTGTTCTGGTTTCGTGTGTCATTAAATTTTCAATGATCGGCTGTGCAGTTGACGTCGGAATAGCAAATCCCATACCCTCTACTGTTGCACTGGCATATTTCGCACTGTTAATGCCAATCAGCTCACCCTGTATGTTAAACAGAGCGCCGCCGCTGTTTCCGGGATTAATAGCCGCATCTGTCTGAAGCAGTATGGAAGTCGTGTCATCTATTGTCACCTCACGGTCCAAAGCGCTGACTACACCAGAAGTAACAGACTGTCCAAGTCCCAGAGCATTTCCGATGGCTACTACCTCATCACCTACCTGAAGGCTTTCTGAATCGCCAATCGTAGCAATGGAAATACTGTTCAAATCATCTTCACTGATATCGGAAAGCGGAATCGCCACTACAGCCAGATCGTTTGCAGAATCAGTTCCCTTGATCTGAGCGCTGTATACAGAATCCTGCGAATCATTGAAGCATACGGTAAGGTCTTCCGCTCCTTCAATTACATGATAATTCGTCACAATCAGCAATTCCGTATCTGTCTCAGAAACAATTACACCGGAACCGCTTCCCTCGCTCTCCTGCTGATAGGTTCCGAACATCGTCTGTACTTCAGAAATTCCCTTTGTTGTAATAGCTACTACAGAAGAGCTGCACTGCTCGGCAATTTGGGCTACCGAATATCCGCTTCCCGATGAACTGCTGCCGGATCCGGAACTGCTTCCCGATGATGTCGAAAGCTTCTCCTCATTCGTAGCCACAGAAACCGCCGGAATCGCATTCTTTCCAATAGCATAGGATCCGATAATGCATCCTCCGACAATCACGCCGCAAAGTACCGCACACGCAATTGCCTTTGCATAATTGTTCATATGCTTTTTATGCTTTTTCTCCTGCGGAGATGCTCCCGATCCCTGAGCTGCCTTCTGATCCGGACTCACATAAGAATACGGCCCTGACTCCCTGGCTGTTCCCTGCCGGCTCATATTCTCTTCCGCTGAAGAAGCCGTCTTCTGATTTTCACTTTCCGATCCGCCGGCCTCTGCCTGTACAGCCGTCTCTGAAAATCCGGACTGCGTCTCAGTCTCTGTTTCCTCACAGTCAGTCTGTACTCCGTTGTTCTCATTCTTTTCTGATGAAACTTCTTCGGGAATAGCAACATCCTCCTCGGCAAAAATATCTTCCTGCTGTTCATCTATGCTCTGAATCTGATTTTCACGATTCTCGCTGCCGGAATCTTCCGGATTATAACCATTTTCTTTTTTTTCATTCTCAAGCATCTTGAAATGCCTCCTTTATCTTTGATGATTATATAATAAAAATACCATGTTGTAAATTTATGTTTTTTCTGTGAAAGAATCGTGAACTCAAAAAAAGATGGAGCTTCTTTTCACATTCAGAAGCTCCACTACTCAATCTATCCTTTATTCGGCTGTCTCAGACGTATTCTCTGTTATCTCTTCCGTCTGATCATCCACTAAAGTCAGGCCAATATAATAATCCTCATCTCCCGGATCCTGCAGCATCAGACCGACTGTATTTCCATCGTCATCCAGAACGTTCATCACATACCAGCAGGTACGCGTATCCGCCAGCGGATTTTCCAGAATCACACAATAACGATAATTTCCTTCATCATCCTGCGGCCCCTGATAAAATGCCATGGAACATACATATGTCCCCAGGCTTCCATCTTCCTCACTGGTGTAACCTACCGCCAGATTATCACCTCCGAACGCCCACATTGAACCGTCATTTTCACACGTATAATATCCATAAATCCCCATAGAATCATCTTCTGCCGGAGTCAGAGTGATCTCTGTGCCGTCCTCCAGTGTCAGGATCTCTGTATCGGCGGCATTTCCATCCCCACTCTCTTCCCCACCGGATTCACTGTCTGCTTCGCTGACAGATTCACTGCTGCCAGATGACGCGTCTGTACCACAGGACATCAGCATCATTCCGAAAGTGAGACACAGCCCCAGTGCCAGCAGTTTCACAAATTTCTGTTTCATCTTCAATCACTCCTCTTCGTTCTTCTTTATTTCTCCCGGCGGCAAAGCCGCCGGAAGAAATCTATCCGCCATTTCTGACGTCCCCTCAGAAATCCTTTTATCTGAATCCCTCTGAGGAATTAGTTTGCATTTCTGCGTTTTCTGGAAATTACAACAGCGCCTGCTCCGGCTGCTGCTACAACCAGCCACAGTGCAGCCTGGTTTGCATCACCAGTTTTTGCATTTTTAGAAGTTGTAGTTGTTGTACCCTTATTGGTATCTGTTCCCGGAGTTGTTGTACCAGGATCTGTTGATGTACCGGGGTCAGATGTACCGGGATCTGTCGGATTCTCTACATTAGCAGCTGTGAATCCATCTGCAGTAATGATGCCGCTTGTGTAAGTCTGATCACCAACTGTCAGGGTCACGCCTTCCGGAATCACAACCTGAGCATCACCGGATACATTCAGAGTACTGATCATAGAGGTTGCTTCTACATTCCATACTGCATCATCTGTCAGAGTCATGTTGATATCATTTCCGCCATTGTAGTTTACCATATTTGCCACATGGCCGATATCGAAATAATGAGTCATATCAAAATATGTATTCTGATAATCAAGAATCTCTGCTGCTTCCTCTGCATTGTCATACGCATAACCGCCGTTTGCTTTTACAAGCTCAGAACCGTCATATGTTACATGAACTGCCGCTGTAGAAGCTGCCGCGCCGTCCAGTGTTGCGCCCTGACCCAGGTTTACATTCAGGGTTGTTGCCTGCAGAGCACCGTTTACACTGCTGTCAGAACCGGATGCATTGTAAATGTTTCCGGAGTAATCGCCGTTTGTAAAGGTAAAGTTCTGCGCAGAACCATCGTTCTCAGCTGCGGCTGTATTGAAGCCGTCATTCTCTTCGTGATACGGCTTAAAATTCATGTTTCCGCCGTTTACGTTGGCCGGATCATCCGGAGCCAGCATGCCGCCGTTTGTTGCATCGTCATTATCCATTACCTGAATCAGCACACCGCCGTTGTTCAGCACAGAGCTGTCGACTGTCGCGTTTACAGTTTCGCCTGAAGAACCGGATTTTACAAGGAAAGTCGCATAACCGGAATTTACTTCTGTTCCGTTTTCAATGTTAATGGTGTTTTCTCCCTGATGAACCATAAATCCGAATGTATCAGAGTTGATTACCGTATTCTTGCTCTCGTCAGCAGTATACTCAATGTCAGTTTCGCCTGTAGCGCTCTTCAGAGTGTATGTCTGACCCTCTGTAATATCTGTATAGGTAGCAGATCCGCCGGTAAAAATAGTGCCGTAGGTACCTACGTTAACTTCTGCACCTGCGAAGGTTTCTACAGCTGCTCCGATTGCGTAAGTGCCGTATCCGGAACCATAATTCGTTGTATACGGATTATCAACTGTTTCATAAATCTGGCTCTCATTCTCTTCCTGAAGAGGAATTTCGGACTCGTCTGCATTGTTCAGAGTCAGGGAAGTGTTGTAAATGTTCAGATACATATTGCTTCCGGAATCCGTGGACAATACTGCCCATGCGCCTGCCTCTGTTGTAGAATCAACCACATGCATGGTGGAATCATTACCCATCAGGTTGGTGGTACGTGAAGTTCCCATAATACCAAGGATCCAGGGCGGCGCTACCATCGTCGCCTGATCCGGTGAATTCATGTAATCACTGTAAAGTGTTCCGCCATTGGAAATCAGAGTAGAGCTGTCAACTGTAACTGTTGCGCCGTTATCCGCGAAAATCGGCATTGCAGCCACGCCGGTTGTCTCAATATAGGAATTCTTGATGGTTACTACAGAATTGCCGTATACAGCAATGGCGCTTCCCTTGCCGGAGAAGTCACATGTGTCTGTTCCGTCTGCCTCTGTATTCATCACAATGTTTGCGCCGTCAATGGTATAAT
Source organism: uncultured Lachnospiraceae bacterium (assembly GCA_946491665.1). Lineage (GTDB taxonomy): Bacteria > Bacillota > Clostridia > Lachnospirales > Lachnospiraceae > Eubacterium_I. The sequence continues at coordinate 4,778 of CAMLYL010000087.1, read as the reverse complement.
CTTTGTCAACAATAATGATACCGTTGTGTCCGGTTGCATTGTCCTTAATCTGAATTCCCGTAGCGCTGCTGCCGTCATATTCTCCTGCCAGAATTTCACTGGTGTTAGAGTATGTCGTGTAATCATCGCCTTTTACAAACAATGCTGCATAATATGCATAATCATTGTCCTCAGCAGTTGTACCGCCGCCGGACCAGGATCCGATCAGACCTACATAATATTTTCCATCAGCCTTAACAACCAGATTATCGGCATAAATTGTACAGTCTGTGTACTCTGTGCTGCCAACAGTCAGTGTTACACCTTCCGGAACTACTACACTTGCATCATCCTGGATATCCAGACTGGAAATAACAGAAGTCTCTTCCACTGTCCAGACTGCATCATCTGTCAGAGTCATATTGATATCATTTCCGCCATTGTAATTAACCAGGTTTGCAACTTGTCCAATGTCGTAATACTGGGTCATATCAAAATATGTATTCTGATATTCATCTGCAAAAGCTGCCGCGTCATCTGCGGAATCATATGCAAAGCCCCCGTTTTCTTTCACTTTAACAGATCCGTCGTATGTTACATGAATTGCTGCTGTAGAGGCTGCGGCGCCTTCCAGCGTTGCGCCCTCACCTAAAGTCACATTCAGGGTTGTTGCTTTCAGCGCTTCACTGTTTACACTGTTGTCTGAACCGGATGCATTGTAAATATTACCGGAGTAATCACCATTTGTAAAAGTGAATTCCTGAACAGAACCATCATTCTCAGCTGCAGCCGTGTTAAATCCTTCATCCTCCTGATGATAGGGAATAAAATTCATGCTTCCGCCGTTCAAGTTGTTCTCATCATCAGCAGACATCATACCGCCGTTCGTGGCATCGTCATTATCCATTACCTGAATCAGCACGCCGCCGTTGTTCAGCTCGGAATTATCCACGCTGGCAGTAACACTTGCATTGGAGGAACCGGATTTTACAAGGAACGTAGCATAACCGGAGTTTACCTCTGTACCATTCTTGATATCAATTGTATTTGCGCTCTGATGAACCATAAATCCAAAAGTATCAGAATTGATTACGGTATTCTTGCTCTCCTGGGCCGTGTAAGTTTTGTCATCCTCTCCGTTAGCGCTCTTCAGAGTATAGGACTCTCCTGCCACGATATCAGTATAAGTAGCAGAACCGCCGGTGAAAATGGTTGCGTAAGTACCTACATTAATGGTCGCGCCTGCAAAAGTCTCATCTGCATCGCCAATTGCATATGTACCGTAGCCGGAACCATAGTTTGTTGTATACGGATTATCCTTGGTCTCATAAATCTGGCTCTGCTTTCCGTTCGAAGCTGTAGTCTCCTGAAGAGGCGCAGCCTCAGATTCGTCTGCATTATTCAGAGTCAGGGAAGTATTATAGACATTCAGTACCATATCACTTCCGGAATCCGTAGACAATACTGCCCATGCGCCTGCAGAAGTCTCAGAATCCGTCACATTCATCGTAGAATTATTGCCCATCAGATTCGTAGTACGGGAAGTTCCCATAATACCGAGAATCCAGGGCGGAGCTACCATTGTCGCCTGATCCGGAGAATTCATGTAATCTCCGTAAAGGGTGCCGCCGTCAGACCGCAGTACAGAATCATCTACGGTTACAGTAGCGCCGTCATCCGCAAATATCGGCATGGTGGCTACGCCGGCCGTATGAATGGTGGAATCTTCAATGAGAACATCAGAATCTCCGAAAACTGCCACCGCACTTCCCTTACCTGAGAAATCACAGGTATCTGTTCCGTCCGCATCGGTCTTCATAGTGATTTCCGCATCAGAAATGGTGTAGTCCGTATCCTTGATAATAATACCGTTCAGGCCGCTTCGATCGTCCTCTATAACAACACCGGACGCCTTCTCTCCGTCAATGGCATCATAAGAATCAATGATACTGCTGTTTGAAAGTGTCTCATAATCTGTTGCGCCTTCCTCTGTTTTCACAAACAGACCTGCGGTATAGAGATAATCATTATCCCCGTCTTTAACATCTTCAATGTTGTCTCCGCCGGTTCCCCAGGAGCCAAGCAGTGCATGATATCCGTTCAGACCATATTTGTCTTTAACTACTTCCGGATCAATTTCAACACCGCCGCCGGGACCTCCAGGACCGCCAGGGCCACCGGGACCTCCGGGGCCGCCGCCTTCTCCGCCTTCTCCGGGAATCTGAGTCTGGTCATCGCCTCCTGCACCCGGATCTGTTTCATCACCTGCATTCTCATCTGCATACAAGGCGATATCCTCATCCGAATCAGCCTCGGTTTCAGTTTCTTCCACTTCCCCAGTTTCAGTTGCGGTTTCTTTCACTTCCTCAGAAGCTGCATCGGCGGCTTCTTCCGACTTTTCATCCACAGTTTCTTCCTGTACCGTGTCATCAACAGCCGGTTCGGTTGCCAACGCTGTGCCGGCGCACATAGAAACCGACATGGTCATTGCCATCATGACAGCCAGCATCCGCCGCACTTTTTTGTTTTTCATGTGTTTCCCTCCTTATAGTTATATTTAGATACTGTACTTTCGCACAATGATCCAACGCTGTAAATATCCCGTTTTTGCATTGTCATAGACCTCCGCACAAATCAGTCATTTATGCATTCTGTCTCCGTCTTTTTCACGATCCTTCTCTTTTTCAAAAATTTTTAATAAAAGCAACGGGAAAAACCTGTCCGTGGTTGTAAAAATTTTACCATTCCCATTTTTCTCCAACAATGTCCTTTTCTTAGAAGAAAGTGTTCTTTTTTTAGCAAAAAAGCCGCTTTTTCAGAAAGCATCCGGTTTCCGGTTATCATATCCCGGTCCCGCTTCTGAAAAAACGGCTGCTGCATAGCAAAAAACAACCATGTCAGCAATAAAAACATCACATTTTTGTCATTTCCACTTCAGATAGATACAGCGATAAAATAAAATTACGGCAAGAATAAAACTGAGTACGTCAGCAATCGCCTGTGAAAGAAGCACGCCATAATATCCCCACAGACGGGAGGACGCAAACAATACCAGGAAAAAAATAAACCCCTGACGGCTGACTGACAGCAAAAAAGATATGCCGATTTTTCCTGCCGATTGAAAAATCAACGTCAGCAAAAGGACAATTCCGGCAAAAGTCATCGTCACAACCTGCAGGCGCAGCATGAGACTTCCGCTCTGAACCACCTGGGGATCATCCATGAAAAAACGAATCAGGGGAACTGCCGCTGCAAAAACAATTCCTGACAATATTACAGCCGTTCCCGCTGATATCCTCACATTAAATCGTGTCAGTTCCTTCAATTTTTTTCTGTCCCGGGCGCCAAAAAAATATCCGAATAAGGGCTGTCCTCCATAAGCAAGTCCGATCAGCACAAGATTCACAATAGAAACTGTTTTCATGGCAATTCCCATAGCCGCAATCTCTATATTCCCATATGGGAGAAGAAATTGATTCAGTAAAATTACACTCAGACTCTGTACAATACTCATAATTGCAGCCGGAATGCCAATTCCCAAAATCTGCTTTTCATATTCTCCGGAAATTCGGATATGTCCAGGGTTCAGAGACAGTATCCTGCTCTTTTTTATTAATATAACTGTACAGTAAATATCTGACACAATATATCCGACAACAGTAGCAATAGCAGCGCCCTTTGCGCCCTGTTCCAGTATAAGGATAAAAACAGGATCCAGAATAATATTTACCACGGCGCCAATGCCAGTCCCCAGCATCGCCTCCCTCGACATTCCTTCCGATCGAAACAGATTGGTATAGACATATGATGCAACGATAAAAGGCGAGCCCGCCGCAATCCAGTAAAAATACTGAGAAGCAAACAGTATTGTGTCATGATCCGCACCCAGGACAGGAAGAAGAATCTTTCCCGTCAGGAAGAAAAAAATGCATAATATAATCCCTGTCAGATATCCTGAATAAATACAATGCGCGCTGACATGCTTTATATCCTCTTTTCTGGCCGCGCCAAGCAGACGTGATGTCAGGGAACAGCCTCCCTGGGCAAACACATTTCCAAACGCCATCTGAATTGTCAAAATCGGCGCACACAGCGATACTGCCGCAACCAGATCCGTGTTTCCAACAGCTGCGACAAAATAAGTGTCTGCCAAATTGTAAACAAGTGTTATTACCATACTCAGCACATTGGGAATTGCCAGACGAAAGTAGGCGCTGCTTATATTTCCATCTTTCAGTAATTTTTCTTCCATATTTTCACCTCCTCAGAAATAAAATACTGTTTATAAGCAGTGTACTCTTCCTTCCAGAAAAAATATAGACACATCTTGCTCAAATACTGTAATTTCATATCATCATTCAAAAAATCTGCATAATAAAAGACCTCTGAGACTGATCCCAGAGGCCATATTACTACGTGCGCGAGAGGATTCGAACCCCCGACACCTTGGTCCGTAGCCAAGTGCTCTATCCAGCTGAGCTACGCACACATATTAACTTAAACTATTATGATGCCATCTGCCGAAAAAGTCAAGCACTACTTTTTTAACAGTGACTCAATGCCGCAGACCGGAATCGAACCGGTACGATGTCGCCACCACGGGATTTTAAGTCCCGCGCGTCTGCCAGTTCCGCCACTGCGGCAGGCTGATGCTAAATGGGACCTATAGGGCTCGAACCTATGACCCTCTGCTTGTAAGGCAGATGCTCTCCCAGCTGAGCTAAGATCCCATATATAAATTAAAAAACGACCCAGACGGGACTCGAACCCGTGACCTCCGCCGTGACAGGGCGGCGCTC
>CAMLYL010000086.1 GCA_946491665.1 uncultured Lachnospiraceae bacterium | reverse complement strand
ATCCTCCCTCAAACAGTTCCGAACCGCTCATCCGGAACTCAACAGGGAAAAACGGACCGACAGCCTCGCGCACCGATTTTAAAACTTCAATTGCCAGACGACACCTGTTTTCCAGTGTTCCTCCGTACTCATCAGTTCTTTTATTAAAAAACGGAGACAGAAACTGATTGATCAGCCAGCCGTGTCCGCCATGGATCATCAACATCTCAAACCCCGCTCTTTTTGCGAGACCTGCCGCATGCCCGTAAGCCTCAGCGATTTCGCGGATCTGCGATTTTGAAAGAGCCTTTACTTCCACCCCGTCCGCTCTGACTGTATCCGACGGTCCCCATTGATTCATAGATTTCTGACGGCTCTTATCTGTCATGTATGTTCCGGCGTACATGCCCGAGTGAGACAGCTCCAGAGACGGAACTGCTCCGTGTCTCCGGATCGCATCAGCAGTATAAGCTGCGGCGGCCAGCGAATTTAGAATTCTCTCATCCAGATGATATGCGTGTGATCCATCTGTATCAGGATGCACCATGCATTCACTTACAGTAACGGCCGCCGCACCGCCTTTCCCCCTCAGTTCATAAAAAGCAGTGGACTTTGGTCCGATGCAGCCGTCATTTGTGATATCAGTGCCGCCCATGGGAGCAGAAAACATTCGATTCCGGAATGTTGTTCTTCCAATTGTTATCGGACTGCATAAATTCGGATATTTTCGTTTCATATAGAACTCGCGCCTCCTGTTTCTGATTCTGCACATTCAGTTTACCATATCCCGCTCATTATGGCTACTCACCTGGGCCAGTATCGGAAAGAGACAACTGTTCCATCTGCTATTTTTTCCCTCCCCAGTCTGCCAGCTTTACGATCAGCGGTTCCAAAAAACAGAGCAAAAAGAACAGCACCGCAATCGGAATTAATACAGCAAACAGCAGAACACCACTGGTAATTACAGACGCTTTTTTTAATATTTTTTGTAAAATTCCCATTTTTCCACCTCATTTTCCCGGATTTTATTCTGCAGGCTGTCGGATCTGATCCGCCTCTTCCTGTGTCAGATAGTGATATTTCACCATCTGATTCAGAACAATTTTCTGCCTTTGCTCCGCCAGTTCCGGATGATCTGTAAGTGCATATGCGGAAGGCGCATTGGGAAGTCCTGCCAGCATCGTGCATTCATCATCATTCAATTCAGACGGTTCCTTCCCATAATATCCCTCACTGGCGGCCCGGATTCCATAATAACCGTCCCCAAAATAAATCGTATTCACATACAGTTCCAGGATCTCATCTTTTGTATAATCCCTTTCCAGTTTAAAAGCAAGAAATGTTTCTGCAGCTTTCCTGACGAATGTCTTTTCCTGTGTGAAATACAGATTTTTCGCAAGCTGCTGCGTAATGGTACTGCCCCCTTCGGACAAGCTCATTTCCTGAATATTATTTACGGCGGCCCGCCCTATGGCAATCACATCAATACCCGGATGGCTTCGAAATCTGTGATCTTCTGCAGCGATTACAGCATTCTGATAGGTTTCCGGCAACTGTGACAGAGGCGTATATCCCGGCTGCTCCCGGATTTCCTGCACTTTTTCCGCCAGGGACTGCTCCCGGAGCGCCCGGTCATTCATCTGATATCCCTGCCACACCACAAAAATTGTCACCAGGACAACAATCAGAAAAATCAGCTTTATAGTACACTTTATCAGCTTTTTCACAATCGTTCACCTCGTATCTGAAAGAACCAACTCTCATGGTCTGTTTTTTTATATACTCAGTATAGACAGAACCGGCCGGAAACTCCATATACAGAACCTTGCAGTCACCTTTCATTTTTGTCACATTGGATATTTCTTCTTTTCTCAGATATCTGATCATAGAATCATTCTTATGAAATACTGCATTCTGTAGTGTCTTTATAAATATAACGAATAACGATTCTCTTCTGAAAAAAAGCAGATTCTCTTTAAAAAATCTGTATCTATGATATAATCATTACATCAGATTGTTTTTTTATTAAGGAGGACTTCTATGAAATGCCCAGTTTGTAAGGATGTCACTTTATTAATGTCCGAGAAAAAAGGAATTGAAATCGACTACTGTCCCGAATGCCGCGGCATCTGGCTGGACAGAGGTGAGCTGGAAAAAATTATCGAACGTTCCAGACAGGAGGACGATTATTCCTCCAGGAATGATTACGACAAATCCAGAAAATCTTATGATTCAAAGCAGCCCAGAAAAAAACGGGGTTCCATGCTGGGCGACCTGTTTGAAATGATCGGCGGAGGGGAATAAAATTTGGAAATCAGATCTGACAGACTATTTCTCCACAAACAATAACCAAAAACTCCTTTATACTTCTTACAGGCTTTCCGCCGTATAAAGTATAAAGGAGTTTTTATGCAGGCTTTTCAACAATCATGTGTCCCGCTCAAATATCTGTTTACAATGTCTGAACGAACTTTTGCAATCCAGGCTTTTCATCATATTTCTTCCAATTGTGTAAAAGCCCGTACATTTTCTACAGTAGTCGGCACGTCTGCAGATGCCAGCGATTCAACAGAATCAATAAAAGCATCTTCCCCTGTACCATAAGCCAGATTATGCTGGATATAATTCTCATCCAGAAGATCCCGGGCAGTTTCCGTGTCACCGTCAGCAAAAGTATGAATCAAAGCCAGAGCTTTATCAATATTTGTCTGTTCGTCAGAAGTATTCTCTGAAACAGAAGAACTATTCTCCGACAAAGCATCACCGCTATTATTAGAATTATCACCCGAACAGCCGGCAAGTGCACCGGTCACCACAAGCGCTGATAAAAGTACAGCAATTTTTTTCTTCATATTGTCCTTCTATATATCTCTCGGTTACATTAATTTTCATGAAGTTTGAACGGCCATTCTTCTCAACTCCTGTCTGTATTATATGTATTGGAAGCTCCAGCGTAAAGTAAGCACATTAATGTGCTATAGTTACCCGGGGGAAACAAATGCAGTATTGTGCATATTTTCCCTTTTAAAAAAGACAAAGCCGTCTGATTGAGAAAATTAGTTCTATCTGTCTGCTTGACTTTCCAGTGTTGCCGCATTATATTATGCTTGTAGTCATAATCATTGTTACAATCAAAATCATACAATATATAAATTCAGACTTAAGTAAAATGGAGGCAATTCTATGACATTGCAGACCGAAAAAAAAGAACTACCCGCCTGCCCGGCAGAAACCACTCTGACTCTTATCGGGGACAAATGGAACGTGTTAATTTTACGTGATCTTATGCCTGGAACTAAAAGATTTGGTGAATTAAAAAAATCTATAGGCAATGTATCACAGAAGGTATTAACCACCCAACTCAGAGATATGGAAAAAATGAATTAATTACACGTACTTTTTATCCCGAAGTACCGCCAAGAGTAGAATATTCTCTGACGGATCTGGGAAGAAGTCTGAAACCTATTTTAGATGCTATGCAGAACTGGGGCGAAGAATATAAAAAACACATTCCTGAAATCATCTTTCCCTAATATAAAAACGATCAGATCTGCTATGTTCCTCTGAAAAATTCTGAACCGTTATCCTATGGAATATTTTACAGAAAAGCAACGCAGAATCATAACGAAATAATTCAGAAAATTTTAGGTCATCTATTGACGTATTCACAAAATAAATATAACATGTAATGTATTATATTTTTTTAAAGGAGGTTATATTTTAATGAAAAAGAAAAAACGATTTTCTGCCGTCATTCTGTGTATTATTCTTGTATTCAGTATGATGACAGGGACAACCTTTGCTGCTGACAATCCAGCAGCTGTCCAGACACAGGATGTCCAGACTGCAAGTCCGGAAAAACGTGTCTGGGATCTGTCTTCTGACGACACCGCAGTACGCCCGACTGTACAGGGTGCTACCGGTGAATATGAAGGAATCATAATTGACGCTATAAATGGAAAATTTGCGCCACGTACGCCGGAAACCGGCGGAGCTGACACACAGGTAAACTCCGGTACAATACTCACAATCCCGTTGGAAGCAAACAGCAGCGGCGGTACACTGACCATCAAATTATCAGGCGGTTCAGCAACAGTTGAATCCGACGGAACAGAATATACTTCAGAAAATTCTGCCGTATCAATCCCTGTTGCAGCTTCGGAAACAGACACCACATGCGTTGTGAGCTTTGTGTCTCAGGCGTATCTTGCTTCTATAGAATTATCCTATACAGAACCGGAAGAGGAATATCCGGGAATACCGGAAAATGTGGATGCAGCAGACACAACCTATACTTTTGAAAGTACAGACGGACTGCTCACTGCAGACGGAGCAGCGCCGGCCGACGCCACGCTGCAGGGTATAAAAGGAACCTTCCAGGATATAAAGGTAGATGCCGTTTCCGGAAAATTTGCCGTACAGACATCTTCCGCAAGAGTCCAGATCAATGCAGGGACTGTTCTTTATATCCCGGCCGCTTATGATGAAAAGGGCGCAACTCTTCAGATCGCAGGCACAAGCGACGGAAGCACCCCTTCTTCCATTACTGTAAACGGAGAAAACTATACAACAAATACTCTGATTGACTTGGATATGAGCGATGCTTCTGCCTATCCTCAGTATATCGCAGTTGCTTTTACAGAGCAGAGTTATGTAACGCAGATTGCCGTCAACTATGCTTCTGACAGCGACTTCGGAACGCCGGACGTAACCGCCACGGATAAAATCTGGGATTTCACCGAAAGCAGCTCTGTCGAACGTCCTAATCTCCAGGGAAACATCGGCGAATTTGACGGAATCCAGATCGATGCTACTTTGGGAAAATTTGCGCCGCGTACCAGCGCTTCGGGCGGCAATGACACCCAGGTAACCGCCGGAACTATCCTTTACATTCCGGCAGCCCCGGATATTCAGGGCGCTTCTATTACCATATCCGGCAATAATTATAACAACCTTACGGTTCTTCTGGATGGTACCGAAATCACAGTCGGAAAAGAAACTGCGCTGCCGGAGGTAACTGAAAACACATACATTCCGCTGGAATTCATCAGCGCAGACGGATCCGGAAGCTGCTATCTGACCGGAATCACAGTTGATTATATGAGCGATAATGAAGCCAGCGCCAACATCGTAACTGTCGGTTCAGACGGCACATATGATTATACATCTATCCAATCCGCTCTGGATGCCAATGAATCCAGCGCAGCAGAGCCACTGATTATTCTTATCGCTCCCGGCACCTATACGGAAAAAATCACAGTAGACAAGCCGTGGGTATCTTTCCAGCCTCTGTACAAAGACGGCGGGGAAATCATCATTGAGGAGAGCTACTATTCTTCCAATACATTCAACTCTGATGGTACATTTATTCCCCAGGACGACTATGATCTGGGAACAGATCAGTGCGGCACCGTACTTCTGACTGGAAATGCCACCGGATTCAGCGCATCGGGAATCACCTTCCAGAACAGCTACAATGTAACAGATCATACCGGCGCAGGGGAACAGACTCCCGCTGTTGCTTTCGGATCTGCAGCTGACAAAGTATATTTGAAAGACTGTAAATTTATCGGCCGTCAGGATACTCTGTATCTCCACGGATCAGGCTCCAGAGTACAGGTAGAAAACTGTTATATCGAAGGAACAGTGGATTTTGTATTTGGCGATGCTGATGCTTATTTTATCAATACAGAGCTCCATATGGCCGCATTTGCAGGAAGAGACACCGGATATTTTACAGCCGCAAATACGAAAAAGGGCAATATCGGTTTTGTATTTTATAACTGTAATCTGACCGTGGATTCCTCCTACGGCGCAGACAGTACCGTAAGCCTCGGACGGCCCTGGCAGACAGAGTGTGACAATGTCACCATCAGAGACGACAGCGGCAACAGCTACATGACAGAATATAATCCGGACAGAAAACATCCGCAATATGAAAACACCTCTTCAGCGGCAACATTCATTGAATGCACCATGGATTCCGCAATTCAGAATGAAAGATGGAATGTATGGACCAGAAAAGACCAGGACGGGGTTCAGCAGGATGTAACTTACCATGAGGATGTGCGTTTTTCAGAAATAAACAGCAAAGATGAAACAGGCGCTTATCTGAATCCGGAAGACTATTCCGACATTGTACTTGGATCAATGGAAATAATGAGTGCGGATGAGGCAACTTCCACCCTCTCCGGCCTTCTCGCTCAGATGGGCTTCGGAACCGGCGTCGGATCCTGGAATCCCACCTTTACAGATTACTCCACTACAGCTCCTGAGGTTACTCCCCCTTCTCCGGGCGAAGGCACCGAGACTCCCGGACAGGGAACCGGAGATAATGCAGACACCAATACGGACAGCAGTAATTCTATTGACACAACAGATGCAGTACGTACCGGAGACACCTCTGACATATTCCTCTGGGTTGTAGTACTGGCTATTGCAGGTTCTCTGTTTGGAACTCTGAAACTGAGATCCCGCAGATCGTAAAATTATAAATCAGTCATGAGAACATGACTGTCCGGAAGTTTCTCTGAAATTATAAAAAAACCTTCAAACTGGTAAGATCATCTCACATCAGTTTGAAGGTTTTTTCAGCAGAGAAAACCGGATATCAAACACCATTCTCCCTGCCTCCGCTGACCCTGTTCGCTCAGTTTCACTGTACCAGCGGAACTAACGCAGTCACAGAAAACACTTTATCTCCGGAACGAACCGCAAAATCTCCGCCATACTTTTCTACCGCCCTCCGGATATTCTTCAGTCCGAATCCGTGCAGGAATGTATCTTCTTTCGTTGTGTGCGTACCATCACTTTCTTCCGGCGCAGAATTTTCCACGCGGATCACAAGAAAACGATTCTTCACTCCGGCTTTCACCGTAATAAACTTCTCTTCCTCCGGCACATTTCTGCAGGCTTCCAGGGCATTATCCAGAGCATTTCCGAAAATCGTGCTGATATCCAGGCCATCCATAAAACTCCCCATGGAAAAATCAATTTCTGTATGGAAATCGATTCCGCTGTCCCTGGCTGCCTTTGCTTTGTCACGTATAATAATATCAAGAAACGAATTCCCGGTCTGGATATAATTTTCATAATCGGAAATCTGTTTTTGCAGACTCCCGATCATTTTTTCTGTCTCCAGCCGCTCCTCATCCTTTTCGTTCATCCCCGGCTGCTCCATCCTGGACCGGAGCACAAGCAGATGATTTTTCATATCATGATAAATACGCCGGACACGCTCCTCATCCTTTAACCGCTCCTCGTAGTACTGATACTGTGCCTGAAGTTTCTTTAATTCATTTTCCTCTTCCTGCTGTATCTTTCTGATCTTTACACTTTCATTCATAAAATAAATCAGCAGAAACAGCACTGCAATCAGAACAACCAGCCCAATAATCTGACCAATCTGATCTGCCATTTCCCAGCCAAAAATAAACCGGTTTGAAGTGCTGGCAAGAATCAGAATTAACGCAGCAAAGAGAATACTCATCAATATGTTTTCCCGGCGTGTAAAATTCCTGCATACTTTATAAAATACTTTCCTCATAATAAGGACAAATATTGTCAGAATCACATGATATACCAGATACCACACCATCCGATAAATCACATTTTCCAGTCTGAGTTCAGAATGAAATATCCCCAGAAACGCAGTCAGCACGCCCTCAGTCAGACAGACAAGCAGCATATATGTTCCAATGGACAGAATTCCCGCAATCAGATCATTTTTATAAATCCATCTGATCACGAACGCAAATAGCACCCACTCAATCAGCAGTTTGATCAGAGAAGGAACCGAAACAAAAGTCATAACCTCCGCACAGATTACAAAAACAAGAAGGAATACCGGATCTTTTTTCAGGACAGTCTTTCCTGCGGTATAGACTCTTATAAAATAGGCCGCCAGAATTCCCTCCCAGATTGTACAGATAATATCTATGATCATTAATTCCAGATCTGCAATCATAAATCTTTCTTTTTCCTTCCGTTTTTCTACCGGGTTATTATATCAGAAGATTTCGTGAAATCATATAGCAGATTGAATAGAAATATGATCTGCTATTCTTCTTTCTGCTGTTTCTTCTCTTTCTCTCTTCCCGGCAGGAAAAGACTCAGCAAAAGCGACACAACAAACACTCCGGCCACCGCATTTCCATTAAAGATGTCTCCCACTGCCTGGGGAAACGCAGAGAAAAAGTTTCCGGAAGTCTGGGTAAGCCCTACGCCGATACAGAAGGAAAGAGATACGATAATCATAGTCCTCTCATTGAATTTACATTCTTTCAGCATCTTAATTCCTTCATACATAATGGAACCGAACATCATTACCGTGCAGCCGCCCAGCACCGCCTGGGGCAGGGAATTGAAGAACGCGCCAAGAGGCGGGAACAATGATGCCAGAATCAGAATCAGCGCTCCCGTAAGTATGGTAAAACGGTTAATTACCCCCGTCATTGTCACCAGTCCTACGTTCTGGCTGAAGGAAGTAAGGGGCGGACATCCGAAGCACCCGGATAATGCGCTGGAAAAGCCATCCACAGCCAGGGATCCCTGCAGCTCTTTCATCTTAATATCTCTTCCCAGCGCCCCGGTACATACGGCAGTCGTGGCTCCTGTTGTCTCCGCAGCAGACACAAGAAACACAACGGCAATGGTGAAAAAGGCCCCCAGATCAAAAACAGGCTTATGTCCTGTAAAAAACACCAGCTTCGGCAGGCTGAAAAATCCCACTTCCTGCACAGTTCTTGATATATTGGAAAAATCCACCATGGGGGCAATCCCGGTCAGCGTAAATACAATAGAGAGTCCATAACCGAAAACCAGCCCCACTAAAATGTTCAGATTTTTATATACTCCTTTCAACAGATACCTGGACACCAGACAGACGATCAGCGTAAATGTTCCTACCAGAACGTGATACCAGGCGCCGAAATCCTCTACGCCGCTTCCGCCGCCCCAGGAATCCATTCCCACAGAAAGCAGCGACAGTCCGATGGCAATTACTACACAGGCGGATACCACTGGGGTCAGAAAGCGCTTCCAGTATTTTGCGCTGAGACCTACAATACCTTCAAAAATACCTCCCAGGATAACAGCTCCGACCATTCCTTCATAACCAAGTTCCGGATTCGTGCTGATCACAAGCAGACTGCCAAGAAAAGTAAAGCTTACACCCATCACAATCGGCAGTCTGGAACCGATTTTCCAGACGGGATAAAGCTGCAGACAGGTTCCGATGCCGGCCACAAACATGGCGCACTGCAGCAGACTGGTGATTTCCGCCGAAGTAAGATGCTCTCCGGTTCCTCTTACTACTGCCGCCCCGCATACAATCAGTACCGGAGCCAGATTTGCCACAAACATGGCAAGCACATGCTGAAGGCCGAAAGGAATCGCCTTTCTCAGCGGCACAAGCCCATCCAGTTTATATATATTCTCCACGGAAACAGACCTGTCCCTCTTTTCTTTTTCCGTTTTCATTCTCGATCTTCCTCCCAGTTTTATCTTCTGTGTTCAAAGAACTATTTTATTAAAACCCGTAATTTTCCCAATTTTCAATCACATGCTGCTGAAGCGCCTTTGAATATCCCCGGAAAGAAGCCTCTACAGGGCGCACTTCCTTCGGCCAGTTATGAAATGGTGTCAGACAGTTATAGATCACCCTGGTGGAAACGGAAGCATTCTTTTCTTCCTGGCTCAGATATGCCACCAGCGGGAACATATACTGATCCACAAGAGCAATTCTCCGATCCGGGTGATGCCGGGTAGCAAAGGCCCATATCAGCTGACTTAAATTACCCGGATCAATATCATCATCCATTATGATCACTTTGGGAATATAAGAACCTCCTCTGGAGGCAAACACAGCCCTGCCGATTTCCAATGCCAATGCGTTATCATCTGTTTCACTCCGATTCCGATCCACCGTAACTACAAGCCAATGAGCCGCACTTTCCATGGGAATAAAGCATTCTTTCACCGGAAGATCCGTTTTTCGGAGCGAATACTGAATACTTGCGGCAATATTCATTCCCCAGTTCGTATGATTTTCCTCCACAGGCACTCCCGCAACACAGAGCGGCATGATGGGATTATCCCGGTAAGTCATGGCTGTCACATGGAAACAGGGAACCTGTTTATGACGTCCCGTCCAGACATAGCCTCCATATTCGCCCATAGGTCCTTCCTGCAGTTCCGTCTGGAGGGATACCATTCCTTCAATGACGATCTCTGTGGAAGCCGGAACCAGCAGATCACTGGTCTCACATTTTACCACCTGAACGGGCTCTCTGTACCAGGCGCCCAGGAGTTCGCTCTCATTCAGTCCGGTAGGCAGCGGATAACCGGCCGCCATGGAAATCGCCGGATCTACGCCCAGGCACAGCGCAAAAGGCATTTCCTGTCCGAGTTCCTGCCACTGTCTGTATATATTCCCCAGATCCTGAGTAGGAATAATCACACCTGCAATACTCTGAGGCCCATCCAGCATGGCCCTGGTAATAGACCAGTTTGTCCAGGAGCCGTCCGGAGTCTGAGCAATCATGATGCCATAGGTATTGATGTAACGCCCGCCGTCACCTTCATGAATCAGCGGAACCGGCAGTCTTGTCAGGTCAATATCTGTGCCAAACAGCCTGTTCTCTTTGCAGGGACCGCTGTCCACTGTCCTGGGCGGAATAGGATCCATATCCGCAAGACCGGACCAGGCCTTTACGATCTCCGGCCCGCTCATCTCTACCGGCAGCCCTAAAGAAAGCGCGACTCTCTTAAAGGGATGCCGCGGATCCGTGCTGATTCCCATAGGCGCTCCCAGCACTCGGAAACCGGGAATGCAGTCCCGCACATTGGAAAACAAGGGCGCCGGCGCATGCAGATCATAGGCTCTGCGTGTCACGGCGCCCATCTCATAACGCCAGTCTACCTCCTGCCTGACTTCCGTCAGTTCCCCCTCTTCTCTCATTTTTTCCACATATGCCCGAAAGCTTTTTAATACCTCCATTATTTCCTTTCCCCCTTTTCTGTCAAATGTATCTGTCGATTTTTAAGCATCTGCTCTGTCTATGATTATACAGGATTTCTTTTGCAGAAGCTATATACAATTGCAGGAATTACCATACATATGACAGCCAGCGCCAGCAATGCTATTGCTGTTGTTCCAAAAGGGAAATGCAGTTTCATATAAGGTTCCCTGATCAGATAGAATCCGCCGACACTGATGGCAATTCCAAACGTCATTGTAAAAATCATTGTGCCTATCCCATACACCATGCCTTCCATTGTTACCATTTTTCTGATCTGCCTTTGTGTCATGCCAATATGATTCAGAAGTATAAAATCCTGCTTCCTTTCGTAAATGCCGGCAATCATAATATTGACAAAGTTCAGTAAACCGATAATTGCAAGTATCAATGCCACTCCGTTTCCAAGCATACTCATCTGTTCCCTGGAATTTCCTGTATTTTCCATCATCTGAATCTTTGATGAAAATTCAAGATCTGTATCCTGCAAAAACGCCGTCAGCCTGTTTTCTGTTTCCTGATCATAAGCTTTATCGTAAGTAATATTTATTCTTTCTATCCATGGATCCTCTACAAAACTGCTGATCACTTTATCACTGACATAAATATTAGGCGCTATTCCGCTATAGGATGACAAATTATCTTCGACTATCGCCGCAACTCTCATCGTGCGGTATTCATTGTTTTCAACAGGAGCAAAAGACACTTCTTTTCCCAGACAATTTTCCAGGGGAATCTCTGATTGTATCACGCAGGTTTCTCCGTTATCAAAACTCTCAAAATCGAATCCCTGCCCGCTCATTAACTGCCGGATCTGCCCGTCATCAACTGCTATCAGACAACTGTAAAATTCCAGGGGATCCGCCTCTATACTTTTCTTTACTTCTTCATAGGGCTCGTTCATCCATAAATCACAAAATTCCTTCAGATATGCTCCGCCAAACATCTCTTCATCAAAATAAACGGTTATTGTATCTGATGAAACCACATTTACTTCTTTTATTCCGTCGAGCATCTGTATCTGATCGATTTCATCCCTTGTGATTACCTGTTCTCCTAAATTTCCATTTTCATTTCTGGTTTCATTTCTTAAAATAACATCATAGGGCATATAGGCATTGACATAGTCTCTGCCATTAATACTGTTGGTATAAATGTTTACAAATAGAAATATGGTTGTACTTAAGCACAGCGAAGCGAATACGACGACAGCTTTTCCGCGCCGGCATGTTATATTGTATAATGCCATTCTGAAGACTTTTCCGCCTCTCCTTCCCTTCTTTGTTTTCTTTTTCAAATCAACAGGGTTATATTTCATTGATTCAACAGGCGATAATTTCTCCACTGTTTTTATGGGTTTAAAACTGCTGATGAATACTGTCACAGTAATAAATACAACCGAAAATAATATAATAAGAAAATCTGCTCCTGCATTTGTCGCAATTCCAATTCCTGGATTGATCATTTCAACTACTGAGGGTATAACGAATCCAGATATTATCATTCCGGCAATGATTCCTATGATTAAACCTGCGAAAAGGCACAGCACTATCTGATACAGCAGCATTCTTTTCATCTGTCTTCTTGTCATTCCCAAAGTTTTTAAGAGTCCGTAGGTCTGAACTTCTTTTGTAAAAGATATAAAAAGAATGTTATATATCAGCAAATATGCGCAAAGCATTATGATGAATGCGATTACCAGCATTCCTGTGAAAAGCAGTCTGACAATAAAAAGCAGTTCTTCATTATAATAAAATCCCTGGTCTTCATTGAGGGAAAATGCTCTTTCCAGATTCTGTATCTGCTTCTGGGACACAATTTTATTATTTAAAGTGATTCCTAATTCCGTGGATAATTCCTGGTCTCCGCTTAATTGCTGCATCTCATTATAAAATTCTTCCGATACAAGAAAATGTTCCGATCCGGGATTCATGAGCATGGAGCGGTCTTCATAATAGCCGGATAAATAAAAACTTTTTTCAAACCGGTTTCCATTCACAGAATAAACCAGCGGGATTTCCATCCCCACTTCATAATTTTCGTATCCCAGTTTTTCTAACGTCCAGGCAGATGTCATAACCTGGTTTTCCTGTTCCGGATACTCCCCTGTAATACTGCCGATCGCCTCTTTGGTCTGTTTCTCCCAATTCACGTTATCTTTCCATATCATTCCATAATTAATGGATTTTCCATTACAATCAACTGCAATCGCACATCTGGATTGGATTCCCGCATACCGGCATTGAGGCAGACTTTTCGCCAGTTCTGTCTGCTCTTTTTCCGGATTCGTAATAATAATATCTCTGTTTGTTCCCTCAGCAATCATTTGCTGCCTGCTGTTCACATTATAAAATGTAATTCCCAGACTAAATACTGCCGACAATAAAAAGGCTGATAATGCAACTGCCAGAATAATAAAAATATTCCTCTGTTTTGATGCCTTCATATATCGCCATGCGATTTTTTTAATTGCTTTTTTGTCTCAATCATAATACCCCCCCATTCACTATTTCCGTATACGTCCATCTTCAAGCTGAATCATACGGTCAGCCAATTGAGCAA
Source organism: uncultured Lachnospiraceae bacterium (assembly GCA_946491665.1). Taxonomy (GTDB): domain Bacteria; phylum Bacillota; class Clostridia; order Lachnospirales; family Lachnospiraceae; genus Eubacterium_I. The sequence continues at coordinate 58 of CAMLYL010000086.1, read as the reverse complement.
TCTCTTCATTATGGGTGATCATGATTAGAGTCTGATTTAATTTGTGAATCATGTTTTT
>CAMLYL010000085.1 GCA_946491665.1 uncultured Lachnospiraceae bacterium | reverse complement strand
GTCCGTCGGGTGGTGGCGGACAAAAAGCAGTCTGAACCGGAGTATGATTTCACTGCGGTTGACGGGGTAACTCACAGAGTATGGGTGGTTGACGAAGCGGAAGCGATTGAAAAAATAAAAAATGCTTTTGCGGAAATCGACCGGATCTATATTGCAGACGGACATCACCGGGCAGCTTCTGCAGTAAAAGTCGGATTGAAGCGCAGGGCGGAGAACCCGGGTTATGACGGAACAGAAGAGTTTAATTATTTTCTGTCGGTGTTATTCCCGGATGAGGAGCTTCATATTATGGATTATAATCGGGTTGTGCGGGATTTGAACGGTCTGACAGAGGCGGAACTGCTGGAAAAGGCCCGTGAGATTTTTGAGGTATCCGAGCTGCCGGAGAATGAAAAGAAGCCCCGTGAGAAAGGGTGCTTTTCCATGTATCTGAATGAAAAATGGTATCTGTGCAGAATCCGGGAAAAGGATCGGAGCAGTGATTCGGTGAAGGGACTGGATGTGTCTCTGCTTCAGGATCTTTTTTTGGATCCGGTTCTCGGCATTAAAGATCCGAAGACCGATGACAGGATTGATTTTGTGGGAGGTATCCGGGGAATGGAAGAACTGGAGCGGCGCTGCCGTCTGGATGCAAAGGCGGCTTTTGCCATGTATCCCACATCTATCGGGGAGCTGTTCGCAGTGGCGGACGCCGGGCTTCTGATGCCGCCCAAGTCCACCTGGTTTGAACCCAAGCTGCGCAGCGGACTTTTTATTCACGCATTTTAATCGTTAGAGGTGGAAAATGAAATTTGTATTGAGCAGTGAGCTGGCGCAGGAAGTAACAGAGAATATTGCTGATTCGATGAGCAGCAATGTGCAGTTTTTTACCTGGGAAATGCTGGTGGATTATTTTCGGGATTCTATGCCGACGGTACTGAATTTTCTGGTAAAACTGATTATTGCGATTATTGTTCTTCTGGTAGGACAGAAACTGATAAAGGTCGCCAGGAAATTTATCAGAAAATTTATGGAACGCACCAACTGGGATGAAGGTGTAAAACAGTTTTTTGATCATCTTGCAAATGTGGGGATGTATTTTATTCTGATTATGGTTGTCCTGGGAAGGTTCGGTATTACAGCCAGTTCTGTGATAGCGGTGATCGGCTCGGTAGGGCTTTCCATCGGCCTGGCCCTGCAGGGATCTCTGTCTAACTTTGCCGGCGGAGTTCTGATTCTGCTTTTGAAACCCTTTGTGGTGGGAGATTATATCCGGGAGGATAATAATAATAACGAGGGAACCGTTACAGAGATCCAGCTCTTTTATACAAAGCTTCTGACTGTGGATAATCAGACTGTTATTCTTCCCAACGGCGCGCTTTCCAATGGAAGTCTGACAAATATGACACAACAGGATAAGAGAAGAATTGATATTAATGTGGGAATTTCCTATCATGCGGACATACGCCAGGCAAAGGCAGTGCTTCAGAAGGTGGTTGACGAAGAGGAAAAATGCCTGGAAAATGAGCAGCAGCTTGTTTTTGTAAATCAGCTGGGCGAAAGTGCGGTGGAGATGGGAGTTCGTGTCTGGGTCAGAACGGAGGATTACTGGGCCACCAAATGGAGAATGACAGAGAATATAAAATATGCTCTGGATGAAAATGGTATAGAACTTCCTTATCCGCAGATTACCGTATCTTATGATAAGCATGAGTAAATTGTTTCCGTAGTTGACAAACCTTTACATTTGTGCTATTTTTAAACGGTGATAAAGCACATTTTTGTGCAAATTTTAGGAGGAAGTATTTATGCAACAGGGTACAGTGAAATGGTTCAGTGCCAAAAAGGGGTATGGTTTTATTTCAGATGCAGAGGGAAATGACATTTTCGTTCATTTTTCCGCCATTGACATGGACGGATTCAAAGAGCTGAAGGAAAATGAAGCGGTTGAATTCGACGTTGTCGAAGGTGACAAGGGTGTACAGGCTGCCAATGTAAGACGGATTTAGTTTTGCTGTGGAGCCTTGATACATAAACAGATGAATAAGTATTCCGCAGAGCCGCCCGTATGGGCGGCTGTTTTTGTGCATGAGGTGAATTATGCGGGGTTGAAGCTGCCGATATCGTTTTTGAAATTTCCGGCGGCAGAGTTCAGTTGGGACCGGCGACATTGTATACGATTCTGGGGAAGTTTGAAAAGGAAGGTATTCTGAAGGAGACTGCTGTTGAAGGGCGCAAGCGCACCTACAAAATAACAGAAGCCGGGGAGGAGCTTTATCAGAAAGAACTGAAGCGCCTGAGACAGTGTATTGAGGACGCAGAGTTTTTCGGGCAGAAGGGGGCATCAAAATGAAAAGAGAGAAATGCGGCAAACGATTTTTAAAATATTGCCCGTTTGGTTTATATGATGCAGAGTGTCTGCAGATTTGGCTGGAGAAATGTGCAGAAAGCGGGATTTTTCTCACAGGGAGCGGCAGTATTTTTCCGGGAGTTCTGATGATGGAGTACGGGGAGCCGGAAATCTGTCGCTACCGGATCCTTTCAGTTCTTCCAAGGACACAGGATGACAGGGAAATGTACCGGATGATGGAAGAGTCCGGTTGGAAATTTGTTGCGGAAGGCAGTGCGGGAATGGAGATTTATTATACGGATAATCCCGATGCGCCGGAGATTCACTCGGATCCTGATCTGCAGGCGGAGGAAACGGGAAGAGTGAAAAAATATAATTTTGCTCTGGATTTCCCGCTGTTTATTCTGATGATGGCTGTCTGGAGATTCGGCCTGAGAAGCAAAACAGGAATATCAGCGGCAGATGTAGTCTGGCTGTGCCTGATGGCGCTGTTCTGGATTCTGTCCCTGGCAGTCCGGTGGAGGTCTTTCAGTATTCAGGAAAAACGTCTGAAAGATAGAATTGAAATAGATGAAAAATATTACCGCAACATGCTGCTCTGGCGGCAGATATATCGCTTCTGCATGTTAGGGTGTCTGGGAGCTATGATCGTTTTTGTGGCAATAAAAATCATATGAGCGCTTCTGCGGGCTGACAGAACAGAAGCACAGGGTAAATTGTGATTTTTTCTGGCGCGTTGTTTTTAGAAGCAGAATCTTTTATAATAGAGAAAATTCCAGAGTAAAAGAAGAACGTTGTGTAAAAATGCAGAGAAGGAGGATTCAGATGAATCAGGACAGACTTTATATTTTATGGACCAATGCAGATCCGGTGACATCGAAATTAATGGTGATGATGTACGCGAAAAATTCGCTGAAAAACGGATGGTGGAAAGAGGTCACGGTGATTGTGTGGGGCGCCACAGTGAAGCTTCTGGCAGAGAATGAGGAGATTCAGCAGGAGTTTCGGGAAGCGGCAGAACGGGGGGTGGAATTTGAGGGCTGTATCGCCTGCGCCCAGGAGCTGAATCTGGTCGGTGAAATGGAGGCTCTCGGAGTGAAGCTCTGGAAATGGGGACCGCCCCTGACCGAGCTGATTAAAAACGGGGAGCATCTGATTACTGTGTAAGATCCGGGATGAAATACTTTATGAAGTTTGAATTGAAAAAACGGCGGATTTCTTGCAATCTGCATGAAATCGTGTAAAATAAGGTATGATTAAGTAAGAGACAGGCGCGAATGTATCGCGATATCGTCTGTTATCAGTGAAGAAACGGAGGAACAGTATTTGAAGCCAGAATTAAAGAAACTGAATGCCTATGAAATAAAACAGCAGCGTTCCCTTCCGGATATCCATTCGGAGGGAATTCTTTTGCGCCATAAAAAGAGCGGAGCCAGAGTAGTTGTTATTTCCAATGATGACCCCAATAAAGTATTTTACATCGGTTTCCGCACTACGCCGGGGGACAGTACCGGAGTTCCGCATATCATTGAACATACGGTTCTCTGCGGCAGTGAAAAGTATCCGGTGAAAGATCCCTTTATTGAGCTTCTGAAGGGTTCCATGAACACTTTCCTGAATGCAATGACTTATCCGGACAAGACGGTTTATCCTATTGCAAGCTGCAATGATAAGGATTTTCAGAATCTGATGGATGTCTATATGGATGCTGTGTTTCACCCGAATATTTATAAGGAGCAGAATATTTTCCGGCAGGAGGGATGGCATTATGAGCTGAATTCCCCTGAGGATGATCTGACAATTAACGGCGTAGTATATAACGAGATGAAAGGGGCTTTTTCCTCTGCTGACAGTATGATCGAGCGGGAAATCCTGAACTCTCTTTATCCGGATACTACTTATGGAAATGAATCCGGGGGCGATCCGGATGTGATTCCGGATCTCACCTATGAACAGTATCTGGATTTTCACCGGAATTATTACCATCCTTCAAATTCTTACATTTATCTCTATGGAGATATGGATGCGGAGGAGAAGCTTCGCTGGCTGGATGAGGAGTATCTGTCCAAATATGATTATCTGGAGGTGCATTCAGAGATTTATCTCCAGCAGCCTTTTGAGAAACCGGTGAATGTCAGAAAATACTATAATATTTCCAGTTCCGAGAGCGAGGAAAATAATACGTATCTTTCTGCCAGCTGGTCCATCGGGACGAATCTGGACCGGATGCAGTATATAGCTTTTGATATTCTGGATTACGCCCTGTTAAGCAGCCAGGGAGCGCCGGTGAAGCAGGCGCTGCTGGATGCGGGGATCGGAGACGATATTTACGGCGGATATGACAGCGGCGTGTATCAGCCTTATTTTGCTGTGATTGCGAAAAATGCCAATGCTTCAGATCAGGAGAAGTTCCGGGAAGTCATCCGGAAGACTCTGGAAGAGCAGGCAGAAAACGGTGTGAACCGGACGACTCTTCTCGCGGCTATCAACGGCGCGGAGTTTAAGTTCCGGGAAGCTGATTTCGGACGTTACCCCAAAGGTCTGATGTTCGGTCTGCAGATGTTTGACAGCTGGCTGTATGATGATGATCAGCCCTTCCTTCACATGGATGAAATTTCTGTATATGAGGAGCTCAGACAGAAGCTGGATACCGGATATTTTGAAGAACTGATCCGGAAATATCTGCTGGATAATACGCATATGTCCATGGTCTGCCTTATGCCGAAGGCCGGACTCAACGCGCAGAAGGAACAGAAACTGCAGCAGAAGCTGAACGCTTTCCGGGATTCTCTCAGTAAAGAGGAGATTGAAAAGCTGATCCTGGAGACGAAGGCTCTTGAAGCATATCAGGAGGCTCCTTCTGCAAAAGAGGATCTGGAGAAGATCCCGCTTCTGTCCAGAGAAGATATGAAAAAAGTTTCCGATCCTTACAGCAATCTGGAGGAGACGGTGGACGGGGTGGAGTTTCTGCATCATGATTATGAGACAAATGGTATCGTTTATCTGGATTACCTGTTCGATATCCATCATATTCCGGAGGAAAAGATTCCCTACCTGTCTGTGCTGAAAACTCTTCTTGGGCGGCTGGATACTGCGGAGTATACATTCCGGGATCTGGCGAATGAGATAAATCTTTATACCGGCGGTATCTATGCAGAGACAAATGTTTTTGCCGGAGTCGGCGGGAAAAAAGAATATGAGGCAAAGTTTGAGATCCGTATGCGCACTCTGGAGGCGAATCTGGAAAAAACCATAGAGCTGGCAAAAAGCATGATGCTACATACGCTTTTCACGGATGAAAAGCGTATGTATGAACTGCTGGCACAGACAAAATCCCGTCTGCAGACAGAACTGAGCGAGAGCGGTCATTCGGCAGCCGCTACCCGTGCGCTGGCTTACGAATCCGCGAAGGCAAGATACGGGGATCTGCTGGCGGGAATCGGACAGTTCCGTCTGCTGGAGCGTATCGTGGGCGACTATGAAAATGAAAAGGAAAATCTGAAGGAAGTTCTCATCGGACTGATCGGGGAGATTATGCAGCCTTCCAATCTGCTTGTCAGCGCCACCTGCAGCAGAGAGAGTTTCGAACAGGTTAAAAATCTGTCACGGAAGATTCTTCCGGAACTGCGGCCGGATACGGAAAAAGCGCGTGTTGCACTGTCTCCCCTGGAAACGGCAGATGAAGGATTTATGGACGCGTCCCGGATTCAGTATGTGGCTCTGGCAGGGAATTATAAGGAGGCCGGTTTTTCCTATCGTGGAGCTCTGCGGATTTTCAAAACGATCATGAGTTATGAATATCTGTGGCAGAATATCCGTGTCAGAGGCGGAGCTTATGGCTGCGGCTGCAATATTTTCCGGACAGGAGAAATCGTATTTTCCTCTTATCGGGATCCCCATCTTGGCAGAACCCTGGAGATTTACCGGGCTGTGGCAGATTATCTGAGGACATTTGAAGTGGACGAACGGGATATGACGAAATTTGTGATCGGTACTTTCAGTGAGATGGACGCGCCGCTGACGCCGGTTTCTCAGGGACGCCGTTCTCTGACTGCAAAGCTGACCGGCCTGACATACGAGCAGCTTCAGAAAGACAGAGACGAGGTCCTGACAGCTGATCAGCAGAGTATCCGTGATCTGGCCGGGCTTCTTGATGCAGTGGCGGATACGGCGCATATCTGCGCGATCGGCAGCGAGGAGAAGCTGAAGCAGGAGGCGGAGCTGTTTGATCATCTGGAGTATCTGGTGAAATAGAGCCGGAGTAAGAGTTTCGGGTCTTTTCAGGCAAATGAAAAAGGAGAATTTATGAAATCAGATTTTAAATCAGGATTTGTCACCCTGATCGGAAGACCGAATGTGGGAAAGTCCACATTGATGAATCGGATCATCGGGCAGAAAATTGCCATTACCTCAAAAAAGCCCCAGACAACCAGGAACCGTATCCAGACAGTTTACACGGATGTGGACCGGGGGCAGATTGTATTTCTTGATACTCCCGGTATCCATAAAGCGAAAAATAAGCTGGGAGAATATATGGTTAATGTGGCGGAGCACACGCTGAAGGATGTGGATGTGATCCTCTGGCTGGTGGAGCCTTCTACCTTCATCGGGGCGGGAGAGCGTCATATCGCGGAGCAGCTGAAAAATATCCGCATTCCGGTGATTCTTGTAATTAACAAGACGGATACGGTGAAGAAGGAAGAGGTACTGGCATTTATTGACGCCTACCGCCGGATTTATGAGTTTGCGGAAATTATTCCTGCTTCCGCGCTGACCGGAGATAATACGGACACGATACTGGATATGATTTTTAAATATCTGCCCTATGGTCCCATGTTTTATGACGAGGATACGGTGACCGATCAGCCGGAACGGCAGATCGTGGCGGAACTGATCCGGGAGAAGGCTCTTCGGTGTCTGGACGAGGAAATTCCCCACGGGATTGCAGTGACCATAGAAACCATGAAAACCAGAAAAAAGGGCGATATCACTGATATTGAAGCGACGATTGTCTGCGAGCGGGAGTCTCACAAGGGAATCATTATCGGAAAGGGCGGCGCCATGTTAAAGAAAATCGGCAGCCGCGCCCGGGAAGATATTGAGAAAATGCTGGAGACAAAGGTAAATCTGCATCTCTGGGTCAAGGTGAGAAAGGGCTGGCGCGACAGCGATATTCAGATGAAAAATTTTGGATATAATCCGAAGGACGTATAAGGATTTTTCAACTGCATAACCTAATTCCGACTTAAGAAAAAGCAGGAAGAGGGGAATATGCGATGGAAGAAAAAGAATGGCTGTGTTTCGAAAAAAGCGGGAGAATTTCGGATTATCTGGCTTACTGCCGGAGCAGTGCGGGGAAGTATTCCGAATATGAAACAGCCGTTGCAAGGAGATGTGAGGAACAGGATGGGGCAGACTTGTGTTCTGACGGGGATGGTGCTGAAGACGGCTCCGGCAGGCGAGTATGACAAAAGAATTACGCTGCTGACCCGGGAACAGGGGAAGATTACTGCTTTTGTGCGCGGAGCCAGGAGACCGAAAAGCGCTCTGCAGGCGGCCACGGATCTGTTCTGTTTCGGGAAGTTTGAGGCTTATGAGGGCCGGGACGCCTTTACGGTGGTGAAGGCTGAGATCAGCAACTATTTCCGGGAACTTTATGAGGATCTGGACAAGACGTATTACGGATGCTATTTCCTGGAAATGGCTGAGTACTTTACCCAGCCCTATAATGCAGACGGCAGGCAGCAGTTAAAGCTTCTGTATCAGACGCTCCGGGCCCTTGGCGTTCCCTCTCTGGAGCATCGTCTGGTAAGACGGATTTACGAACTGAAAACGCTGACGCTGTACGGCGTGCAGCCCAATGTGTTTTCCTGCGTGAAATGTGGAAAAAGAGAAGGAATTTCCGGATTTTCCCTGCGGGACAAAGGCGTTCTCTGCGAAGTCTGTGCGGGAAAGCATGCCTTATACCCGCTGAATGCCGCGGCTCTTTACACGCTGCAGTATATTATTTCCGCGCCGGTTGAGAAGCTCTATACCTTCCGTGTGACAGATGAAGTATATGAGATGATCAGCCGGATTCTGGAGGATTACCTTAAGCTGTATGTGGATCGGGAATTCAAGACGCTTCCGTTTCTTCCGGATACATAGAAAATAAAAAGGTGTTGTCAAAGTCGGCTTTTATGTGTAAACTAGGGAAGAGATTCCGTTTGCGGGGAGGACGAAGATGAAGAAAAAACTGATGCTTCTGTGCACAGCCGCAGCTGCAGTCAGTCTGTTCGCGGGCTGCGGAGACGCTGATGTGACAGAGAGTACGGTAGAACTGAAAAGGAACGGCAGGATCGTTGAATATACGGTCGAGGATTTTTCGGAGTCTTATTATGATTCGGACGAGCTGCAGTCATATATTGATTCCACGGTGGAGGAATGGACCGGAGCCAATGAGGGGTCAGTTAAGGTGAAGCGTTCTGAGGTAGAGGACGGAACGGCGTATCTGACGATTCAGTATGACAGCGCGGAGACATTTTCCGGTTTTAACGGCATAGAGTGTTTTGCGGGAAGTATTGTGCAGGCACAGTCGGCGGGATATGATTTTGACATGGATTTTGTGGAGATTGACGGCGGAGAAGATGATCAGGAAGACTCTTCTGTGGAGGCTGAGATCCAGCCTCTGGTGCCGGGAGAGACTGTTATTGAGGATGATGATCTGAAGGTACTGATTATCCGGGATCATGTAAATATCAGAGTTCCCGGAAAGATTGCCTATATATCCGCAGAGCATTTGCAGGTAGAGGGCGGCAATACAGTGATTGCAGACGAGGATGACGGATCCGCAGATCACGATGTACTGCTGTATGTCCTTTATAAATAAAGCGCGGAAACGTCCGCGCCGCAGCAGGGGGAAGACGATCCTTGCCCTCTGTATGATAAAATCAGAGATAGAAAGAGGAATATTCAAATGGAAAAAACAATGGAAAAAATCGTGGCTCTGGCGAAATCCAGAGGATTTGTTTATCCCGGTTCCGAGATCTACGGCGGCCTGGCGAATACCTGGGATTACGGTAATCTTGGCGTGGAGCTGAAAAATAATGTGAAAAAGGCGTGGTGGCAGAAGTTCATTCAGGAAAGCCCTTATAATGTGGGAGTTGACTGTGCGATTCTGATGAATCCCCAGACCTGGGTGGCATCCGGACATCTGGGAGGATTTTCCGATCCTCTGATGGACTGCAAAGAGTGCCATGAGCGTTTCCGCGCGGACAAGATCATCGAGGATTACGCGGAGGAGAACGGCATTGAGCTGGACGGCTCCGTGGATGGCTGGGATCAGCAGAAAATGATGGATTTTATCGAGGAGAATCAGGTTCCCTGTCCTACCTGCGGCAAGCATAATTTTACAGATATCCGTCAGTTTAATCTGATGTTCAAGACCTTCCAGGGCGTAACCGAGGACGCGAAAAATACGGTATATCTCCGGCCGGAGACCGCTCAGGGTATTTTTGTGAATTTCAAGAATGTGCAGCGTACTTCCAGAAAGAAAATTCCTTTCGGAATCGGACAGATCGGAAAGTCCTTCCGGAATGAGATTACACCTGGCAACTTTACGTTCCGTACCAGAGAGTTTGAGCAGATGGAGCTGGAGTTCTTCTGCGAGCCGGATACAGATCTGGAGTGGTTTGCTTACTGGAAAGAGTTCTGTATCAACTGGCTGAAGTCTCTGGGCATGAAGGATGAGGAGATGCGTGTCCGCGACCACGAGCAGGAAGAGCTTTCCTTCTACAGCAAGGCTACCAGTGATATTGAGTTCCTGTTCCCCTTCGGCTGGGGCGAGCTCTGGGGCATCGCAGACCGTACCGATTACGATCTGACACAGCACCAGAATACTTCCGGTGAAGATCTGACTTATTTTGATGATCAGAAAAACACCCGCTATATTCCCTATGTTATTGAGCCGTCTCTGGGTGCGGATCGTGTGGTTCTTGCTTTCCTTTGCGGCGCTTATGATGAGGAGAATATCGGGACAGAGGAGAAGCCGGACATCCGTACAGTTCTTCATTTCCATCCGGCTCTGGCTCCGGTGAAAATCGGCGTGCTGCCTCTTTCCAAAAAGCTGAATGAGGGCGCGGAGAAGGTGTTTGAGCAGCTTCGGAAAAAATATAACTGCGAGTACGATGACAGAGGAAATATCGGCAAGCGTTACCGCCGTCAGGACGAGATCGGAACGCCCTTCTGTGTTACATATGATTTTGACTCAGAGGAAGATCAGTCTGTGACCGTCCGTGATCGTGATACCATGGAGCAGGTGCGGATTCCCATTGCGGAGCTGGATGCGTACTTTGCGGATAAGTTCGCGTTTTAAAACGTTGAACGTTCAGAAAAATAAAAAGTGAGAACAGACAGCGGGCATATCTGAAACAGATAAAACCGCTGTCTTTTATTTTCAGGCGGGGCTGTGTATTCCGGAACAGCGGGCAGTGATATTTTGGTAATTATTTTGTCACAAATTTAACAAAAAATGGTTGAAAATAATCAGAATTATGTTAGAATAGATGTGGGTCGGACAAGTGCGTCCGAATACCGCTTTTATGCTTGAAACGGGCGTTTTGCCCCAAAAAGATAATTCAAATTAGGAGGAATCAAAAATGGCAAACAAATGGGTGTATTTGTTTAGCGAAGGTAACGCTAACATGCGCGAGCTTCTCGGAGGAAAAGGTGCGAACCTTGCTGAGATGACAAGTCTTGGTCTTCCGGTTCCGCAGGGTTTTACAATTACGACAGAAGCCTGCACACAGTACTATGAGGACGGCCGCGAGATCAATGATGAGATCCAGGGCCAGATCAATGAGTACATTGGCAAGATGGAGGAAATTACAGGAAAGAAGTTTGGTGACGCTGAGAATCCGCTTCTGGTTTCTGTTCGCTCCGGTGCCCGTGCTTCCATGCCTGGTATGATGGATACAATTCTGAACCTTGGTTTAAATGAGACTGTTGTAAATGTTCTGGCTGAGAAGTCCGGCAATCCCCGTTGGGCATGGGACTGCTACAGAAGATTTATCCAGATGTACTCCGACGTAGTTATGGAGGTTGGCAAGAAGTATTTCGAAGAGCTTATCGATAAAATGAAAGCTGAGAAGGGCGTAACCTTTGACGTTGAGCTTACCGCAGATGATCTGAAGGTTCTTGCCGGTCAGTTCAAGGAAGAGTATAAGGCAAAAATCGGACAGGACTTCCCGGATGATCCGAAGGAACAGCTGATGGGTGCTGTAAAGGCCGTATTCCGTTCCTGGGACAACCCCCGTGCAAATGTTTACCGTCGTGACAACGATATCCCGTACAGCTGGGGTACTGCAGTAAACGTTCAGTCCATGGCATTTGGTAACATGGGTGACGATTGTGGTACAGGTGTTGCCTTTACCCGTGATCCCGCTACCGGCGAGAAGAAGCTGATGGGTGAGTTCCTGATCAACGCACAGGGTGAGGATGTTGTTGCCGGTGTCCGTACTCCTATGCCCATCGCAAAGATGGAGGAGGAGTTCCCCGAGGCATATGCCCAGTTTGTTGATGTGTGCAAGACTCTGGAGACTCATTACCGCGATATGCAGGATATGGAGTTCACTGTTGAGAACAGAAAGCTTTACATGCTGCAGACACGTAATGGTAAGAGAACTGCACAGGCTGCTCTGAAGATTGCCTGCGATCTGGTAGATGAAGGCATGAGAACAGAAGAAGAAGCAGTTGCCATGATTGATCCCCGTAACCTTGATACCCTGCTTCATCCCCAGTTTGACGCAGCAGCTCTGAAGGCGGCTGCTCCTCTTGGAAAAGGTCTTGGAGCTTCTCCCGGCGCTGCCTGCGGTAAGGTTGTATTTACTGCAGACGACGCAGTAGAGTGGGCTGAGAGAGGCGAGAAGGTTGTTCTTGTACGTCTTGAGACCTCTCCCGAGGATATCACCGGTATGAAGTCTGCACAGGGTATCCTGACAGTCCGCGGCGGTATGACTTCCCACGCAGCAGTAGTTGCCCGTGGTATGGGTGAGTGCTGTGTATCCGGATGCGGCGACATCGTTATGGATGAAGCAAACAAGAAGTTTACGCTGGGCGGAAAGGAATTCCATGAGGGAGATCCGATTTCCATCGATGGTACAACAGGTAATATTTATGATGGCATTATCCCCACTGTAGATGCTACGATTGCCGGCGAGTTCGGACGTATCATGGAGTGGGCTGATAAATACAGAACCATGAAGGTTCGTACAAATGCAGATACTCCCGAGGATGCAAAGAAAGCAGTAGAGCTTGGCGCAGAGGGAATCGGTCTCTGCCGTACCGAGCATATGTTCTTCGGCGAGGGACGTATCGATGCGTTCCGTGAGATGATCTGTTCCACAACAGCAGAGGAGAGAGAGGCAGCTCTGGCTAAGGTTCTTCCTTATCAGCAGGAGGACTTCGAGGGTCTGTTTACAGCTCTGGAGGGCAACCCGGTTACTATCCGTTTCCTTGATCCGCCGCTTCATGAGTTCGTTCCTACTGAGGCTGAGGATATTAAGAAGCTGGCTGACGCCCAGGGCAAATCTGTTCAGGAGATCGAGGACATCATCGAGAGCCTGAAGGAGTTCAACCCGATGATGGGCCATCGTGGATGCCGTCTGGCAGTTACTTATCCGGAAATTGCCAAGATGCAGACAACAGCTGTGATCCGTGCAGCCATCAATGTAATGAAAGAGCATCCGGAATTCAATATTGTTCCGGAGATCATGATCCCGCTGGTTGGCGATATAAAAGAGCTGAAATATGTGAAGAAGTTTGTTGTTGAGACTGCAGATGCAGAGATCGAAGCAGCAGGCGTAGATATGAAGTATGAAGTTGGTACCATGATTGAGATCCCGAGAGCAGCGCTTACTGCTGATGAGATCGCGAAGGAGGCTGATTTCTTCTGCTTCGGTACAAACGATCTGACACAGATGACATACGGCTTCTCCCGTGACGACGCAGGCAAGTTCCTGGATGCATACTACGATGCAAAGATCTTCGAGAATGATCCGTTTGCAAAACTGGATCAGACAGGCGTCGGCAAACTGATGAAGATGGCAATTGACCTCGGTAAGCCGGTAAATCCGAATCTGCATCTTGGTATCTGCGGCGAGCATGGCGGAGATCCTTCTTCCGTAGAGTTCTGCAACAAGATTGGTCTGGACTATGTATCCTGCTCACCGTTCCGTGTGCCGATCGCAAGACTTGCGGCAGCACAGGCAGCTATCAAAAGTAGGGAGGCTTAATCTTTCCTTTGATTTACCG
>CAMLYL010000084.1 GCA_946491665.1 uncultured Lachnospiraceae bacterium | reverse complement strand
GGGGACAGACTGTAAATCTGCTGCAAATTGCTTCGGTGGTTCGAATCCACCTCCGCCCATTATATGTTATCCTGTTCATGTTTTTGTGAACAGGTTTTTTCTTGTTGCATGGAAGCGGCTTTTTAAGGTCGACAATAGTCAGCAGAAGATGGTATCGGGGAGCGGAGAGAAACGCCCGGCGCATTTGGCCGAAAGGGATTGTAGGGAACAGGAGAAGAGCGGGTAAAAACCGTGTAAAACCTGGCGGCTGCGGGGAAAAGCATCTTTGCAAACAGGGTGGAACGTGGTATTATTTTTACAGGAGAAAAGGGAGAATACAGTAAAAATGGGTTTGTGGATAAGGGCTGTTTTTGAGAGTCTGTTCGGCCGGAAAACAGCAAAAAATGCGGACTGTGTACAGGAGATTCCAGAGGCGGAACTGCCGGATTCGGAGAAGAATCCGGAGGTTTCATCAGAGGCAGAGAACGGTGAGACGGATGCCGGGATCGATTTCAGGGAAGAACAGGAAAAGTCTGACAAAACAGTCAAAAAAGCAAAACCCCGACAGTGGGAGGAGCACCCGGGATTTCAGAATGCCGGAATAAGAAAATTGGCAGAGAAGAATTTTTCTGCGGAAAAGAAGTTAAAGACAGGTACAAGGAGAGAAAAAGTTATGGCGAATGCGTGTTATGACAACAGGGAATTATCCTGGCTGAAGTTTAATACCAGGGTTCTGGAGGAAGCGGAGGATAGGACGAATCCGTTTTGTGAGCGGCTGTCTTTCGCGTCTATTTTCCAGAGCAATCTGGATGAGTTTTTCGGAGTACGTGTGGGATCACTTTATGATCAGATGCTGATTTCCATGGACATCCGTGATAACAAGACGAATATGACCTGTCAGGAGCAGTTGTTTGCGATTTTTGATCAGGTGAAGCTTCTGAGCCAGAGGAAGGATGCGGTTTATGCGGATCTGAAGGAAGAGCTGGTACAGTATGGCGTGGAGATTGTGAGTTTTGCAGACATTGACAAGCAGGATGCTCAGTATCTGGACGCGTATTTTCAGCATGAGGTGCAGCCGCTGCTGTCACCGCAGATTGTAGGAAAGAAGCAGCCTTTCCCGTTTTTGAAAAATAAGGATATTTATGCAGTGGTTGTTCTGGGAAAGAAAGGGAGCTCAAAGCTGGGGATTGTGCCCTGCAGCGTGGATGTTTTTCCTCGCATGGTGCGGATTCCGGATCATGCAAACCGTTATATTCTCATGGAGGAGCTGATTCTTCACTATGTTTCACAGATTTTTGACCGGTATGAGATCAGGAGTAAATCGCTGATCCGTATTCTGAGGAATGCGGATATTGATCCAGATGAAGAAATGTATGATGACGATACGGATTTTCGAAAAGTGATGGAGCAGCTTGTCAGCCGAAGAAAAAGATTATGTCCCATAAAGCTGGAGTATACCAGGCTGATGGATCAGTCTGTGCTGGATCTGCTCTGCAAGCATCTGGATCTGAAGAAGAAGCATGTGTTTCATTCTGAGGCGCCGCTGGATGTTTCTTTCTTCTCAACAGTCCGCGACATTCTGAGGAATGACAAGGATCTTTTCTTTGAGAAGTTTTCACCTCAGATGCCGGCGGATATTGACCGCAAAAAGAGTATCATGGAACAGATCAGCGAGAAGGATCGTTTTCTGTTCTTCCCTTATGACAGCATTGATCCCTTCCTGCTTCTTCTGAGAGAAGCCGCGTTTGATCCGGAAGTAGTCTCTATTAAAATGACTCTGTATCGTGTGGCCAGTGACAGTAAGGTCGTAGAGGCATTGCTCCGGGCGGCTGAAAACGGCAAAGAGGTAGATGTTCTGGTGGAGCTCAGAGCCCGGTTCGATGAAGAAAATAACATCAGCTGGTCCAGGCGTCTGGAAGATGCGGGATGCCGCATTCTGTACGGACTGGATAAGCTGAAGGTACATTCCAAACTCTGTCTGATTACAAAGCGCCAGGAGGGACATATTTATTATTATACCCAGATTGGTACCGGTAATTACAACGAAAAGACATCCAGGTTATATACAGATTTCTCTTTGATGACAGCTCATCAGGGAATCGGCGCGGAAGCAAATGAAATCTTTACCAGGCTTTATCTGGGACAGGTGATGACTGAGACCAGTTATCTGATGGTGGCCCCCAGGTGTCTGAGGAATAAGATTATTGACAAGATTGATCACCAGATTCAGCTGGCGAAGGCGGGAGAGCCGGCCTACGTGGGGGCCAAGATGAATTCTCTGACAGATAAGACAATCATTGAAAAGCTGATCGAGGCGTCCTGTGCGGGCGTAAAGATTGATCTGATTGTCCGCGGTTCCTGCTGTCTGATTGCCGGAGTGCAGGGTGTAACGGAAAATATTACGGTTCGCAGTATTGTAGGACGATATCTGGAACATTCCAGAATCTATATATTCGGGAAAAATGATCCGGAGGTATACATTTCTTCAGCCGATTTTATGACCAGAAATACGACCCGTCGTGTAGAAGTAGCTGCTCCGGTCTATGATGAGGAAATCAGAAAGCGGGTGCTTCACATTTTCCGGGTGCTGATGGCAGATAATGTAAAGGCAAGGATTCAGATGGCGGACGGTCAGTATGTGCATGTTCAGACTGAAGGAGAGCCTCTGATCGCGCAGAACTATTTCCAGATTCCGGAAAACCGCTGACAGCGGGATTTGTTTTCAGGCTCAGACACTGGCTGTCTGGGCCTGAACTGTTGCCGGCAGATGTCAGAATATTTGAAAAAACTTGACAGAATCCGGATAATAAGTTACACTTAACTCTATCAGAAAATTTGCGGGTGTAGTTTAATGGCAGAACACTAGCTTCCCAAGCTGGATACGTGGGTTCGATTCCCATCATCCGCTGTCCTTATCTTTTTCAATACCCCTGGGATCGCATGGATGTTATCCTGATGCGATCCCGGTTTTTTTCGGGAAATGTGCCGATGGTCAGATTTTATTTTTATCATAATGTTCCCGGTGGTACTGGTTCAGATAGTCTGTGACTGCATCCAGTCCTTCGTTGCTGAATTCAAAAAGGGCGGACTCCTTCAGGCTGTCATCCGTATGATCAAAGTTATAGGGGCCCGGCCATGTGGTTACGCGAAGCTTCTTTTCTTCATCTTCGCCGGTGATTTTTTCGATGCGGTAATGCATTCCCTGAAAGCTTCCGTGAAAACGGCTTTTTTCATAAAAGCGTATATTAAAAATGTCCATTCGCTGTATTTGGCGGTTCTGATTTTTCTGCTGCATGATATTCCCTTTCCAGCGCCTGCGGGCGCTTATTCCAGTCAGGAATGATTATACCACAGTTTTTTCGCTTTACAAAAAAAACAGGCAAGATTACAATAACAGTATCACAAATTATTTGCCGAATGGAGGTAGCATGATGGGTAAAAAAGTAGGTGTTTCCCAGGAGGAAAAGAATCTTTCCTATTATAAGTATTTTGAGCAGGATCTGGCGCCGATTCCGGCTGAGAAACTGGCAGTTCTGGAGGCGGGACCGGCGGCTCCCGAGACATTGATTCCCTTTGATAAGAAACAGCTGTTTCTGGAAGGAAAGGATGAAGAGGCTGGTTACTGTCAGATCGGTTTCGGTATTCTTCCGGACGGTACTGCTGAAGTTGCCAACACAACTTATATGCCGGGCGTGACCAGCGAAATGCTGGACTGGTGGTTCCCCTGGCATTCTGTGGGATCTGATCTGAGATATAAGATCTGGGATCCGGAAGATCACTATTTTGCAACTGCAGACAGGGCAGATTACGTAACCGATCCTTCCGTGCCGATGAATGAGAAGACCTGGGGAGTAAATCACTACATATTAGAGGATGTGGGACCCGGACCGGAATTTCTGAAGCTGATGTTCAAGAAGCCTTCCGATATTGGTTACGATATGAGCGCCATCGGTACAGAAAAGTGTAAGTCTATGGTCTGCGCTATTGGCGAGAGTTCCTGTGCGGCAGTGATGACTCATAAATGGTATCCTTATAAAGATGGCGTAATGTTCTGTTCCAGATTCTGGATCGGATATGTTCTGAAAGAGGATGGCTCTATTGTGAAGGCGATCCCGGACGGCGTGGCAATCCCGATTTTTGTACCGCAGGGACTGTATGCGCATAATATCAAAGAGTTTTCAAATCTGGCTGCGATTCTGCCGTCTCTTTACGAGGAGGAGAAGGACGTTTTCTAGGAAACGTGTCAGCCTGTGGACAGCAGAGGAATCCGCGTTGCGGATTCCTTTTTTTTATGATATTGTGATTAAAAAGCAAAATGATGAAGTGTAAGAGGGAGAGATTTCTGTGAACATTCTATTGACGGCAATTAACGCCAAATATATTCATTCTAATCTGGCAGTGTACTCGCTGCGGGCCTATGGGGCCGCCCATGGGTATAATGCGGAGCTGGCGGAGTTCACGATTAATCAGAAGACAGATGATATTCTGGAGCAGATTTACCGCAGAAAGCCGGATGTTCTGGTCTTTTCCTGTTATATCTGGAATATTGATATGGTAACAGCGCTGGCGGAGGAGTTTCATAAGATCTGTCCGGAAGTTCCTATCTGGGGCGGCGGGCCGGAGGTGTCCTTTGAGACGGAGCGTTTCCTGACTTCTCATCCTGTTTTTACAGGCGTGATGATGGGAGAAGGGGAGCGCACGTTTTTGCGGCTCTGTCAGGCGTATGAGACTTTACAGAGAGAGTGTGGGAAGGCTGAAGAGCTGCTTCGTGACATAGAGGGAATTTCTTTCCGGCAGGCAGACGGAACCGTGGCTGTGCAGCCTTTGCGGGAACTGCTTCCCATGGATGAACTGCCTTTCTGTTATGAACAGATCGAAGATTTCCGCAACAGAATTATTTATTATGAATCCTCCAGAGGCTGCCCTTTCCAGTGCAGTTATTGTCTGTCATCCGTAGACAAGACGCTGCGGTTCCGCAGTCTGGATCTGGTATGCCGGGAACTGCAGTTCTTTCTGGATCACAGAGTGGCGCAGGTGAAGTTTGTCGATCGGACATTCAACTGCCGCCGGGAACATGCCCTGGCTGTATGGAGATACATCAGGGAGCATGATAACGGGGTGACAAATTTTCACTTTGAGGTGTCTGCCGATCTTTTCGGAGAGGAAGAACTGGAAGTGATTGCCGGAATGCGGCCGGGGCTGATTCAGCTGGAGATCGGAGTGCAGTCGGTCCATGAGAGAACGATCCGGGAAATCCGCCGGACCATGAATACTGCCAGAGTTCATGATGCAGTAAAACGGGTACAGCAGGGAAAAAATATACATCAGCATCTGGATCTGATTGCGGGACTGCCTTATGAGGATTACGAGACGTTTCAGCATTCTTTTGATGAAGTTTACCGGTGGAAGCCGGATCAGCTCCAGCTGGGGTTTCTGAAAGTTCTGAAGGGTTCTTATATGTATGAACGGGCGGAGGAGTACGGGATTGTATTTCGGTCCCGGGCGCCCTATGAGGTGCTGTCTACGCGGTGGATTCCCTATGAAAAAATGCTGGAGATTCATCTGGTGGAGAAAATGCTGGAACGGATGTATAACAGCGGCCAGTTCCGCACGGCATTATCCGTGCTGGAGCAGAGGTATGACAGTCCTTTTCAGATGTTTCTGGACATGGGGCATTTTTACCGGGAAAGAGGATGGCTGGAATGCAGTCACAGCCGGATTCAGTGGACGGAAATGTTTCTGGAATTTGCAGTATCAGCTGATGAAAAGAGGGAAGACTGGTATAAGGAAGCGCTGATTTTTGACCTGTATCGGATTGAAAAATCAAAAAGCCGTCCCGGATGGGCGCCGGATCTGCGGAAAAGCCACAATCAGACTGCGGTATATCTGCGGCAGCAGAAGATGGAGAAAAAGTACTGTCATATGGAACCCTTCCGTTTTCTGGAAATTGGAAAAGATGCGGTTCCTGCTGTGAGGGAGACTGTCGGATCGGAAGAAATACTGTGGATTCTGTTTGATTATGAAAAGCGGAATCCGCTGACAAACGAGGCAGCACTTCTGGAAGTCCGGCCGGAGGATAC
Organism: uncultured Lachnospiraceae bacterium; assembly: GCA_946491665.1. Taxonomy (GTDB): domain Bacteria; phylum Bacillota; class Clostridia; order Lachnospirales; family Lachnospiraceae; genus Eubacterium_I. Next base: position 7,686 of record CAMLYL010000084.1, on the reverse strand, counting down.
TGCGGCGATTCTGTAAGGATGGGAGAAAAACAATGTGTGATACGTTTGTGGCTTTGGATCTGGAGATGACCGGTCTGAAAGTGAGAACGGACCGGATTCTGGAAATCGGCGGCTTAAGAGTGGAAAACGGAACGGTGACGGATATGTTTCAGACTTTTGTAAATCCTCATCGGAAGCTGGATGAGAAAATTGTAAAGCTGACTGGGATCAATCAGGACATGATTTCGGATGCGCCCGAGGCGGAGGAAGCGCTGGCGGAATTTCTGGATTTTGCGGGGGATCTTCCCCTTCTGGGGCACAATCTGATTTTTGATTACAGCTTTTTAAAGCAGGCAGCGGTTAATGCCGGGTTCCCGTTCGAGCGGAGAGGAATCGATACGCTCAGGATTGCCCGGAAAGTTCTGCAGGAGCCGGAAAGTAAGTCGCTGGATGAGCTATGCGTCTTTTTCGGGATTCCGAGAGAGCGGAAGCATCGGGCAAAGGAGGACGCGGCGGCAGCTGCGAAGCTGTTTTTTCTGCTGAAGGAGCAGTATGGCAGTCAGTTTCCGGAGCTGTTTCGGCCGGGGACTCTGCAATTTCGTGTGAAAAAGCAGGGAAAGATTACTTCCGCGCAAAAAAGAGACTTGAATCATTTGATTATTTATCATAGAATAGAGGCGAAAATCGAAATTGACAGCATGACCCGGAGCGAGGCATCCCGAATGATTGACCGGATATATGCAGTTTACGGCAGGATTCCGGGAACCGGGCGGAATGGAGAGAAGAATGTATAAGAAATCAAAAAGAAAGAGAATAGTGACGGCGGTTATAGTGATTATTGTTCTGATAGCAATGGTTGTAACAACAGTTCTTTCCATGGTTATGTAGAAAGGTTTTCTGATATGAGAAAATGGATGAAGACAGTGCCGGTTCTGGCAGTGGGAGCAGCGGCTCTTCTTGCCGGATGGGGAGTGACCAGCGTCCAGGCGGCAAAAGCGGATACGGATCTGACGATTGCAGACGGCATTTATATTGGTGAAGTGAACGTCGGAGGGATGACTGCCGTAGAGGCTGAGGATGCGGTAAACGATTATGTGCAGAGTCTGAGTGATGAAACTGTGACCCTGTCAGTCAACGGAAATACTCTGGAGCCTACAGTAGAAGCGCTGGGGCTGGATGAAGATGTGGAAACGACTGTTTCTGAGGCAGTGAACTACGGCAGAACCGGAAATCTGGTAGAACGGTATAAAGAGAAGAAGGATCTGGAACAGGGAGATAAAGTCCTTCCTCTGGTAATGACTGTGGACGGGGACAAGGTAAAGGCATATCTGGAAGAGCATGCGCCGGAGGTGAATCAGGATGCTGTAGATTATGGTCTGACCCGTGAGAATGGCGAGTTTGTCGTCATTGAGGGAAAAGACGGCGTGGCAGTGGATGTGGACGGTTCTGTGCAGGTAATTGCAGATTATTTTGCAGAGGGCTGGACGGCGGATGCGAATATTGAACTGGCAGTTCAGGTGACAAAGCCCCAGGGATCAGCAGAGGAGCTTGCTAAAGTTCAGGATGTGTTGGGAACATTCAGTACGAAGTATTCCTCTTCTGCCAGAGGCAGAAAGAAAAACGTAGCCACCGGAACGGAGCTGATCAATGGCAGCGTGATTTATCCGGGGGAGACATTTTCGGTATATGAGGCTGTCAGTCCGTTTTCTGAGGAAAATGGTTATGCCCTGGCCGGTTCATATGAAAATGGAACAACAGTGCAGACCTACGGCGGCGGCATCTGTCAGGTTTCAACAACTTTGTACAATGCGGTGATTCGCGCAGAGCTGGAAATTGAGGAACGGTACGGGCATTCTATGATTGTCAATTATGTGGACCCTTCCGCAGATGCGGCCATTGCCGGTACGGTGAAAGATCTGAAGTTTAAAAACAATACGGACGCGCCCATTTATATCGAGGGAACTGCAGACGGATCGACGGTGAGTTTTACGGTGTACGGACAGGAGACCCGGCCGTCTAACCGGGAGATTTCCTTTGTCAGCGAGACAACGGGAACTACTCCCGCCACTACGGAGTTTAAGGCGACGGATGCGCCCATTGGCACTGTGAACAGGGTGCAGAGCGCTCATGAGGGAAGCACAGCTCAGTTATGGAAGGTTGTTACTGTGGACGGCGTGGAACAGAGCAGAGAGTTGTTTAATAAAACCACATATAAAATGTCCCCCACGATCTATGAGGTGGGCACGTCATCCGGCAATGCGGAGGCGGTAGCGGCGATTAAGGCGGCCATTGCCACTAACGATCTGAATACGATCAAGGCGGCTGCCGCTCAGTGGAATGACGAAGCTCTTCAGAAGGCTGCGGCGGAAAAGGCAGCACAGGATGCGCAGAATCAGGCTCAGCCCGGAACAGCTGAAAATCAGAACCAGCAGCCGGCGACGGGTGCTCAGGGCCAGACGGGGACTGAAGGACAGTGACAGTAATCACAGGAAAGTTATATAAGTCGGGATTGATTTATAAGGGTGACAGATAAAGAAGAGGCTGCTCTTTTTCAGAGCAGCCTCAACGTGCGATACAGCAGTATAGGCGGATAAGGAGATCATTGTGAGGACAGGAAAGTTACCGGAAAATGTTTTGAAGCGGTCGGTGTTTCGACAGATGCATGTGAAACGGGATGATGTACTTTTGGCAAATGGTGTGGGAATAGACTGCGCAGCGCTGCGCCTGGAACCGGAAGAAGCCGCGGTTTTGTCTTCTGATCCGGTGATCTGGGAAGATGATTGTGACGGCAAACGTGCCGTGTTTTCTGTTTGCAACGACCTGGCATGTGCGGGAGCGCGGCCGGCGGGACTGCTGCTTACGGCGCTGCTCCCGGGGAATGTTGAGGAACAGCAGATCCGTGTCATGGTGAAGGCGATTGCTGATGCATGCGAACCGCTGGGGCTTCAGATTCTGGGCGGTCATACTGAGGTTACATCTGCAGTGAACCGTCCGGTGATTTCTGTCACCGGAGTGGGAAAGGTCAGAATGGACAGAATGATTTCTCCGGGGGGCGCAAAACCCGGTGATGATATTCTTGTTACCAAATGGATTGCGCTGGAGGGAACGTTCCGGATTGCGAAAAGGAAAGAGGAGGAGCTGGCAGTGCGCTATCCCCGTCACATGATCCGGGAAGCAGAGGAGTTTGACCGGTATCTTTCTGTGCTTCCGGAGGCGGAACTGGCAGCAGAGGCGGGAGTACATGCCATGCATGATATTTCAGAGGGAGGAGTTTTGGGCGCCCTCTGGGAGCTGGCGGAATGTTCCGGCGTGGGACTGGAAATTGAGCTGAAAAAGATTCCGCTGCGGCAGGAGACGGTGGAGATTTGTGATTTCTATGGTCTGAATCCCTATCAGATGGTATCCGGGGGAAGTATGCTGATGGCGGCAGAAGACGGAAACGGGCTGGTTCACCGGCTGGCGCAGGCAGGGATTCCGGCAGTGATTGTGGGAAAGGCCACGACAGGAAATGACAGAGTGATTCTGAACGGGGAGGAACGGAGGTTTCTGGAACTGCCTCAGACAGATGAGATTCATAAGATTTAAGACAGTATTTTGATACAGGACAGGAGGAGCAGGATGGCAAAGCTGAATATTGTACTTTATGAGCCGGAAATTCCGGCAAATACAGGAAATATCGGGCGTACCTGTGTGGCGACAGGAACCAGGCTTCATCTGATTGAGCCGCTGGGGTTTCAGTTGACGGAAAAGGCTCTGAAACGGGCCGGAATGGATTACTGGAAGGATCTGGATGTGACCACATATGTGAATTATAATGATTTTCTGGAGAGAAATCCCGGGGCGAAGATTTATATGGCAACGACAAAAGGGCAGAATGTATATACAGATGTTGCTTATGAGGAGGACTGCTATATTATGTTCGGCAAGGAAAGCGCCGGGATTCCCGAGGAAATTCTGGCTTATAACAGAGCCGGATGCGTGCGGATTCCCATGATGAATGAGATTCGCTCTCTGAATCTTGCGAATTCCGTGGCTGTGGTGCTCTATGAGGCGCTGCGGCAGAATCACTTTTCACAGATGCAGCTGACAGGGCATCTGACAAAATATGAGGACTATATACGATAAAATACAGGTGAAAACGATGGCGTTTATTAAAGCGGAAAATTTGAAACACAGTTTTGTCAGGCGGGATGAAAACGGAGAGGCAGTGGCTGAAGTGGCGGCTCTGGATGGTATTGATCTGGAGGTGGAGGCAGGACAGTTTATTGCGGTTCTCGGGCATAACGGATCGGGAAAGTCTACCTTTGCCAGACATTTGAATGTGCTTCTGTCACCCACAGAGGGAGCTCTCTGGGTGGATGGAAAGGATGTGCGGGACGAGGACCGGCTGTGGGAGATCCGGCAGACCGCCGGAATGATTTTTCAGAATCCGGATAACCAGATTGTGGCCGGGCTGGTGGAAGAAGATGTGGCTTTCGGGCCGGAAAATATCGGAGTTCCCACGGATGAGATCTGGAAGCGGGTGGAAGACAGTCTTCAGGCCGTCGGTATGACAGAATACCGGTATCATTCTCCCAATAAATTGTCCGGAGGACAGAAGCAGCGGGTAGCGGTGGCCGGAGTGGTGGCCATGCATCCGAAATGTATTGTAATGGATGAACCCACCGCCATGCTGGACCCCAGCGGTCGGCAGGAGGTATTGCGGACTGCTCATCAGCTGAACAGAGAAGAAGGAGTGACTGTGATTCTGATCACTCATTATATGGAAGAAGTGGCTGATGCGGATTATGTGTTTGTGATGGATCAGGGCCGGGTGGTCATGCAGGGGAAGCCCCGTGAGATTTTTTCACGGGTGAAAGAATTGAGAGACTATGGTCTGGATGTTCCGCAGATTACCTGTCTGGCTCATGAACTGAGGGAAGAGGGGTGGCCTGTTCCGGAGGGGATTTTAAGCCGGCAGGAACTGGAAGAAGTTCTGGAGAAAATTTTTCGGGATCAGAGGGAGCGGTTTCCGGCAGAGGCGCAGGATATCATTCAGGAAGAAGATTTGCCGGAGCAGTGTGGAGCGGCTTCTGAAAATGGAAGAAAGAGAAAAATACGTCTGGAGGATGTCAGCTATATCTATTCACCGAAAACGGCTTATGCCATGCAGGCGCTGGAACATGTCAGCCTGGATATTTATGAGGGGGAGTTTGTTGGGATTATCGGGCATACCGGATCGGGAAAGTCCACTCTGATTCAGCTGCTGAACGGTTTGATTCGGGCATCATCCGGAAGGATTCTGTATGAGGATCAGGATATTTATGCTCCGGGGTTTTCCATGCGCTCCCTGCGGGGACAGGTGGGGCTGGTGTTTCAGTATCCGGAGTATCAGCTGTTTGAAACAACTGTTTTGAAGGATGTGGCTTTCGGGCCGAAAAATCAGGGACTTTCCGAGGAAGATGCCCTGCAGAAAGCCAGGGAAGCTCTGACAAAGGTGCGGCTTCCTGAGACATGCTGGGAGATGTCCCCTTTTGAACTGTCCGGAGGACAGAAGCGCCGGGCTGCCATTGCAGGTGTGATAGCCATGGAACCGTCGGTGCTTATTCTGGATGAGCCTACGGCGGGGCTGGATCCCAGGGGACGGGACGAGTTGTTCGCCCTGATCAGGGAACTTCATGAGAGACTGGGAATCACTGTGTTCCTGGTGTCCCACAGTATGGAAGATGTTGCGGATTATGTCAGCCGGATTGTGGTAATGAAGCACGGCCGGATTATGCTGGACGGCAGTCCGGCAGAGGTATTTTCCCATGTAAAGGAGCTGGAAGAGGCTTCACTGGCGGCGCCGCAGGTAACTTACCTGATGACCGGGCTGAGAGAAAAAGGATATCCGGTGTCAGGATGTGTCACCACGATTTCCCAGGCAAAGGAAGAGATTAAGAGGTTATGTTAAAGGATATTACATTAGGTCAGTATTATCCGGCGGATTCTGTAATTCACAGGCTGGATCCCCGTGTAAAACTGTTTTCTACTATTTTATATATTGTGGCATTATTTCTGGTAAATAATATCTGGGGATGGCTGTTGGTGACGGCATTTCTTGTGGCTATGATAGCGCTTTCCAGAGTACCCTTTTCCATGATGCTGAAAGGAGTCCGGGCCATCTGGGTACTGATCGTTATTACTGCGGTCTGCAATTTGTTTTTTACCCAGGGCGAAGATGTGATTTTTCAATGGAAAGCGGTGGCAATCACCGGACAGGGAATTCATAATACCATTTATTATTCTCTGCGGCTGATTTTTCTGGTAGTAGGAACGTCTGTCATGACGCTGACAACCTCGCCCAACAAGCTGACGGACGGTATGGAGAAGGGGTTTCGTTTTCTGGCTAAAATCGGTGTCCCCGTTCATGAGATTGCCATGATGATGTCTATTGCGCTACGTTTTATCCCGATTTTGTCAGAGGAAGCGGACAAGATTAAGAAGGCGCAGATGGCCCGGGGAGCGGATTTTGATGAGGGCAGACTGTTAAAAAAGGCGAAGAGCCTGATTCCTGTCCTGGTTCCTCTGTTTGTGTCTGCGTTTCGCCGGGCGAATGATCTGTCGCTTGCCATGGAAGCCAGATGCTATCATGGCGGTGAGGGAAGAACGAAGATGAAGCCGCTGAAATATGTAGGAAGAGATTACCGGGCTTATGTAATTGTGTTCGCGTTTCTGGCGGCAGTGATTCTGTTTCGTATTTTTTTATAAATGCAGACGTATTTTCCTGCCCGGGACGGCAGAAGATAAATTTTCGTTTTTGAACGATGATGTGTGGAATGCTGTGTGAAAATTTTCGGGGAGAGAATTCTGCGGAAAAGGCGGTTGGCTCATGAAAAGAATAAAACTTATAGTGGCCTATGACGGCACAAATTACTGCGGCTGGCAGCTTCAGCCAAACGGGGTGACAATCGAAGGCGTTTTAAATGAAGCTCTGTTCCGTCTGCTGGGTGAGAATATTCGGGTGATTGGAGCCAGCAGGACGGATTCCGGCGTTCACTCTCTGGGAAATGTGGCTGTTTTTGATACAGAGACCCGCATTCCGCCGGACAAGATTTCCTATGCGCTGAATCAGCGGCTGCCGGAAGATATTGTAGTGCAGGAGTCTTCCGAGGTGTCCCCGGACTGGCATCCAAGGCATTGTGACAGCAAAAAGACCTATGAGTACAGGATTTTGAACCGGATGTTTCCGCTGCCTACCAGGCGGCTGGATACTTATTTTGTTTACCGGAAGCTGGACCTTATGAAAATGAGACAGGCGGCCGGATATCTGGAGGGAACTCATGATTTTAAGAGTTTCTGTTCGGTAAATACTCCTGTGGAGGATACGGTGCGGACTATCTATGAGTGTTCCGTGGAAAGGTCCGGTGATATTATTACAATCCGTGTGACCGGAAGCGGCTTTCTGTATAATATGGTGCGAATTATTGCGGGAACTCTGCTGCAGGCAGGAACGGGAATCCTGGAGCCGGAAGAGATGTCATTGATTCTGGCAGCCAGAGACCGGACGGCAGCGGGGCCTACTGCTCCGGCTCATGGACTGACAATGATAGGGATTGAGTATCTGTGAAATACAGAAGCTGCCTGCAGCAAAATGCAAAGTATGATATTAAGGAAAGTTTTTGAAAAAAGTGATGTCAATAACTTTTGAAAATGTCACTTTTTAATATTAAGTTTCACTTGAGAAAA
>CAMLYL010000083.1 GCA_946491665.1 uncultured Lachnospiraceae bacterium | reverse complement strand
AAGGAAGAAAAACAGAGAGCGTCTTCGGGATGTGGTGGTGAGAGAAGTCCAGGATTACAGAAGTATGGCAATGAATCTTCTGTATCATGTGCCGCTGTATGTGCCGCTGCTTGCGGGAGACATAACGGATGACGGAAAACAGGAAAAGAAATTGGTAATCACAATTCTGGGCAGCGGGCGGATTGGTGAAGAGGTGTTCCGGAATGTGTACTGGTACGGTCAGTTTTATGATCACCGGCTGGAGATTCATGTAATTGCGCGGAATGCTTCTGCCATGAAACAGTCTCTGATGCGGAATTATGAAGAGCTTTTGAAAACCTGCAGAGTGGATGGAGAGGAAGCAGACCGGGAGCTGCTCCGCATCTGGCCGGAATGCTCCGGAAGAAATGAAGTAAATCCTCCCTATGCGGATGTCTATTTTCGGGATTATGATATTGAAACGGAAGATTTTTTTGCGGAATACGGCGGGCTTCTGAAGAAAACACACTATTTTGTTGCGGCGCTGGGATCTGACAGAAAAAATATGGAGATTTCCGGGGAGCTGAACCGCTGGCTTGCCAAACAGAGACTTGGAAATAAATATAATTTTATTCCGGTAATTGCCTGCGCTGTATTTGATGCAAGGCTTGGAGACATTGTCAGAAATGACGGAGAGAGTGAAGACGGCGGCTGGATTATTCCTTTCGGAAGTCATGAAAGCCGTTTCAGCTGCCGGAATGTATTCTTATCGGATTTTACAGAGCGGTCTCTGGCTGCCGGGCAGATTTACGATAAACAGCGCCAGGAAAAGGACGCGGATGATGAGTATAAGACATTATCTACTGTAGCCCGGGTGGCTCATGCTTCCTATAAATATTTCAGCGAAGGAAAAATCGCGGCTGTATCCCGGCGGAGTGGGGAAATTATTCTGGAATCCGGACAGAATGAAGAAGAATTGTCCGGATGGCTGTCGGATCCGGATGCTGGAGAGCGACTGGCATGGATAGAACATCGAAGATGGAATGCTTATATTAGAGCGCAGGGTTATGTAAAACCGGTTTCCAGGGAACAGCTTGATATCATTTTCCGCCATGGGGAAAATGGAATGAACCCCAAGCGGGTAGATATAAAGATTCACCCCTGCCTGGTCGAAGCGGGAAAAATGGCGAGGAGAAAAGGAGATCCCCTGCAGGGGCTCTCCTATCAGGAATGTGATCTGCTGGACTGTCTGTCTCTCTATTTGTGGCAGGAGAACCGATTTGATCAGGGCGGAAAGAAGCGGGAAGAACTGACCGCGGATGATTATGATTATAAAGTATGGGATTATCCGGAATATGATACAGCCTTGTCCTCACCGGCTTTCTGCAGAAAGGAAACGTGAACGGGTGCTTGAACATTCAGGTAAAAAAGACTATAATAGGTAAAACATTATGAAAGTAGACACGATCCGTGAGATTGTGCGGGAGGTTCGGAGATGAATAATTATGATTTGTCGTCCATACCGCTATGGGTTTGCCTGCCCTTTGTGGGAGTATTGCTGTGCATTGCCATACTTCCCCTCGTGGCGGGAGATTGGTGGGAAAAGCGTCAGCCGCTGGTAATTGCTGTTTTGTCGCTCCTGTTTATTATACCATTCGCAGTTATGTATGGGGCAGGGGCTGCGGCGGATACTGTGCTGGAGTGTCTGTTTAATGACTATCTGACATTTATTGTATTGCTGTTTGGACTGTATTGTGTGGCGGGAAATATTAATCTGGACGGAGATCTGGCAGGATGTCCGCGGATGAATATTATCATACTGATCCTGGGAACGCTGCTTTCCAGCTTTATCGGCACCACAGGTTCCAGTATGCTGTTTGTGCGTCCGATTATTAAGATGAATGCCTGGAGAAAGAGACGGGCACATATTATGGTGTTTTTTATCTTTCTGGTATCCAACATCGGAGGGTGTCTGACCCCGATTGGCGATCCGCCTCTTCTGATGGGATTTTCCAGAGGAATTCCCTTTGCCTGGAGTTTTAATCTGCTGCCTGTGCTGGCTGTGAATATGGTAATTCTTCTGGTGATTTTTTATTTTATTGATAAAAGGGAATACAGGCGGGATCTTGCAGACGGAATGAGACCGGATATCAGTTCGGGCCGGACAAAGTTCCATATCAGAGGGATTCACAATGTGATTTTTCTGGTAATGATTATTGCTGCTGTTGTGTTAAGCGGCGTTTTGCCGAAACTCCCTGCTTTTCAGGATGCAGCGGGAGAGACCATCGGCATTCACATTTTTGAAGAGATATCATTCCCGATTACATCGCTGATAGAAGTGATTATTATTCTTGTGGCTGCCTTTTTGTCCTTTAAGACCACAAAACGTGAGATCCGCACCGCAAACCACTTTACCTGGGGAGCGATTAAAGAGGTTGCCGTTTTGTTTATCGGTATTTTTATCACCATGCAGCCGGCGCTGATGATATTAAGAAACGTGGGATCGCAGCTGGGTCTGACAGAACCGTTCCAGATGTTCTGGGCAACCGGAGCGCTGTCAAGCTTCCTGGACAATACACCCACGTATCTGGTATTTCTGACTGCAGCCGGCGCTTCCGGATTCACTTCAGGTCTGGCAACCGCGGTGGGTACTGTACCGGTTCAGATGCTGATGGCGATTTCCTGCGGCGCCGTGTTTATGGGAGCGAATACTTATATTGGGAACGCCCCGAACTTTATGGTAAAAACAATCTCTGATGAAAATGGTGTGCGTATGCCGTCCTTTTTTGGCTATATGTGGTGGTCTGTCCGGTTTTTAATTCCGGTATTTATTGTTGATACGCTGCTGTTCTTTCTCTAGGAGGTAAGTGACATGGAAAAGAAGGAAAATATTGATCTGCGTGAACTGGCAGAGCGGATTTATAATCTGGACAAAAAAGTGTATGTGGATACAGGTTCTTCCCTGGGGCGTGTGTACAGCGGCGACAAAGAAAATAATATTCAGTATATCATAGATCTTCTGGAGTCAAAGAAAGGCGCTTATGTGCTGCGGGATGAGCTGGCTCTTATTGGAAATATGAGCAAAACACTTCAGAACTCTGAAATTCAGGAAGATCTGATGCAGGAATTTCTGGAGATTACGAAGCTGACTCGGGAGCAGGCTGACCGCTATACCAGAATTGATATTCTGGATGAATCCAGAGCCATGTTGAATTCCATGCCTTTGAAGACCCGTTTTTCAGATCAGGATAAAAAGATTATCTGTATCGGAAAAACCCGGGGTGCCGGAGGAACAGAGATAGGATTTGCATTGGCAAATGAACTGAAACTAAGTTATTATGACCAGGGACTTCTGAAGGAACTGCTGAAAAGACTGGAGGCCGGAAAAAGTAGTGTCTGGGATGTCAGTTATCTGTATGAACAAAAGAACACAGAGGGAAGTCCTGTTTACACAGGCCGGCCATTTTCAGATGAAGATATGCCATTTTTTAAACAAATGAAAGAGGATTTTGTCCGCTATCACGGTCTTCCGAAGCGGGATGCCCTGTTTTTTGTCCAGAGTCGTTTGATTGAAGACCTGGCCAGGCGGGAAAATTTTGTGATTATGGGGCGTTATGCAGATGTTGTCCTGACAAATGCAGGAATTCCGCATGTCAATGTATTTATTTCGGCGCCTTTTGAGAAACGGGTGGAACGGATTCGAACCATGTATCCGGAACATACAGAGAAGCAGGTGCGTAAGATGCTGAAGCGCTCTGACGCGCGGCATGTACGGAATTTCCGGTTTTTTACAGGAAAAGAGTGGGGAAAAAGTGAAAATTATGACATTACTATCAACAGCGCCAGCTACGGAATTTCCGGTTCTGTGGCGCTGCTGATCGGAATGCTGGAAGGAGAGATAGACTACTAGACTGCTGTGAACAGCACCTAAAAGAGTCCGTTATCATGGAGCGGAGCGATTTTTCCGATATCATGTTCCACGCAGTCCCAGTGTTCGGCCAGTTTGCCGTTTTCTATACGGTACAGGTCGAACACTTTGTTTTCCATACCATTTGCCTCCATGGTACATTTGAAGAAAACACAGACCAGGTCATTTTCTGCAATAATCTGTTTGATTTCCATGTGAGGTTTCATGGCAAGAAATTTGTCGCAGAATCTGATAAATCCCTCTTTGCCGGATTCCGCTGTCGGGTTGTGCTGGATATAATCATCCTTCATATACTGATCCAGATTGGAAAGATCCCGGCTGTTAAATACTTCATCGTAAAATCTTTCAATTAATTCTTTGTTTGTCATATTGCTGACCTCCGTATTATAATGGAATATTAAAATGATATGACAGAAACAGAGAAAAGAAAAGGACATAATCAGAAAAATTGTAGGAATTTTGAGGATATATATGAAAAAAAAGACAGGGGAAATATGTGAACAGATCAGGAATGCCTACGTATCTCTCATGGAGAATAAATCTTACGACAAAATACGGGTCAGAGAGATTGCAGAAGCGGCGCATATTCAGAGAAGTACCTTTTATCAGTATTACGATAATCTGAATGATCTGATTACCTCTTTGGAAGAGGATCTTCTGAGAGATATGGTTTTTTACAGAGATGTAGAGTTTGATATCAGGAAAATAGAGCCTCTGGATTCTATTCGGGACTGGTTTGACTGGTGTATGAAGAAACGGCGGTATCTGATGGCATTGATGGGAGAAAACGGAGATCCCTATTTTGAAGAGAAGTTTAAAAGCAGGATATGTGCCGATATTAACCGGATGATGGATTCAGAGGGGATGCCGCGGGATGAACTGCGCCCTTTCTGTGTGGAACTTACTTATTCTATTCATGTCTCTCTGATGAAATTTGCGGTGCGGCTGGGGGAAGAACGGTGTCCTTTCCGGGCGGATGAACTTGCGGGATTGTCAAATTACTGGAGGGAATGTGCTCTGAAAGCGGAACAGGAAAAAAAGTTTCCCCTGTCAGGGAAAAATAAAAAGTATGAATAATTGTGTAATACAGACGGGACTCCGGAGCGACGGGGTCTTTTTTCGTTTTATAAGATGAAAACGCTCCGAAGGGATTGTACTGCGGCGGAATAGAATGCGGCGTAATGGGCAGAATGAATGTAGAGTGAAATGTAAATTCACACACAAAATATTTACATATATTTTACTGTCTCCGGATTTTGCTTTTTACATAGTGCTGATAAGATAGCACTCGTAGAAATGAAAGAGATTTCGAAGAGAACAAACCTGAAAAGGTGAGACAAAAAGGAGACAAGAAAATGAAATTAAGAAAAGTATTAGCACTTACTCTTTGTGCAGCAGCAGTTGCAGGTTTAGCTTTGACAGGATGTGGAAATAATACATCCGGTTCAGGTAATGATGCGGCATCCAGTACAAACGAAGGTGACGGAGCAGCATCTGCAGGTGATTTTGATACCTCTTCTGCAATTAATGTATTATCCCGTGAGGATGGCTCCGGTACACGAAGCGCATTCATTGAACTGTTCGGTATTGAGCAGGAAGATGAGAGCGGTGAGAAAGTGGATATGACTACTGTTGAGGCTACTATCACAAACAACACAGAGGTTATGATGTCAACTGTAGCTGGTGATCCTTATGCAATCGGTTACTGCTCTCTTGGTTCTTTGAATGATACCGTTAAGGCTGTTCAGATTGACGGCGCAGATGCAACTACAGACAATGTATCTGACGGTACATACAAAGTGTCCCGTCCTTTCAATATCGTAACAGGTGACAATGTCAGCGATGTAGCTCAGGATTTTATCAACTTTATCATGAGCGCTGAGGGCCAGGCTGTTGTTGAGGAAGAGGGTTACATCAAAGTGGCAGAAGGCGAGGCGTTCACAAGCAACGGCGCTTCCGGAACTGTTTCTGTTGCAGGTTCTTCCAGTGTTTCCCCGGTAATGGAGAAATTAAAAGAAGCTTATGAGGCGGTAAATGCCAATGCAACAATTGAGATTCAGACATCTGATTCTACTACTGGTATTACTTCTGCAATAGAGGGATCCTGTGATATCGGTATGGCTTCCCGTGATCTGCATGATGATGAGACTGGTGTAACAGCTACTCAGATTGCAATTGATGGCATTGCTGTAATTGTAAATCAGGAGAACCCTATTACAAATCTTACTTCCGATATGGTACAGCAGATCTTTACAGGTGAGGTTACAACCTGGGCTGACGCAGAGTAAAGCAATCTGATTCGGAATAATTAAAAGAAAACAAGTATTACGGCTATTCAGAATCCGCCGAAAGGGGATTCTGAATAGTTCCATGTTATGGTTAGTTTGAGGTTAGTTATGAAACGAAAAGAAAAAGTATTTGAGATTATTTTTCTGATTGTTGCCTGTATTTCCATTGCGGCAGTAGCCTGCATCTGTATTTTCCTGTTCGCAAACGGTATTCCCGCCATGGGTGAGATCGGTCTGGGTAAATTCCTCGGCGGTACAACCTGGAGACCCGGCAATGATCTGTACGGAATCTTCCCTATGATAATCGGCAGTCTGTATATCACAGGCGGAGCCATTTTGCTGGGAGTTCCGGTGGGGATTTTTGCGGCTGTATTTCTGGCAAGATATTGTCCCAAAGGGATTTATAAAATAGTAAAACCGGCAACGGAGCTTCTGGCAGGTATTCCTTCCGTTGTTTATGGCTTCTTTGGCCTGATGGTAATTGTTCCCATGGTCCGCGACTGGTTCGGGGGCAATGGAATGAGTATTCTGACTGCTTCTTTTATTCTTGGAATTATGATCCTGCCAACTATTATTGGCGTATCTGAGACATCTATCCGTGCGGTGGATGAGGCATATTTTGAAGGCGCTCTTGCATTGGGAGCAACGAAAGAGGCCAGTATTTTCCGCTGCGTGATTCCCGCGGCAAAATCCGGTATTCTGGCCGGTGTGGTTCTGGGAATCGGCCGTGCGATTGGAGAGACCATGGCGGTCGTAATGATTGCGGGAAATCAGCCCCGTATTCCCAGCGGCATTCTGCAGGGCGTACGAACCCTGACTACCAATGTGGTGCTGGAAATGGGATATGCAACCGGACTTCACAGAGAGGCGCTGATCGCTACCGGTGTGGTTCTGTTTGTCTTTATTTTGATTATTAATGTATGCTTCAGCATTATCAAAGGGAAAGGAGAGCGCGACTGATGGAAACAAAAACGAAAAAGAAAAAAATATACGCCGGTTCGCTTGTCCTTAAAATTCTTGTGATTGCTGCGGCTGTATTTACAATTGCAATGCTGGGATACCTGATTGTTTATATTCTGGTACGGGGAATTCCCAATCTGAGTCCGGAATTGTTCTCCCTGCATTATACATCAGAAAACTGTTCTATGCTGCCTTCCATTATTAACACACTCATTATGATCGGGGTGGCGTTGCTGATTGCAGTTCCGGTGGGAGTTTTCTCAGCTGTCTATCTGACAGAATATGCGAAGAAAGGAAATAAGCTGGTTAAGGTAATTCGAATGATGGCAGAGACTCTGACCGGTATTCCTTCTATTGTATATGGTCTGTTTGGTATGCTGTTTTTTGTAACAGCGTGTCATATGTCCTATTCTCTGATCGCCGGTATCCTGACTGTGGCGATTATGGTACTGCCTACTGTATTGCGTACTACTGAGGAGGCGCTGCTTGCAGTCCCTGTAAGCTATCGGGAGGGAAGTTTTGGTCTGGGCGCCGGAAAGCTGCGTACTGTGTTCCGCATTGTGCTTCCCAGCGCAATACCGGGTATTCTCTCGGGCGTTATTCTGGCAACCGGACGTATTGCCGGTGAAACAGCAGCTCTGATTTATACGGCAGGTACTGTGGCCGAGCTGCCCAACAGCCTTCTTTCTTCCGGACGTACCCTGGCGGTACATATGTATGTACTTTCTCAGGAGGGTCTTCATACGGATCAGGCATTTGCAACAGCGGTGGTTCTCCTGATCATGGTTCTTGTGATCAATGTACTTTCCGCAAAAGTTGCCGGTAGGATGAAGAGAGATTAGAAACAGATTTGTATTTTTTTCGGATATATATAAACAGGATTGAAGAGGAAAAATAACAGTGGAAAATAAAATGATTATTAAAGACATGAATCTTCACTACAGTGATTTTCATGCGTTAAAAAATATTAATCTGGATATCAAAAAAAATCAGATTACAGCGTTTATAGGACCTTCCGGATGCGGTAAGTCCACATTGCTGAAATCCCTGAATCGTATGAACGATCTGGTAGAGGGATGCAGAATTGACGGGCTGATTTCTCTGGATGGGGAGGATATTTACGGTAAGGATATGGATATCAATCTTCTGAGAAAACGTGTCGGCATGGTGTTCCAGAAGGCGAATCCTTTCCCGATGAGTATTTATGATAACGTAGCGTTCGGACCGAGAACGCACGGTATCCATTCCAAGGCAAAGCTGGATGAACTGGTAGAGACCTCCTTAAAAGGAGCGGCAATCTGGGATGAAGTGAAAGATAAGCTGAAAAAATCAGCTCTGGCCCTTTCCGGCGGTCAGCAGCAGAGAATCTGTATTGCCCGTGCGCTGGCGGTTCAGCCTGAAGTGCTGCTGATGGATGAATCTACTTCCGCTCTGGATCCGATTTCCACGGGAAAAATCGAAGATCTGGTTATGGAACTGAAAAACAAGTATACAATTGTTATGGTGACACATAACATGCAGCAGGCAGTCCGTGTATCAGACCAGACCGCGTTTTTCCTTCTGGGAGATCTTGTGGAATATGGCGATACAGATAAGATCTTTTCTAATCCCGAGGATAAGAGAACAGAAGATTATATTACCGGACGTTTCGGATGATATATGACTTTCAAAAGATATGTTTAAAAAGATTTTCAGACAGAACAGGAGCAGGAAATGAGAAATCAATTTGACAGACAGTTGAATGAGCTGAACGGACAGCTGATTATCATGGGGCATATGATTGAGCAGGCAATAGAGCATGCGATTGAGGCAATGATGCACCGGGATGTGGAAAAAGCGAAAAAAAATATGGTATATGATGAGGAAGTAGATCAGCAGGAGAGGGATATAGAAACTCTCTGCATGAAACTTCTCATGAAGCAGCAGCCGGTGGCGAGAGACCTGCGGCTTATCTCTGCAGCGCTGAAGATGATCACGGATATGGAACGGATCGGCGATCAGGCGGCGGATATTTCAGAGATTTCCATCAGTCTTGCGGGAGAGGAACATCTGCCCAAAATGGATATCATTAAAAAAATGGCAGCCGGAAGCATGTTAATGGTTGTGAACAGTATCGAAGCGTTTGTGGCCAGAGATATGAAGCAGGCAGAAGAAATTATTGTAAAGGATGATGAGATTGACTCACTTTTCCTGGATGCAAGAAATGCTCTTATTGAAATGATTCAGGAGAAAACCATCAGTGCAGAAGTGGCAGTAGACTTGCTGATGGTGGCAAAATATTTTGAGCGGATCGGGGATCATGCAACGAATATTGCAGAGTGGGTAATCTATTCTATTAATGGAGTACATGAATCATTGAATTAGTCGGGCTGTTATTCACTCTTTTTGCAAAATTTTACCTGAATTTTACAAAAAGTAACTTCCAGATTTTACATAGATCCACTACAATGTAAAATCGAAGTCAAATATATGTAATGTTCCGGAAGAGTGCCGGGCAAAAGGAGTGAATATGGATATTTTTGCAGTTTTGACATTGATCGGCGGGCTGGCTCTGTTTCTCTTTGGAATGGATGTTATGGGAGACAGTCTGGTTAAAGTATCCGGTGGAAAACTGGATCGTGTTCTGGAGAGGCTGACCTCCAATCGGCTCAAGGGTGTGCTTCTGGGACTGGGAGTAACTGCGGTCATCCAGTCTTCCTCGGCCACTACGGTGATGGTAGTAGGATTTGTCAATTCCGGTATTATGAAGCTGACCCAGGCGGTGGGGGTGATCATGGGCGCCAATATTGGAACAACGGTTACCTCATGGCTGCTCTCCCTGACAGGAATTGAGGGCGGAAATCTTTTGCTTTCTATGCTGAAACCGTCTTCTTTTTCGCCTATTCTGGCGGCAATCGGAATTATTCTGACCATGACATCAAGAGGAAATGCCCTGAGAAAAGATGTAGGACATATTCTGCTTGGTTTTGCAGTGCTGATGTTTGGCATGGAGACTATGAGCGGGGCGGTAGAGCCGCTGGCAGAGAATGAACAGTTTACCAGTATTCTTACAAGATTTTCAAATCCCATACTGGGACTGCTGGCAGGAACAGTATTGACTGCGGTTATCCAGAGTTCATCGGCATCCGTGGGAATTTTGCAGGCGCTGTGCGCGACGGGAGCAGTGCCTTTTTCTGTGGCAATTCCCATTATTATGGGACAGAATATAGGAACCTGTGTGACTGCTCTGATTTCGGCGGTGGGAGCCAGCAGAAACGCAAAGCGCGCTTCCATGATGCATCTGTATTTCAATCTGATTGGTACGATTGTATTCATGATTGTATTCTATTCTGTGAACCAGTTTGTCGATTTTGCTTTTCTGGATCAGCCCGCTTCCGCCATGGGAATTGCGGTGGTACACAGTCTGTTTAATATTGCCTGCTGCGCCGCATGGTTTCCCTTTGCCAATGTTCTGGTTAAGCTGGCAACGCTTACGATTCCTGAGCGGAAAGAGGAAAGAGCAGAAAATGTTCCGGATGAACTGGCCGTTCTGGACGCCCGTTTTCTGGAGAAACCGTCTTTTGCTGTGCAGATCAGCAGGGATACTGTAATTAAGATGGCGGAGATTTCGGGAGACGCACTGCAGCTTGCGACAGAGCTTCTTCAGGATTATAATGAAAATAAGGCAAAGCTGGTGGAATCCATGGAGCAGAGGGTAGACCGTTATGAGGACGCGTTGGGAACATATCTGCTGAAAGTCAGCAACCTGGATTTGTCTCAGAATGACAGTCGGATGCTTTCAATTCTTCTTCACTGCATCAATGATTTTGAGCGGATTTCAGATCATGCGGTGAATATCAGGGATTCAGCAGTGGAAATGCATGAAAAAGATATCAGCATCACCAGCGGAGGCATGGAAGAGATGGCTGTTTATTCAAAAGCTGTACAGGATATTGTGCAACAGACGATTCAGGCGTTCCGGACCGGGGATCTTACGCTGGCCAGACAGGTAGAGCCTTTTGAGGAGGTTATAGACGGACTGAGCATTGAGATGAAACAGCGGCATATTACCCGTCTCAGAAAAGGAAGGTGTACGATGGAAGCCGGACTGATGCTGGAAGATGTTATTACCAATTATGAGCGGGTTTCTGATCACTGTTCCAATGTTGCAGTGTGTATGCTTCAGATTAATGAAGATGGTTTTGATACTCATGAGTATCTGGAACTGGCTGCAGAGGAGGACAGCGCCTGGTTCCGGGAACAATGTATCAGCTTGAAGAATAAATATGAACTGCCCGAAAAGAAATAACTGTCAGATAAGACAGCGCAGGATGCTTATAAGGAAAATGAAGGGTGAATAGCAGCAGAAAGCAGTTGAATTCACCTGAACAGAATGAGAACAGGCTAGGAAATCAGGTGGTGGAAAGATGGCATTGATTTATATTGTAGAAGATGACAGCAGCATAAGAGAAATTGAGACGATTGCTTTAAAAAACAGTAATTATATGGTCTGCGCTTTTGAGAAGGCGAAAGACTTTTATAAGAAACTGGATGAGATCACGCCGGATCTGGTGCTTCTGGATATTATGCTTCCGGATGAGAATGGGTATGATATTTTAAAGAAGCTCAGAAATAATCCGACAACCAAACGTCTCCCGATTATTATGGTGACAGCGAAAACAACGGAGATGGATATGATCCGGGGACTGGATGAAGGAGCTGATGATTATATCAAAAAACCTTTCTCCATTATGGAGCTGATTACCCGGGTGAAGGCTCTTCTGCGCCGTACGGAAACCAGTGAACCGAAAGTGCTGCAGCTGGGAAATATTATGATTGACCACGAGCGTCATCTGGTTTTCGTGGATGAGCGGCAGCTGGAGCTGACTTTTAAAGAATATGAACTGCTTCGTTACCTGATGACAAATCCCAGCGTTGTTCTCTCCAGAGAAGCTATTATGCGTCAGGTATGGGGAGTTGAGTTCGAGGGCGAATCCCGGACGGTTGATATGCATATCAAGACACTTCGTCAGAAGCTGGGAGAGGCCGGAAGCCGTATTCGTACGGTACGGAATGTGGGATATGTGATTGACTGATATCATAAAACAGCAGGAAGGCTGAGGAAAGAAATTTATGAAGCAGAAAATCAATTTGCGCTTGCTTGGAATATCAATACTTGCGGTCATTGCCACTACGCTCAGTATGACATTCATTTTTTATGGATTGTTTCAGAGGCAGGTGCGCAGTGACCTGCGGATGGAAGCCGAGGTGTTAAAAGCCACCGGCTTTTTTCAGCAGGAATATTCGCCGGATACAGATCCGGAAATGATGGATTCTGAACTGGAAACGCTGTTTGCTGATGTGGAGGAGCTTCGCATAACCTGGATTGATCATGACGGAACCGTGTTATTTGACAATGATAACAGCGCGGCTCAGCTGGAAAATCACAGTGACCGGCCGGAGGTGCAGGAAGCTTTCCAGGATGGAGAGGGAGAGAGTGTCCGGAAATCCGATACAATGGATATGAATACCTATTATTATGCGGTAATTCTGGAAGACGGAACTGTACTTCGTGTGTCTGCGGATGTCCGGAATATTTTCAGTATGTTTCTTTCCGTAATTCCGGCGCTTGTTCTGATTGTGGTCATTATTCTGCTGCTCTGTGTGGTTCTGGCCCGGGTGCTGACGAAACAGCTTCTGGCTCCGATTGATCAGATGGCCGAGAGTATCGAGGATACGTCAACGGATCCGGTTTACAGAGAACTGATTCCCTTTGTAAATACGATCCGGGCACAGCATGAAAATATTCTGGCAGCCGCAAGAAGCCGGCAGGATTTTACAGCGAATGTGTCTCATGAGCTGAAAACTCCTCTGACAGCGATTTCCGGATATGCGGAGCTGATAGAGAACCATATGGTAGATCAGGAACAGGAGACGCAGTTTGCGCGGCAGATTCATCTTCATGCAGATCGTCTGGTGACGCTGATTAATGATATTATCCAGCTGTCTGAGCTGGACGGCAATCAGCAGATTGTCCTGGAAGAGATGAATCTTTATGAAACAGCACAGAACAGTGTGGAGCTTCTGAAGGTAAACGCGGCAAAGAAAAATATCCGGATTGATCTGATGGGAGAGCCGTGTATGATTCGGGGAAACCGCAGCATGATTTCTGAGCTGATCGATAATCTTGGTCAGAATGCAATACGTTACAGCGATGAAGGAGCCCGGGTGACTGTCAGCGTATGGCTGGTACATGATACCCCGATTCTTACCGTGTCAGATACGGGAATCGGGATTCCGAAGGATCAGCAGGAGCGGGTGTTTGAGCGGTTTTACCGGGTGGATAAAAGCCGTTCCCGCCAGACCGGCGGTACCGGACTGGGACTGGCGATAGTAAAACATATTGTAGAGCTTCATAATGCGGCGATTCAGCTTGAAAGTGAGGTTGGCAAAGGAACCACAGTGAAGGTGATATTTTAATTTCATATCTGATTGGAATCCATATGTAAAAAAGTCGTGACCGGATGGATGGTCAGGGCTTTTTTTATATGTTCTTTTTGTTGCCCTTCCAAAAGAAAAATGGTAGAATGATATAACTATGGAATATTTTATTTTGGCAGATAAAGGAAGGAAATGATCCTATGACACTTCTTATAAAAAACGGAATTGTAGTTAACCCCGGTGATCAGTCGGAGCGTCGGGCAGATCTTCTGGTAAAAGACGGAGTGATCGCGCAGATCACAGAGTCTTTTGAGGGAGAGGCCGACCGTGTTTTTGATGCAGCCGGGGCTTATTGTATGCCGGGATTTATTGACATGCATGTGCATTTGAGGGATCCGGGACTCACGTATAAGGAGGATATTGCTACGGGAGGCGCGGCGGCGCTTCACGGAGGCTTTACCACCATTGTTGCCATGCCCAATACAAAGCCTGCGGCAGACAGCCCGGAAGTGATCCGTTAT